>CAYQZE010000037.1:0-23036 GCA_964421985.1 uncultured Dehalococcoidia bacterium | reverse complement strand
CGGGAGCGGCAAGCAGGACATGCAGCCGGTGTTCATCGACGATGTCGGGCGCGCGGCGTCCGATTGCGCGCTCGAGCCCGAGGCAGCCAACCTCGTCTTCGAAATCGGCGGCCCAGACGTGATGTCGATGAACGAGGTCGTTTCGACTGCCCTGGAGGTGCTGGGCAAGCAGCCGCGGCTCCTGCACCAGCCGGTATTCGTCGGCAAGACGCTCGGCCGGATCGCCGGCATGCTGCCGTGGCGGCCGCTCTCCGCCGACGCTATCGACTTCATCACGGCGCCCGCGACGGCCGACAATCGGCAACTGCTCGAGGTCCTGAAGCCAACACTGACGCCGCTGCGAGACGGACTAAAGACCTACCTGTAACCCGCAGCCTCGGACACGTGCGCCGCAGTCCTCGCGGCGGCCCGCCCTCAGCCCGCGAGCTGCGGAGCAGCGCTCTCCGCGTTCCAAGATGGTCCGTCCGTACCATCGCGCTCACGATGAGTTGCCTGCTACGCTGCACCGGTACAGTTTTCGTAACTTGACGGTTACGGCGACGGACCGTACCGTTCAAGAAACTTTACCGGCAGGTTGGTACGATGCTACGGACTCGGGTCTTTGAGGTGCTGGAGCAGCGTGGCCAGAAGCAGCGTTGGCTCCTGGCCGAACTGGAGCGGCACGGCTACCGCGTCAGCGAGGGCTACCTCTCGCAGATCAAGTCCGGGGCCAAGCAGCCGAACCGGCAATTCATCGAAGCCACCTGCAGCGTGTTTGGCATGGCCGAGCAGAAGTTGTTCTACGTCGAGGGAGGATCAGACCGCATGGCAACGAAGACCACAAAGGCCGCCACGACGTCGCCGCTGAAGGCAGGGACCGGCAAGCGCGATACGGGCAAGATCAATGTCGCGATCATCGGCGTCGGCAACTGCGCGTCGTCGCTGGTGCAGGGCCGCTACTTCTATCGCGATGCCCAGGAGGGCCAGCTGATCCCGGGGCTCATGCACATCAACCTCGGCGGCTACCAGATCAGCGACATCAACTTCGTCGCGGCGATCGATATCGACGAGAACAAGGTCGGGCACGACCTCTCCGAGGCGGTGTTCACCACGCCGAACAACACCTACAAGTTCAGCGACGTGCCGCACCAGGGCGTGCGCGTCTCGCGCGGCATGACCCATGACGGGCTGGGCAAGTACCTCTCGAAGGTGATCACGAAGGCCAAGGGCGCCACCGACGACATCGTGCGCCTGCTGAAGGAGACCGAGACCGACGTCGTCGTCAGCTACCTCCCCGTCGGCTCGGAGGAGGCCACCAAGTGGTACGTGGAGCAGGTGCTGGCCGCCGGCTGCGGCTTCATCAACTGCATCCCCGTGTTCATCGCGCGCGACCAGTACGGCTACTGGCCCAAGCGCTTCCAGGAAGCCGGCCTGCCGATCATCGGCGACGACATCAAGTCGCAGGTCGGCGCAACGATCGTGCACCGCGTGCTGACGCGGCTGTTCCGCGAACGCGGCGTGCGCCTCGACCGCACTTACCAGCTGAACTTCGGCGGCAACACCGACTTCCTGAACATGCTCGAACGTGAACGGCTCGAATCGAAGAAGATCTCCAAGACCAACGCCGTCACGTCGCAGCTCGACTACGAACTGCCCGCCGGCGATGTGCACGTCGGCCCTTCCGACCATGTGCCGTGGCTTCTGGACCGCAAATGGTGCTACATTCGCATGGAAGGCACGACCTTCGGCGACGTCCCTCTGAACGCAGAGGTGAAGCTGGAAGTCTGGGATAGCCCGAACTCCGCCGGCGTTGTCATCGACGCGATCCGCTGCTGCAAGATCGCCCTCGACCGTGGCATCGCCGGGCCGCTCGCCGGACCGTCGGCGTACTTCATGAAGTCGCCGCCGACGCAGTACACCGACGACGTGGCTCACGATATGGTGGAGGAGTTCATAGCGGGATGAGGCGCGGTTGCTCGACAGGACGGTGTACTGGCTCTTCCGGCTGGCGATCGTCCTGACGCGGCCGCTGCCGCTGCGGCTGGGCTACTGGTTCGCCGAGCGCGTGGCCCTGGTCTGCTACTGGGTGATCTTTCCCCGCCAGCGTAAAGCGCTCAACGCGAACCTCGCGCGCGTGCTGCAGACCGACGACCCGAAGCTCGTGTCGCCGGTCGCCCGGCGCTCGTTCCGCAACTTCGGCAAGTACGTGATCGATTTCGTCCACTTCCCCGCGATCACCCGCGAGGAGGTGAAGCAGCGCCTGCGCTTCGACCAGTGGGACGAGCTCAACGCCTGCGCATCGTCGGGGCGAGGCGTCATCATCGCCACCATCCACTTCGGCAACTGGGACCTCGGCGCCGCGGCGCTCGCTGCCTACGGATATCCGGTGAACGCCGTCGCCGAGACGTTTCCCTACGAACGGATGAACGCTCTCGTACAGGGCTCGCGCGCCAAGCTCGGCATGACCGTCGTCGGCCACGACCGCATCGGTCCCACCGTGTTCAAGGCGCTCCGGCGCGGTGAACTGCTGGCCATGCTGGTCGACGTCGCTTCGTCGGAGGACGCCGGGCTCCGCGTCGATTTCTTCGGCGCCCCGGCTCTCGTCTCGCCCGCGGCGGCACGCATCGCATTGCGCACGGGCGCCTGGGTGGTGCCTGCGGTCGTGCTGCGCGGTCCTGAGGATGACGTCGAGATCCGGCCCGTGATCGACCTGAGCCTGCGCGACTTCGCCCCGACCGGTGACGAGGCCCGCGACGTGCACGAGCTGATGCGCCTGACGATGGCATCGCTGGAGCGAACGATCCGCCGGCACCCCGATCAATGGTTCATCTTCCGGCGCCTCTGGGACAAGAAAGCGATCGTTCCAACGTCCGCGGGCGCGCTTGCGGAAGAGGTCTGACGCGTGCGATTCCTCCCCCGTCTGAGCAAGTGGCGCTACTACCTGATGTTCGCGGTCGTCCACACGATCGGCCGTATGCCTCTGAGCTGGCGTTACGGCATTGCCCGCTTCGGGAGCGACCGCATCTACAACTGGGGACCGAACATTGGCAAGAACGTCCGCAGCAACATCCGGCAAGTCCTCGGGCCCGATGCGCCCGAGGAGGAGGTGGACCGGATCAGCCGTCAATGTGCGCGCAACACGGCCCGCTACTACGCCGATGTCGTCGGGATGCACCGGATGGACATCAAGAAATTCTGGGACGAAGACATGACGATCGATGGCCTGGAGTATCTGCGGGAGGCGCACGACGCCGGCCGCGGCGTGATCATCGCCTCCGCGCACTATGCGAATCCGGAGTTCGCGGTGCAGGGTCTCGCCGCGATCGGCGTCAAGGTGTTTGCGCTCGTCGAACCGCTGGACCCGCCCGAGCTCGGACGGCTGATGCGCGGGCTACGCACCGTCCATGGCCACATCTACGCGCCGGTCAGCTTCGGCGCGATCAAGGACGCGCTGGCGTGGTTGCGAGGTGGCGGCGTCTCGGCGATCCTCATCGACCGCGATATCCAGAAACGCGGCATCGTCCTCGACTTCTGCGGCGCGCCGGCGCGCTTCCCCACCGGCGCGGTCGACCTTGCGATGCGCACGAACGCAATGCTGCTGCCGGGCTGGGTGCGCCGCACAGGCGGATTCAAGATCTACACGCGACTGGGCCCGCCGCTGGAACTGACCCGCACCGGTGATCGGGAGGCGGATCTGCGCGCGAACACCGCCGCACTCCTCGCACTGTTCGAAACGCACCTGAAGGAAGACCCCGGGCAGTGGAGCGTCCTCGACCGCATCTGGCCCGAAGAACTGCAACCGAAGCCAGCGACCGTACCACCCGCTCCCCCAACATAGCTCCCGGCCCGCGCTACACTGGCCGTGCGGCGACAGCATCGCCGACGGTCAGTGAACGACGTGACGCGCGGGGCAACACCGACCTTGGGCACAGCCGACCTCCACATACATACGCGCCACGGCGACGGGATGGCGACCGTCCCCGAACTGCTGAGTTATGTCGAGCAACAGTGCGAACTCGACGTGATCGCCGTCACCGAACACGACACGCTGCGGGCCGCCGACGAAGCGCGCGAATTGCACGTCCGGCGCGGCTATCGCTTCGACCTGATCGGTGGCATGGAGGTGACCACCCTCGACGGCCATCTGCTCGCATTGTTCGTCGACGAACCCGTGCCGAGCTTTCGGCGCATGGAGGAGACGCTGGCGGCAATCCACGCACAGGGCGGCCTGGCGATCGTGCCGCACCCCCTCTCCTGGCTCACCCGCAGTGTCGGCCTTCGCGTGCTCGAACGCATCGCCGCCGTCCAGAACGACGGCGTGCACTTCGACGGCATCGAAGAGTACAACCTCAGTCCCGCGGGCCGCATCACGTCGTCGAAGGCACGACGCGCCAACCGGGAGCGCTTCCACCTCGCCGCGCTCGGCTGCAGTGATGCACACTTCCTCCAAACGATCGGCAGCGCGACCACGCTGTTCGACGGCGCCTCGGCCGGCGACCTCCGCCGCGCCATCGAAGCGAAGACCACGTCCGGCTGCGCCGGACGCGCGCCGCGCATGTCGGAGCTAGGATACCGCAACGTCGCCGTTCAGCAGTGGCGGGGCATGATGGCGACGCCGCGAGCCATGGGCTGGCTCCCGACGATCCGCAGCTTCATCGTCAGCCGCGCGCATCACCAGCCGCCGTCACCGCCGCGCTCGGCGCGTGAGCGGCGATGAAGATCGCCATCGTATCGCCATACGACTGGGCGGTGTCGGGCGGCGTCAACAACCACATTGCGCATCTCGCCGAGAAGTTCGCCGAGCTGGGTCACCAGCCACACATCATCGCCCCGGGCGCAAGGCCGGTGACCGGCGGGCCGTGTCCCGTGACGATCATTGGGCGGCCGATCCCCTTGCGCGTCAGCGGATCCGTGGCGCGCATCACGCTGTCGTTGCGCACCGCCGGTAAGGTGAAGCGGGTGCTCGATGAGACGGATTTCGACATCGTCCACGTGCACGAACCCTTCATGCCCCAACTCCCCATCCAGTTCCTGCGCTACTCGACCACCGTGAACGTCGGCACATGGCACGCGGCGCGCGAATCGAACTTCGTCTACGTCTACGGCCGGCGGCTGATCAAGCGCTGGCAGCGCAAGCTCGATGGCAAGATCGCCGTATCGGCCGCTGCTGTGAAGCACATCGAGAAGTACTTCCCCGGCTACTACAACATCATCCCCAACGGCGCGGACATCGAGCACTTCGAGCGCGAAACGGCCCCGCTGCCCGAGTTCGACGACGGCAAGCGCAACGTGCTGTTCGTCGGGCGCCCGGAGAAGCGCAAGGGGCTGAAGTACCTGATCCGCGCCTTCGTCGGCGTCCAGCGCGCAATCCCCGACAGCCGGCTGATCGTCGTCGGCGCCGGCGAGTTCGGGCGCTACGAGAACGCCGTGCGCAAGGCGAAGCTGCACGACGTCGTCTTCCGCAGCTACGTCCCATTCGACGAGTTGCCGCGCTATCACCGGAGCGCCCACGTCTTCTGCGCGCCGAACACCGGCTTCGAGAGCCAGGGCATCGTGCTGCTGGAGGCGATGGCGGCCGGATTGTCGATCGTCGCGTCGAACATCGACGGCTTCGCTGGCGTCCTCACGCATGGCGTCGAAGGTCTGCTCGTGCGCCCCGAAGATCCGCGTGCGCTCGCCGAGGCCCTGGTCGAGGTGCTGTCCGATCCGTCCCGGGCCGCCGCGATGGCGGCGCGCGGCCGCCAGCGCTGCCAGCACTTCAGCTGGGACCGCGTCGCCCAACAGGTGCTGTCGTACTACGAGCGCCTCATCTACGAACGCCGGCTGGCCGAGCGCGGCGGCCCGGGCGGCATCGGGTAGCACACCAGGCACCACGAGCATGGAGAGGGCACGCCACGGCGCGCTCCTACGGACGACGCGACGGGTGTTCTTCGTCTTCGAACCAGAGGCGCGGGTTGGCGGCGATGTATTCGCGGATGCCGCGTAGCTCGGTCTCGTTGCGAATCACGCGTTCGTAGAAGCCGCGCTGCCACACGAGCTGATCCTCTATCCCCGACGCCTCACGCGCTCGGGTCGTCACACGTCCCTTGAAGTTGTTGATGATTGTCGACAGCGACCGGGGCACCGGCCGTCCGAAGGCACCCAATGTAGGGGCACGCGGTGGCGTGCCCTCGCTCGGCGCATCAGCTGCGCCCAGAATCCACAAGATGCCGTGTAGATGGTTCGGCATGACGACGAACTCATCGAGCTCCACCGACTCGCGGAGTGCTGCGGTCTTGCGCCATTCCTCCTCAGCAATGGCGCCCATAGAAGAGATACGAACGAAGTCGTCCGCGACGTCACCGAAAAGGCAGGCGCGAGCAGCGGTGACAAGAGTCACGAAATAGGCGCCCGCCGATGCGTAGTCGTAAGAGGAGAGCCGAATGCTGCGTCGATGTCGCTCGGGACACACGTCAACTCCCCACAGGGCACGCCGCCGCGTGCCCCTACAGCCGGCTACCTATCTCGATGGGATAGGTGGCATTTCCGATCCTCACGTGCCTGCGCTCGCCGCGTCCAGCGCGGCGATCTCCTCGGCCGACAGGTGCAGATCCGATGCGGGCAGCAGCGCCGCGAGTTGGTCCGGCGTGTTGGCGCCGATGATCGGTGCGGTCACGGCGGGTCGCGTGAGCTGCCACGCGAGGGCAACGGCGGGGACCGTCGCACCGTGCGCCTGCGCGACGCCGTCGAGCGCATCGATGACGCGGTAGCCGGCGTCGGTCATGTACTCCTTGACGCGCCCGGCGCGCTGGCTCTTCGGAACCGGCTGACCGTTGCGATACTTGCCGCTCAGGAAGCCTCCGGCCAGCGGGCTGTACGGGATCACACCCATCCCCTCGCGCGCACACAGGCCGGCGAGCGCCGACTCGTACTCTTTGCGATGCACGAGGTTGTGGTGCGGCTGTAGCGTCGCGAAACGCGGCAGCTGCTTCCCGTCCGCCGCCTTCAGCGCCTCGCCGAGCTGCACCGGTGTGTAGTTGGACGCGCCGATGTGGCGCACCTTCCCCGCCTTGATCAGCTCCCCGAACACCGCCAGCGTCTCTTCGACCGGCGTCGTTTGATCGGGCCAGTGGCACTGGTACAGGTCGATCGCGTCGATCTGGAGGCGGCGCAAGCTGTCTTCCACGGCGCGCGTGATATGCGCCCGACCCAGACCTTCGGCGTCGTCGCCCTTCCACATCGGGCCGCGCACTTTCGTCGCGATGATCATCGATGTCCGGTTGCCGCGCGCTTTCATCCAGCGTCCGATGATCTCCTCGGACACGCCGCCGGCGTTGCCCGGCGACCAGTTGCTGTAGATGTCCGCGGTGTCGATGAAGTTGCCGCCTGCCGCGACGAAGGCGTCCATCACGGCGAACGATGCCGCCTCATCGGCCGTCCAGCCGAACTGCATCGTGCCCAGGCACAGGTCCGAAACGGTGATGCCGGTTCTGCCGAGTTGCGTGGTGTTCATGCGCTCAGACTACCGCGCCGCACCGTCACGCAGAACCGCCCGTGGCTATCGCGTGCCAGGTCCAGCCGATACGCTGGCCCACGTGACCATGCCGCCGTCCGCGGACTATCGACTGCTGCACACCGCCGCGTACATGGCGATGTTCTGCGTCGGGCTCTACGCGGCGGCGTTCGGGCCGGCGCTCCCCTTCATCGCCGCCGACATGGACGTCTCGCTCGACACCGCTGGCCTGATCCTCACAGCGCTCTTCACCGGATCGATCTTCGCATCCGCGTCGGTCGCCATCGCCCTGCACGGGAGCGATACGCGCGTACTCTGCATCGCAGGTTTGGCTAGTGCGACGGCGGGACTGCTGCTCATCGGCATCGCCCCGTCGTGGCCGTGGGCACTCGCCGGGGGCGTCGTGCTCGGCGCCGGCGACGGCCTGATGGTCGCGGCGACGCACATCCTCATGCCGTTGACGTCCGACGACGCGCCCAGCGCCATCAACCGGATCAACCTCTGGTTCGCCTTCGGTGCGATCTGCGGCCCGATCTGGGCCGGCGCCGTCCTCGCATCCACCGGCGAGCGCTGGATCGTCTACGCCGGCATCGCCTGCGTGACGGCCGCGACACTGCTCGTGACGTTCGCCGCCGACGTCGCCGTTCATCATCCAATCGCGGCGCCGGACGAACGCTTCCGCCTCCCCGGAAACCCGACGGCCTGGGTCATGGGCGGCGTATTGTTCCTCTACGTAGGCGCCGAGTTCGGCCTCGGCTCGTGGGTCTCGTCCTACACGCGCGAGACCGCCCACGCCAGCGTCTTCGCGAGCGCGCTGTTGACGGCGGCCTATTGGCGGCGCTCGCCCTGGGCCGCGTGGTCAGCGGCCTCTACTTCGCCCGCAAGCGCGATGCGAGCGCCCTCCTGCTGGCCGCGGCCGCCGGCGGCGGCCTCGCCGCGCTCGTCCTAGCCCTCTCATCGGGCAACATCGCCATCGCCGGCGTCGGGGCGTTCGGCGCCGGCCTCTGCTTCGGGCCGATCTGGCCTGCGACCGTAGCCGTCGTGACGGAAGCGGCAGCCAGCGATGCTACCGCCGCCACAGTGACGATCGGCAACGCCGGCGGCCTCGCGATCCCGTGGCTGCAGGGGAAGGTGTTGGTCGGCGCCGGGCCAAGTCAGGGCGTCGCCGTGACTGCGGTGTTGTGCGCCTTGATGTTCGGCACGGTGGCGGCCTTCCGGGCGCGTCGCGCCGGCTCGCCGCCTGCCGCTTGAGCGAACCGCCGTATTCACGGATAGTCATCGGACAGAACCAATACGTAGCAGGGAGAGATGGATGGCGGACATCACCCATCGGATGGTCGAGACCAACGGCATCAACATGCACATCGCCGAGGCCGGCGACGGCCCGCTTGTGCTGATGATCCACGGGTGGCCGGAGTCGTGGTACACGTGGCACCATCAGCTCCCGGCGCTGGCGGCGGCGGGCTACCACGCCGTCGCGCTCGACGTCCGCGGCTACGGCCGCACCGACGCGCCTCAGCCCATCGAGGCGTACAGCATGAAGCACATGATCGCCGACTACCTCGGCGTGCTCGACGCCCTCGGCGAGCGGACGGCTGTGATCGTCGGCACGGATTTCGGCTCGCTCATGGCGTGGCACAGCGCCGCTCTGCATCCCGATCGCTATCGCGCCGTCGTCGGCATGAGCGTGCCATACACCGGGCGCGCTCCGATGCCGCCAACGAAGCTCTTGAAGGCGGCGTTCGGCGACACCTTCTTCTACATCCTCTACTTCCAGGAGCCGGGCGTAGCGGAGGCCGAGTTCGAAGCGGACATTCCGAGGACCATGCGGTTGATCCTTGCCGGCGTGGGCTCGTTCGACCCGGCGTCGATACCGGTGCAGACGAAGAAGAAGGGCGACAAGTTCCTCACCGGCATCCCGTTTCCGGAGAAGCTGCCAGACTGGCTTTCGGAAGCGGACATCGCGTACTTCGCGAACGAGCTCGCGCGCAACGGCTTCCGCGGCCCCCTCAACCGCTACCGCAACATGGACCGCGACTGGGAGGAGCTGCCCGAACTCGCGACCGCCAAGATCGAGCAGCCCGCGCTCTTCATCACCGGCGAACTCGACCCGGTGCGCGCGATGGCGCCCCCCGACGCCATGAAGCCGATGGCGCCCGGACTGAAGGACATCATCGTCATCCCCGGCGCGGGACACTGGGCGCCGCTCCAACGGCCGGCCGATGTGAACGCCGCGCTCATCAAGTTCTTGAAAGGACTGTGACCATGCGTATCGGGATGGGACACGGCGACGACGGCTCGCGGACGCTGGAGCAGCAGATCCAGGCCGTCATTGACGACGAGAAGGACGGCTTCGACATGGCGTGGTTCGCTCAGATCATGGGCGGCGACTCGCTGACCATCATCGCGCTGGCAGGACAGCGGACATCGCGCATCGGCCTTGGTACCGGGGTCATTCCGACGTACCCGCGCCATCCCTTCACGCTGGCGCAGCAAGCGCTCACGGTGCAGGCTGCGACGGGCGGCCGGCTCACGTTGGGCATCGGCCCATCGCACGGCATCGTCATCGAAAACATGTGGGGGCTGTCATACGACAAACCCGCGCGGCACGTGCGCGAGTACCTCTCGGTGTTGCTGCCGCTGATGAACGAGCGCAAGGTGTCGTTCAACGGCGAGACGTATCGCGTGAACGGCGCCATCGGCACGAACGTCGACAAGGCGCCGTCGGTGATGATCTCCGCGCTGGCGCCGATGATGCTGAAGATCGCAGGCAGCATGACCGACGGCACGGTGCTCTGGATGACCGGGCCCAAGACGATCGAGACCCACGTCATGCCGCGGATCACCGCAGCGGCGAAGGAGGCGGGCAGGCCGGCGCCGCGCGTCGTCGCGAGCTTCCCCGTCTGCGTCACCGAAGACGTGGAGGCCGCGCGAGAGGCGAGCGCGAAGTACTTCGCGATCTACGGCCAGCTCCCGAACTATCGCCGCATGCTCGACAGGGAAGGCGCTGCGGGGCCGGCCGATATCGCCATCGTCGGCAACGAAGCCCAGGTCGAACAGCAGATCCGCGCCGTCGCCAGCGCCGGCGCCACCGACTTCGGGGCCTCCGCCTTTCCGGTCGGCGCCGATATGGGCGCGTCGATGGCACGGACACGCGCGCTGCTGAAGAACCTCGTCGGCAAGGTGTAACGGGAGCGAGCCACATGACCATCGCGATCACCAACGCGACGCTGATCGACGGCACGGGCGCTGATCCCGTCCGCGGCGCGGCGATCGTCGTCGAAGGCGAGCGCATAACGCAGGCCGGCGCAAACGTCGCCGTGCCCGCCGGTGCCGACGTGATCGACGCAGGCGGCCGCACCGTCATGCCGGGCATGATCGACTGCCACGTGCACATGCTGTATCACCCGGCATCGCTGCAAGATCGGCTGTTGACGCCGCCCACGCTGCAGACGTTCTACGGCGCCCGCAACGCCCGCGCGACCCTGGATGCCGGCTTCACGTCGGTCCGCGACGCCGGTGGCACGCCTCAGGGATTCAAGATGGCGATCGAGCGCGGCCTGATCCCCGGGCCCCGCATGAAGATTGCCGTGACGGCGCTCTCCCAGACCGGCGGTCACGGCGATTCGACGATGCCGTCCGGCGTGCGCGTACGAGCGCTGGGCGCGCTCGGCCCGGAGTGGCCCGAAAACGTCGTGGATGGCCCGGACGAAGTGCGCAAGGCGGTGCGGGCGATCCTGCGCGCCGGTGGCGACTTCATCAAGCTCATGTCGACGGGCGGCGTGCTCTCACCTTCCGACGAGCCGGGACACACCCAGTTCACCCCTGAGGAGATCGCCATCATGGTCGCCGAGGCGGCCGCCGCCGGCAAGACCTGCATGGCGCACGCGCAGGGCACGCAGGGCATCAAGAACGCCGTCAATGCGGGCGTCGAGTCCATCGAGCACGGCATCTGGCTGGACGACGAGGTGCTTGCGGACATGAAGCGGCGCGGTACGTTCCTGGTGCCGACGCTGGTGGCGCCACTCTGGGTGCTGCGCAACTCCGAGAAGGCGCCGGGCAGCGTGCTGCCGCAGTCGGTCCGCAAGACAAAGGAAGTGATGGCCGACCATAAAACCAGCATCACGCGCGCCATCGCCGCGGGGTTGCGCGTGGCCATGGGAACCGACAGTGGCGTCGGCCCGCACGGCCACAACGCCGAGGAGCTGGAGCACTACGTCGAATGCGGCATGACGCCGATGCAGGCAATCGTTTCGACGACGAAGATCGCCAGCGAGTGCATCCACCTGCAGCACGACGTCGGCACGCTGGAGCCCGGCAAGCTCGCCGACCTGCTGATCGTCGACGGAGATCCGCTCACCGACATCAAGGTGCTGCAGGACAAGGCGAAGCTCGCGCTGATCATGCGCGGCGGGAACGTCCACAAGAACGCGATGTAGATTCGCCGGGCTAGTGCCTAATCCAACTTGATCTCGCTACCTTCGACTTCAATCCGCAGGGGCGGATCTGTGTGTCCGCCCACGTCGGCCGCAACGATTGGCATAGGCATCAAGTTGGAAGGGCACTATCGCCTAGGCGTCGGCGCGGCGGGCGAATCGGGGTCGACGTGGTGCACGACCAGCCCGATGCTCCTCAGCCAGCCGTCGTAGCCCGGCACCGTACTCGCAGGCAGCGGCGAAAACTCGAGCCGCACCAGGCTACCGCCGCCCGAGGCGCTCACGGCGATCTCGGCGATCACCGGCGCCGCTCCGTCTGATCCCGCGCGCGTCGACCGCACGTGCACCGTGCCGTCCTGTTCGCGCGAGTCCACGACCCGCCAGGTGCCATCATCGAGGCGGGCGCGCATCAGCCCGGCCACCTCGCTGGTTTGCCCAGGCGAGTGCCATTCGACGCGATACGGCAGGTGTGAGCCGGAGCCCGCATCGTCGATATGCGCGCGCGGCGGCGCCGGGAAGTCCGCCGGCAGCGCCCGCAGCACCTGTCCGCGGCCGAAGTAGCGATCGGTGTGAAACGGGCCGTTGCCGCTGACGTACGCCGATGACACATACCCGGCGCAGACTGCGACGGATGCCAGCACGCCCCACGCCACCAGCCTCGGCGCGTATCCGGCGACGCTCCCGCGCGTGGCCGCACGCGGGTTCGTCATCGCGAACGCCGGCGCCGCCGTTCGCGATGACGTCACTTCGTCGGCAGTCCTCCGTCCGAAGATCGCCAGCACGAAGATCGAGGCGAGCGCCACAGGCTGCACCCAGTACAGGCCCCGCGTGCCGGCCGGCCGGTAGACGTCGACGGGCAGCGGAAACGGCGTCGCAGCCTGCGTGGCGACGGCCGCGAGGCACATGCCGCCGATCAGAACCGGTACGAGGTAGCGCGGACGCAGGTCCGATCGCAGCAGGAGCGCTCCCGCCACCGTCAGCAGGCTCCAGTTGTAGAAGCTCGAGTGGGGCGTGAGTAGCAGCATGCCTAGCGCCGTCGCCACCTTCGCGACGCTCGGCGTGCACTTCCACCACGCCAGCGCGACCGCTCCGGCGCTCAGCACGAAGAGGTCAGCTGCCAGCAGCGGATTCGGCTCGATACCCGCGCTCACCAGGAACCCATACCACGAGTACTGCCAGCCCTGCTGGTACGACTGGTCTTGCTGGCCGAGCGTCAGAAACGTGGCCGAGTGTCGCAGCCCTGTCGCGTAGAAGTCCGTCACGTATGTGAACACACTCCCAGGGTGCGGCGTTCGCAGCGCGAAGACACCCACGCCGGCGGCGGCGAGTGCGCCGAGTCCGCCCACCGACACGGACAGCGCGCGCCAGTTGCGCGTCCACAGGAAGTACAGCAGAGGCACGGGAAGGTACTGCGGCTTCAATGCCAGCACGGCGATCATCACGCCGGCGGCGAACGGCTTGCGGTCGCTGAGCAACAGGCCGGCGAGCGCGGCGAATGCAAGGATCTCGGTGAAGTGCCCCACGCGCAACGCCCAGTGCGTCTGCGGAAGCGCGAACACGCCCAGCACGACGGCGACCTTCGCCGGCCACGACGCAACCGCCCGCTGCGCCAGGTACGCCACGCCCGCGAGCGCGGCGACGTTGATGCCGACGTACACGGCGAACGCCGCGGGCATGCCCAGGTACGTTAACGGGTGCATCAACACGGCCAGCCCCGGGCTGTAGAACGCGTTGAGATAGAACTCGTCGGCGTTGCGGTAGAACACCAGGAAGTCGCCGTAGCCGTTCTTGTCGGGGTGGAACCAGACACCGAGCGTGTCCGGCAGCCACGCGATGAGCACCATCGCTTCGACGCCGATCGCCGCGAAGGCCAGCGCGGGCCCCACCAGGCGCACCAGGTCGTCCCACGAGTTCGTGCCGCGACGGATCGATGCCGGCGAGGTCAGTGTCATCAAATGGACAGCCTCATGCTCCAGCGCGCGGAGTCGCGCGCTCGTCCACCGAGATCGTCGCCAATGCGCAAACGGCCTCGAATGGGGTGTTCCCTGCCTGCCGGCGGGTGAAGCTTGTAGCCGCCGCTCGCGACGCCGCCAGCACCGCCATGTCAGGCGGCGCGTTTCCGCGTGGCCGTCACCTGCAACTTGTTGCCCCAGCGCCCAAACGCGCGATCGGCGGCTGTAACAGCGCTCCGGTACGCAGCGCCCACGATCGGCCGCGAGGCCAGCCGCATCGCCGCGCCGGGCTCGTGCTTGTAATACATCAGGTAGCGCCGGGCGCGCGCCTCGAACCCTGCCGCCTCCAGTTCGCGCGCGACGGCTTCCGGGCGAAGCCGCGCGACACGGTTGCCCGCATCCTCGCGCTCCAGCGCCACGCCCAGCCGCACGGCCAGCGCTGTGACGAACGCCTCCGCCGGCTCGTTGATGCTCACGGCTCGCCGCGCCACGCGCGCCAGTTCTCGCACGCCGATCGCCGGATCGGCCAGGTGGTGCAAACCGTCGTGTACGTAGCTGACGTCCGCCGAAGCGCTGCGCACGGGCAGATGCTCCACATCTCCCACGACCACGATGTAGTCGAGGCCGTACCGGCGCGCCCGGGTGCGCGCTCTGATGGCGCAGCCCTCGGAAATATCGATGGCGATGACGCGAGCGCCCGCCCGCGCCAACATCTCCGCATCCATGCCGCTGCCGCAACACGCATCGACGACGGTGACGCCGCGCAGATCGCGCAACCCGGCGACACCGCGGCGAAACTTCTCGGCGAGCAGCCAGCGATACGCTTCCGGCGCGCCGTTCGGCCGGCTGATCTCGAACTCTTCGGCCACGCCGCGGTCGAAGTAGGCCGCTTGCTGACTCTTGTGTGCCGCCTTGCCGCCGTGCGCGTGATCGATCTCGTCGTGTACGGCCGATGAGTCGAAGCACGGCGGCAGCAGGATCGGGATACCATCCCGCACCGGATAGCGCGCGTCGCATCGCGAGCACACCAGCTGCCCGCCGCCGGCCTCATCGTCAACGCCCGCCAGGTCGCTGTCGAGGCAGATCGGGCAGGTCAGCAAGTCGTGCAGGTCACGCTGCATCTCGTCGCTCCTCGGTCCTCACGCCGTCCGTCGTCTCCCGCTGTCCGGCCGCGGTCGATGCCAGTTCGCCCATCTTCGCGCCGATGATGAACTCGTAGTACGCCATCAGCATGCAAAACACGAACCCCTGGCGTCCATCCAGGCACCCCCGCCGCGCGAAGTACCACGTCGCGAATCGCAGCAGCGGCCGTGCCGGCAGCCGCACCCAGATCCGGCGCAGCACGCGCTTGCGGCGGAATGCGTCGAGCCGCATGAACCCGAGCGGACTGACGCCCAGCGGTTCGTCCCGGAACGTGCGATAGAGGGCCGCCTCCCACGTCGCGTACTTGTTGTGGCGGTCGAGCCACGCGCTGAGGCCGCGGTCGTCGTCGTGCAGCAACGGCGCTCGCAGGAAGCCCGTCGACCCGGCTACCTCGATGTGCTCGTGGATCTCGTTGTCGCCCGTCCCGGGAAGGTTGCTCAGGCCCAGATCCTCCATGCGCGCCAGCCGATGGCGGAAGAGCCGGAGGTTCCAGTTCGGCCGGAAGCAGCGCAGCGAGCGCCCCATGAACACGAATTCGCGATCGACGTAATGGCCGTCTCGTGTGCCTTCACCAATCGCCGCCTCGATCTCGCCGCGCAATGCGTCCGTCACGCGCTCGTCGGCGTCCAGCACCAGCACCCACTCGTTGTCGATGGGTGCATGTGCCAGCGCCCACGCTTTCTTCTTCGGGCCCCCACCGGTGTAGTCGAACTGGAGCACCTCAGCGCCCGACGCGCGCGCGATCGCCGCGGTCCCGTCTGTGCTCCGCGAGTCAACGACAATCACCTGATCCGCCCACGAGACGCTCGCAAGCGCCAGTGGCAAGTTCACCTCCTCATTCAGGACCGGCAGGAGCACCGTCAGACGGGTCTTTCCCATATCGGGCCCGGCCTCCGCACGACGCGTCAGGCACACAGTCGCACCTGCGCAACGCCGCCACCGCTTCGCGTCGCGACCTCTTCGTACATCGCGGCGAGCCGCGGCCCAACTACGGACCAGTCGTAGCGCCGGGCGAATTCGCGTGCGCGCTCGCCGAGCGCCTCGCGTCGCGCTGGGTCGTGCAGCAGGGCCGCGATCTCCGAAGCGAACGCCTCCGCTGTCAGCGGCGCCACGATCCCCGCGCCTGCCGCGGCGATCTCCGGCGCGATGTTCACCGCAGGCGAGATCACCGTCGCGCGCCCCGCCGCCAGCGCCTCGACGACGGCATTGCCGAAGTTCTCCGTGTGCGACGGCAGCACCCAGACGTCCGCCGCCGCGAGCGCGTCGAGCTTCTCGCCGCCGCACAACATGCCCGTGAAGGTCATCCGGTCCGCCACGCCCTCTCGCCGCCCGAGCGCCTGGAGCGAGGACGTCAGCCCTTCGTCGTCCGGACCGACGATGGCGAGCCGGCACGCCATGCCTTCTCGCTGCACAAGCGCGAACGCGTGGATGAGCAGATCGAGTCCCTTCTTGTGCGACAGGCGGCCAAGATACATGACGATCGGACCGGCCGTGCCGCCGAAGTGCCGCGCGCGAAACGCTTCGCCGGAGGGCAGGTGCTGATAGTCCTCCCAGCGCATCCCGTTCGGGACGACGTAGCGCGGTCGAGCCGGCGCCACATCCGCGATGAGCCGCGCCTCCTCGTCCGATGTGACGTGCAGCGCCGCCGCGCCCGCCAGCATGTCGCCCTGCCACAGCCGGTGCGCCATCGCCTTGATCAGGCGGCCGCGCCGGCGGAGATACGGATCGAGCGCGCCCCGCGGTGAGACCACGTACGGCACGCCGGCGGCGCGAGCCGCTCGGTGCGCGGAGAACTGCGGGAACAAGAACAACGAATGAATGTGCACGAGGTCGTAGTGGCCGGCTTCGCTGCGGAGTGCGCGCCACAGGTCCGGCGAGAACGCCAGCCGGCGCGGCGACCGGGCGCGAAAGAGCCACACATCGAGATCAGCCGCACCCACCGGCAGGTCGGCGATGGTCGCCGCGGAGCGTGTTGCCGACGATGCGGCTTCGGCCATGTCGGTCGCGAAGATCGTCACGTCGACGCCCGCTCGTTGCAGTGCCAGCGACGATTCGACGACGCTCGTCGCCGGCCCGCCCGTCCGGCTCGCCAGCGACGGGATAACGTGCAGCACCCTCATGCGGCGATCCTTTCGCGTGCGGCGATCGTCCGCGCCCAGCGACAGAGCGCGAACAGCGCCCACGGGCGTGTCCAGCGACGGCCATCGCGGAGAAACTGCTCCCAGACCTGCACGGCTGCGTCGCGGTCCAGCAGACCGGCGAGCGCGCCGGGCGGCTCGCGCAGCACGGCATCAACTTCGCAGCGCAATTCGTCCCGCATCCAGCGCGCCAGCGGCAGCGCGAAGCCCTGCTTGCGGCGCGCGAGGATCTCCAGCGGCAGCAAATCGCGCACCGACTCCACGAGCAGCGCTTTGCCGCTCCCGCCCTTCACCTCCGTCGGGAGCGACAGTACCCACTCCACCAGCGGGCGGTCGAGGTACGGCACACGCACTTCCAGGCTGTGCGCCATGCTCATCGCGTCCGTATCTCGCAGCAGCACGTTATTCGTATAGTGCGCCAGGTCCAGCGCCGTCACGCGACTGAACAGATCGCTCGAGTCGGAGGCACGCGCCGCCGCCGCGGGCATCGACGCCGCCTTAGGCCCGAGCTTCAACACCTCGTCCGCCAGAAACACGCGCCGCAGCAGTTCGTACGCGGACTCGCCCTCGCCGCGTGTGCCGAGCCATGCCGCCAGCTTCTCCCCGTTGCCCCGCGTCCTCGTCAGGCCGATCGCCGCGCCCGCCGTGCGGGCGAGCAGTCGCGGCGCGCGTGCCAGCCTGTCGAGCGCCGCGATGCGCGACGTATAGCCGTAGCCGTCAAACAGCTCGTCGGCGCCCAGGCCGCTGAGCGCCACCTTCAGCCCGGCGCTCGCCGCTTCGCGCGAGACGACGTAGGTGTTCAGTCCGTCGAACGTCGGCTGGTCCATCGCCTCGAACGCACCTTCGTGAGCGGCCAAAAGATCGTCCGGCCGTAGCGTTACGCTGACATGCTCGCTGCCGATGTGTCGCGCCACGCGCTCCATGTGCGGCCGCTCCGAGAAGGCGTCGTCATCGAACGTCACCGACACCGTCTGGACGCGTGCTGATGCACGTGAAGCAAGCGCCGCAAGCACGGACGAGTCAAGACCGCCCGACAGAAACACGCCGAGGGGTGCATCGCTGATCAAGTGCCGGCGCACGCTGTCCTCGAGCCGGGCACGCAGTTCACCTACCACGTCCCGCCGGGACGCCGGCGTCGCCGTCTGCTCCGGCACGCTCCAGTAGCGCTGAACGCCGATCGCGCCCTGTCGAACGGTGGCCGTGTGCGCCGCCGGCAGCGCGAACACGCCCGCGATCGCCGTGAGCGGCTCACTGACAGCGCCAAACGCCAGATAGCTCTCGATGCCGCCCGGCGACAACCGCGCCGGGACGCGCCCGGTCGCCAGCAGCGCCTTCACCTGCGACGCGAACAGGAAACCGCCTCCCTCTTGCCAGTAGTAGAGGGGTTTGATGCCGAAAGGGTCGCGCGCCATGAACAGCGACTGATCGCACGCATCCCACAAGGCGAAGGCGAACATCCCGCGCAGATGGCGCACGCAATCGGCGCCGTAGCGCGCATGGGCCTTGAGGACAACCTCCGTGTCGCACTCGGATCTGAACTGCGCGCCCTCGGCGACAAGCTGCGCGCGCAGCTCGCGATAGTTGTAGATCATGCCGTTGAAGACGATCGTTGTGCCGCGTGCTTCATCGCGCATGGGCTGGTGCCCCGCCGGCGATGGATCGATGATCGCCAGGCGCCGGTTGCCCAGCGCCACATGACCGGCGTGCCCGTCGATCAGCGCGACGCCGCCGTCGTCCGGCCCGCGCGCGATCATCTGATCGCACATGACGGCTACGGCATCGCGCACGAAGTCAGGATCAGCGTGGAGCGCGCCCGCTATGCCGCACATGGACCACGCTCCTCGAGAATGGTGGTATACAACTCGGCGGTCCTGCGCGCCGCTCGATCCCACGTGAATGTCGCTGCACGCGCCGCGCCGCGCTCGGCGAGGCGAGTTCCGACGGCGCCCTCGCCCAGGATCTGCCGCACGTGCGACGCCAACCCGTCGTAGTCGACGGCGTCTGCCTGTAGCGCCGCATCGCCCACCACCTCAGTGATCGCCGCTGCGCGCGACGCCACGACGGGCAGACCGCAGGCCATCGCCTCGAGAGGCGGCCAGCCGAATCCCTCATAGAACGAAGGGAACAGCAGCACACCGCACAGGTTGTACAGCCACAACAGTTCGTCGCGGGTCACCGAGCCGCACTCAATGATGGCGCCAGCGACACCGCGGCCGAGAGCCAGGCGTGCCCCTGCGTCGCCCAACGGCGGCCCCACGCGGACGAGCCGTACATCGTCGCCGGTGAGCGTGCGCACGCGAGCGAGGACTTCGATGGTGGCGCGCTGGTTCTTGTACGCCGCGCCAGTATCCACGGCGAGGATGTACCGTGCGCTGCCGCCGGCCAGCGGAAAGCGCGCCGCCGCTTCGGCTCGCTCATCTGGTGCAAGGCGCAAGAACGCGACGTCGACACCATACGGCACGACGTGGATGCTCTCGGATGAGAGACCCATTGCCGCGACGAGATCGTCCTTCGTCGCCTGCGTCGAGGTGACGACCGCACGCGCGCGGCGCAGCCCCGAGAGGCTCGCCAGTACCGTCAGCGGCGGCGTCAGGCGTGGTTCCAGCCCGCGAATCCCTCCCCGCCAGAGCTTGAGCGGGAAGATATCGTGGCATGTGATCACCGTCCTCGCGGGATCGAGCGCGTAGGTGAGATGGCCATACGCGTGGTCCGTGATGTGGTTGACCGAGAATCTCGTTGCACGCGCCCGCATCAGATAACGCGGGTAGCGCGAGCCGAAGTCGGAGATCCGGCTCGCCAGCGGCACGCGTCGCGAGTCCGCGAACGGGAGCGCGCCGGGCCGTACCTCTTCGATGGATGCGCCGCCACGCCAGTACTCGCGCAGGGCCGACGACAGGCTCGTCGCGTAGCCGTCCATGCTGAAGTTTCGAAACGACGCCGGACTGCGGAAGATGCCGACGCGCGGTGTCGTCGCGTTCACGTCGTTCACGCTACACCAACCTTGCGCGCGCGCAGTTCCCAGCTCGATCCCCAGAGCGCATCGAATAGGGGAACGCGCAGCAGCTGCGGCACGGCGTCGGCGAACCCCAGCCGGTTCGAGAGGGGCACGCCCCCCATGCGCCACGTCGCTTCGATGCGGAATCCGGCGTCCGAGAGCAACATGCGCGCCGCATCCCGCGTGAAGCCGCGCTGGTGCGTGTAGTCGGCCCACACACGGTGCGGCCGCGCCATCACAACCGAGGCGACGAGCACGCCGCCGCGCTTCGTGACGCGATAGACCTCACGCGCCAGCTGCCCGGGATCGCGCACGTGCTCGAAGATGTCCTTCGCCAGCACGGCGTCGAAGCTCGCGTTCGGATACGGCAGCGGCATAGCGTCCAGATCCACGCGCACCGCCCGCTCGTGCAGCGTCGCCTGTTCTACGGCGCCCGCATCGATGTCGACGCCGTTGACGACGATCCCCGCCGACGGGCGGAGCCGCCCGAACTCGCCCGTGCCGCAGCCAACGTCCAGGATCGTGCGCGCTCCCGCGAACTGCCGATAGTAGCGGCGCGCCAGCGATGCCGGCATGCCGGCATCGCGATAGTATGTCCGTTTCTCCACAAGCCTCAGCTTGCGAGCGCTTCCCGCTTCCATTCGGTTACGTTCCCTTCTCCGCCCACACATGCGTCGACGATGCCGTCCGCCGCGCGCTCAATGCTGTACTCGTCGATGATGCGCCTGCTCGCCGCACCGAACGCCCTTCGCATCGCATCATCGGAAACGAGCAGCCCGATCGCGCCGGCTAGCTGCTCGACGCTGTCATGCGAGACAACGATCCCGTTCTCGCCACGTACAAGATCCTCACCACATCCGACCTTGTCGGAAACGACGACAGGCAGTCCAAAGTTCATCGCCTCGTTGACAACGAGCCCCCAGGTCTCGTGCAGCGCCGATGGCAGCACGAAGATGTCCGCCGCGGCGTACGCGGCCGATATCTCGCTCTGGTTCAGGAACCCGGCGAAGTGCACGTCCGGCACCGACAGCCGTTCAACGAGTCGTTCGGCCGCGCTGCGTAGCGGCCCGTCTCCAGCCATCAAGAGTGAGCATCGCCGTGCACGGCGGACGCGCGCGAACGCCTCAATCAGCAGGAGCGGCTGCTTCTTCGCGATCAGCTTGCCGCTGAACAGCACAACGGGCGCGTCGCCCGTGACTCCGAATCGCCCGCGGCTCTCGTCTCTCCGCGCCATCAGCTCGCGTGCCCGCGCCTGAAAGTAGATATTGTCGACGCAGTACGGCGCCGCGAACATCCGCGCGGCCGGCATGCCGTAGCGCGCGAAGTGCCGCCGGTTCTCTTGCCCGATGTACAGTGCCGACGCCCGGCTGTAGAGCGCGCACAGCACCAGCGACTTCACGAGCCGCTTGTGCAGCGGCCGTGAGTGCAGCAGCGTCTGCTCGTCGCGGATCAGCACGCGCATACCGCGCGCTCGCGCTGCCGCCACGGCCAGCCACGTCGTCAGGTGTGCGTAGCCGTGGACCCACAGCACGTCGTAGCCGCCCGACGCGACTTCACGCACGATGTCCCAGTTCGGACGCTTCAACAAGCGGCTGGACAGATCCGTCCGCGACGCGCTCGGCAGGAAGCGATAGCGGTAGCCGTCGAGCAGCGGCGTGTCCCACGTCACGCTGCGACCGAACTCCGGATCGACGAAGTCGCGCGCCGTAGCGTCCGAGTAGAAGAACACCGTCAGGTCGATATCCGGCCGTGAGGCCAGCTCCCGGTACAGTGGCGCGAAGTACTGGATCGGGTGCGAGACGAGGTGCGCGACCCTAAGCGGCCTGCTGCTCATCAGCCACCTCCCGATCATCTGTCAGGTCCACGGCACTCACTCGTGGGATGCCGCGCCGGTGCAGCCTCGCCGGTGCATCTCCACGTGTCCTCGCGCGCTGACTGAACGGCAGTTCCACGAACCATGCGGCCGCGTACGCGAGCGCCAGCGAAGCGACGACGCCGATCGGCATCAGCCACCCCGTCTCCGGCCGCGCGCCGATCCAGCGCACCCAGAGCGCCGCCATGCACACCAGCAGCGGCGTGTGCACGACGTACAACGTGTACGAGCGCGCCCCCAGGCCGCGGAACCGCCCGAGCAGCACTGCAGCCGGCCGAGCCGCCGGATGCACTACGAACACCAACATCACCGCCGCCAGCCCGGCGCCGAAGAGCGCGCTTCCTGTCGGATCGTGCGCGCCCGGAGCGATCAATGCCGGCAACATGAGCGCGGCTCCCAGCGCCAACAAGATGGCTGGCGCACGCACCGTCGCGCCGTGGGCGAACCACTCCGCGACGAGCGCGCCCAGCGCCCACACCGCGAAGTACGGCGCGATCGTCCAGCCGACCGCCGGTGACGCCACATGCGCTGCGCAACCGGCGCCGCCGGCGGCGAAGACAAGGCCGAACGCGGCCCGCGCCCCTAACCGCACACGTGCGAGAAGCAGCAGCGGGTAGCAGGCGTAGAAGATCGCCTCGTACGACAGTGACCAGAGCGCCCCGTTCGACCCGAAGCTCGGAGCGGCGAACCCTTGAAGGAACAGCGCGTTCATGGCGAACGCGAACCTCGATCGCCCGGCCGCGTAGGCGTCGTACAAGGAAGCGTCCGCATGCGAGCCTACCGCGTCCAACCCGGCGGTGAGCACGAGCGCGAACAGCAGCGGCGGCAGCAGTCGTATGACGCGACGGCGGAAGAAGCTGGGTATCGCGAAGCGCGGCGCCTCACCGCAGGCGAGGCTGCGCGCCTGGCGCAGGTGGATGACGAAGCCACTGAGCAGGAAGAAGAGGAGCACCACTTGAGCGCCGTAGCGCAGCGGCGCCGGCGCAATAGCCACCAGCGCAGCGGTCCCGCCGCTCGCCAGCGCCGCG
>CAYQZE010000036.1:0-3987 GCA_964421985.1 uncultured Dehalococcoidia bacterium | reverse complement strand
GGCCGCAGCACGCGCGCGGCCTCGCGCAGCGCCGCCTGGGCCCCGCGCACGTCCAGGAACCGCAGCAGGTCATCGCAGATCGCCACGTCGAACACGCCGTCCCCAAACGGCAGCGCACCGGGATCCGCCAGCACCGCGCTGAGCGGCCGCGCCGCCGACCGAAACGCTCGCCCGGCGCGCGCCGCCAAATCGGGCGACGGCTCGACGCCCGCGACCGGCGCGTGCTGGAAGCGCAGCTTCTGGTCCAGCAGCAGCAGCCGGCTGCCGGCGGCGCAGCCGATCTCCAGCACGCGGTGGTCCGCCTGCATCAACAGCTCGCGGGGCAGCGAGTACACCGGCGTGTTCGCCAGCATCTGCCCCGGCACAGACAGCAACCGCCGCCGCCACCACGACCCCCGCAACTGCCGCTCGCGCTCTGCGATCTGCTCCGGTGTCATCGCAAGCCACTGTAAGCGGTATCCGCGGATGATGCGACGAAGGTAGCGCAACACCCCACTCTCCCCGCCCGCTATCATGCCCCCGATGCCCGAAGATGCCTCCGCACGCATCGTGACCGGCGACCCGCAGGACGGCGACCTGCAGGCCGACACGTCGCTGCGCCCCAAGCGCCTTGCCGAGTACATCAACCAGGAGAAGGTCAAAGACAACATCAGCATCAGCATCGAGGCGGCGCGGCAGCGCGGCGAACCGCTCGACCACGTGCTGCTCTACGGACCCCCGGGCCTCGGCAAGACCACGCTCGCTTACATCATCGCCGCCGAGATGCAGGTGAGCATTCGCGTCACCTCGGGGCCGGCCATCGAGCGCATCGGCGACCTCGCGGCGATCCTCACGAGTCTCCAGCACGGCGACATGCTTTTCATCGACGAGATCCACCGCCTCTCGCGTATCGTCGAAGAGTTCCTGTACCCCGCCCTTGAGGACGGTGCGATCGACTGGGTCACGGGCAAGGGCCCGGGCGCGCGTTCGATCCGCCTGGCGATCAAGCCATTCACCCTGATCGGCGCCACCACGCGCTACGCCATGATGTCGCCGCCACTGCGCGATCGGTTCGGCCACGTCTACCGGCTCGACTTCCACGACGTCGACGCCCTCTCGAAGGTGATCCGCCGCTCCGCCGCCATCATTGGCATCGCCATCGATGACGCCGGAACCCTCGCCATCGCCCAGCGGGCCCGCGGCACGCCCCGCGTCGCCAATCGTCTGCTGCGCCGCGTGCGCGACTACGCCCAGGTGAAGGCCGACGGCGCCATCACCGAGGAGGTGGCCGCCGAGGCGCTGGCCCGGCTGGAGATCGATAAGCTCGGCCTCGACAACGTTGACGAGCGCGTCCTCCGAGCGATCATCGAGAAGTTCGACGGCGGCCCCGTCGGCCTCGACACGATCGCCGCCTCAATCTCCGAGGACGCCGACACGATCATGGATGTGTACGAGCCCTACCTGATGCAGCTCGGCTTCCTGCAGCGCACGCCGCGCGGCCGCCAGGCCACCCGCCTCGCGTACGAGCACCTGGGTCTGGAACCGCGCGCGCATGCGCCGGCGCCGCAGAAGTCCCTGTTCGATTGAGAGCTGTGGCTTGCAAACTAGTTAACCTGTAGGTTAATATGAGCGTCGACGCCTCCGTCTTTCTGCGAGATGTGTGGACAATCTTGATAGTCCGACGAAATGGGCGCAGTCCGGCGGCTGAACACATCGCGGGGCTAAGAACCCCGGCGCGAGAAAAGCTTCTGCGCTTGTTGGTGCGCGTATCAGCAGACGGGCCACCCGTGAACATCCAGCAGAGCCGGAAACTAGACGCGCACATATGGGAGCTGAAGTCAGGACAGACCAGGCTCTTGTACTTCATGGAGGGTTCGAGGGTCATCGTCCTGACCCACGGATTCACGAAGAAGCAACAGAAGCTCCCGCGACGAGAGCTCGAACGGGCAAACGGTTTGCGAGCCGCATACATGGACTCGAGGAGCAACTGATGGATTCTGTCGAACGATTGCGCCGAGAAATCGCGAGGCTCCAGGTGAGCCACGATCCGGACTACGAGTTGTACGGCGTACTGCTGGACGTCACCGAGGGGATCGTCAAGCGGATGATGGAGCAGGGCGTGCGTCGCACCGATCTGGCGGAGCGACTGGGGACATCGAGGGCGTACGTGACCAAACTCCTCGATGGCCAGGAGAACATGACGCTCAGGACGTTGGTGCGGGTGGCCAACGCGCTAGACATGAAGGTCGATGCGAGGTTCGTACCCCGTGAACCCGCCGCAACGTCCGCGCGGAGGCCGCGCCGAGTCCCGACGGCTGTCACGCCACGGACGATCGCGGGCTCGCCCGGGAAGCGCCCGGCGAAGAAGCGCGCCGTCGTCGCGTCACGCAGCGGGCGATAACCGTGATCAGCTCGGCTTCCTCCAGCGCACGCCGCGCGGCCGCCAGGCCACCCGCCTCGCGTACGAGCACCTGGGCCTCGAACCGCGCGCCAGCGCCCCCTCACCGCAGAAGTCGCTGTTCGACTGAATGCCGGTAGTGGTTCTACGTCCCAGGTTCGTTACGCTGGCCCCATGCTGAGCATCCAGTTCATTCGTGAGCACGCCGATATCGTGCGCAAAGCCCTGACCGACCGGCAGACGCCCGATGGCGGCCCGCTCGACCAGATCCTCGCGCTCGACGCGCAACGCCGGGCGCTGCTCAGTGAAGTTGAGGCGCTTCGCGCGGAACAAAACGCCGCCGGCAAGAAGATCGGCGCAGCGAAGGATGCCGTCGAGCGGCAGAGCATGATCGACGGCATGAAGGGCGTGTCAGCGCGCGTCGATGAACTGGCGCCGCGGCTGCGCGAGATCGAGGAGCGCCTCGACGCGTTGGTGATGGAGGTGCCGAACATCCCGGACGCCGCCACACCGTTCGGAGAAGGCGAGGATCACAACCGAGTGACCGTGCAGCACGGCGAAGAATACGCAGATGCCTGGCGCAGGACCCATTACGAGCTGGGTGAGGCGCTGGACATCATCGACTTCGAGCGCGGGGCACGGCTTTCAGGCAGCCGGTTTTACGTGCTGAAGGGCGCCGGGGCGCGGCTGCAGCGCGCGCTGATCGCATTCATGCTCGAGCTGCATATCGACAAGCACGGCTACCGCGAGATGTATCTGCCGGCAATGGTGAAAGAGGAGACGATGTGGCACTCCGGCCAGCTGCCGAAGTTCCGCGACAACCTCTACCACGACGCCGAGGAGGACTTCTGGTTCGTGCCGACGGCCGAGGTGCCGCTGACGAACATGCACGGCGGCGAGATCCTGGAACCGGGCGCGCTGCCGCTGCATTACGTCGCTTATACTCCGTGCTTCCGGCGGGAGAAGATGAGCGCCGGGCGCGACGTGCGCGGCATCAAGCGTGGCCACCAGTTCGACAAGGTCGAGATGTACAAGTTCTGCGAGCCCGAACAGTCCGGCGCCGAACTGGATGCGATGCTCGAAGATGCGCTGAACGTCTGTCGCGCGCTCGGCTTCCGTTATCGGGTGATCGAGATCTGCACCGGGGATCTCAGCTTCAACGCCGCGCGGACGTACGACATCGAAGTGTGGGCGCCCGGCATCGGAGAGTGGCTCGAGGTGTCGTCCGTGAGCAACTGCTCGGACTTCCAGGCGCGCCGCGCCAACATCCGGTTCCGCCGCGAGACGGGTGGCAAACCTGAGTTCCCGCATACGCTCAACGGCTCCGGGCTGGCGCTCCCCCGTACGATGATCGCCGTCATCGAGAACTACCAGCGCGAAGACGGCAGTATCGACGTGCCGGATGTGCTGCTGCCGTTCATGGGTGGGATCGCGCGCATTACCGCCGCAAGCTGATTGCACAGCCGGGCCGCTGTACACAGCGCCCCGGCGCGCCTAGAATCGCAGCGGCGCGCCTGCCGCGCAGCGACTGCCAACGTCATGAAAGGAGCCGCCGATGGCCACCAAGGATGAGCTGACCAAAGGACTGGAGCTGCTGATCCAGGAGGGTC
>CAYQZE010000035.1:0-23708 GCA_964421985.1 uncultured Dehalococcoidia bacterium | reverse complement strand
CGGACGCGAGCTACAAGGCGGGCGCGCGGCGTTTTCCATGGTGTCTGCCGTTCGCACAGCCTGTTGAGGGCAACGCGAAGGATCAGCAGCGATGTTTTGAAACGCTCAAGCGCTGGGATAAGCCGGCCCACTTCATCTTTGGCGATGCCGATCAGATCTTCACCTACGAGTGGGCTCGCGCATGGTCCGCTCTAATTCCTGGCGCCACGCACGAGCGCATCGAAGGCGCGGGGCACTTCGTACAGGAGGACGCGCCTCAGGAACTGGCGGCGGCGATCGTCGGCCGGCTCCGTGCCGACGGTCTCTAGCGCCACCGGCGCTCGCCACGGCTATAGCGGGCAGACAGCAGGCCTGCGGAAGCGATCACGCGCGTAGCCTGATACGATCTACACAGATCCATGGCTGATGCGACGTCTCCTATAGGCATGTTCGATTCCGGCGCCGGCGGACTAGCGGTCCTGGCGGAGGTGAGGCGCCTTCTGCCCGGCGAGGACCTGGTCTACTACGCCGATAGGGCCTACTTTCCGTACGGGCCAAGGCCGGCGGGCGAGATCCGCGAGCGCGGCGCGGCGATCACGCGCGAGCTGCTTGCGCGCGACGCCAAGCTGATCGTTGTCGCCTGCAATACGGCGACGAGCGCCGCGATCGGCCGTCTCCGGGAAGCGTTCGACGTGCCGTTCGTGGGCATGGAGCCGGCGCTGAAGCCGGCGGCAGAGCGCACGGTTTCGGGCCGCGTCGCCTTGCTCGTGACGCCGGGGACGGCCCGCGGCGGGAAACTCGCGGCGCTCATCGACCGCTACGGCGCGGAGGTCTCGGTGCAGACGATCGAGGCGCCAGGGCTGGCGGAGCGGGTGGAGGCGGGCGCGACCGACGATGACACGACGCGCGACTTGCTACGCCGCTACCTCGCACCCGTGCGCGCGTCGGGCGCCGATGTGCTCGTGCTGGGGTGTACGCACTATGCGTTCCTGCGACCGGCGATCGAGCGCGAGATCGGTGATGTTGTGGAGGTGCTCGAGCCATCCGAGGCCGTGGCGCGGCAGGTGAAGCGCGTGCTGTCCGATCGCCGCTTGCGAAATCCGCGCGCAGAGGGCGGCGGCGTGCTGTACCTTTGCAGTGGCGATGCGGCGGCGTTCGCGGCGCTGCGCGCAGCGCTGGAGGCGGGAAGCGAGAACCGGGAAGCGGGATCGGCTGGGGTGGCAGCGAAGACAGATCTCCAGCGGCGACAGGGCTCGCCGTGACCGATACGGGCTGCGTGCCCGCTGCGTGCCGGAACCGGTGCACCGGGACGCCTCTACATGGTGGCGGTGCGCGGACGTGAACGTAAGGGGACATACATAGAGATGCACTTCCGAGAGAAGCTGGAGGCGGCGTGGCAGGGCGGCGACACGATGCTGTGCATCGGGCTCGACCCGGACATCACGCTGCTGCCGGACGGGTACGGCGCGGACGATGTCGCGAAGTTCAACATCGCGATCATCGAGGCGACGAGCGACCTCGTATGCGCCTACAAGCCGAACGTCGCGTTCTACGAAGCGCTCGGGCCCGAGCGCGGCTACGCGGCGCTGAGGGCGACGCTGGCGGCTATCCCGCCGCGGGTCATCACGCTGGCGGATGCGAAGCGCGGCGACGTCGAGCACACGGCGCGCGCGTATGCGCGGGCGATCTACGACGATCTGGGGTTCGACGCGGCGACGGTGAACCCGTACCTCGGCTTCGACTCGGTGGCGCCCTGGATTGAGCGCACCGACAAAGCGGCGATCATCGTTTGCCGCACATCGAACCCCGGGGCGCCGGACTTCCAGAACCTGGCGGTGGAATCGGAAGGCGGCGCGCGCCCGCTGTATGAGGTGGTAGCGGAGCGGGCGCGGTCGTGGGACCGCCACGGCAACGTCGGCCTCGTGGTTGGTGCGACCTACCCCGACGAGATGCGGCGCCTGCGGGCGCTCTGTCCGGAGATGCCGTTCCTGGTGCCCGGCGTCGGCGCGCAGCAGGGCTCGGTCCAGGAGGCGGTCCGAGCCGGCGTGGACGGACGCGGGCGCGGCCTGCTGGTGAGCGCATCGCGAGGCGTGACGTATGCATCGCGGAACGCCGGCTTCGCCGCGGCGGCGCGTGCGGCCGCGATCAAGCTGCGGGACGAGATCCGTGCGTGCGTGGCCGCCGTACGGACGTAATGCCTATCCATGTGGATGAGTACAAGGAGCGCTTCACTTGGCGCAGGAGCAGTTGTCATGCTGAGCGAAGCGAAGCATCTGTGGTGCACGGCGGAGGTCCTTCGCGTTGCTCAGGACGACAGAGGAGTGCGCCTCCTATCGACAGCTGACGCCCGACGACACGGAGGGCGTCGGGATGAGTGAGATTGTCGACTTCCGGATGCAGGACGTGGTGCGACTGCGCAAGCCGCATCCGTGCGGCGGGTACGAGTGGGAGGTGGTGCGGTTGGGGGCTGACATCGGACTCACGTGCGGGACGTGCGGGCATCGTGTCCTCCTGGACCGGCGGACGTTGGAGAAGCGGCTGAAGACATTCATCAGTCGCGGCCCGGAGCCTGACCCGGAACAGGTGCGGATCGCCCTGGAGCGCGAGGGATGACGCAGGGGACGCACGCACGCGCAGCAATGCTGCGGATCTCCGCGATCGTCGGCGAGCGGACGCTGTTCGAGAACGATGCGTACAGGCGGCTCTGGCTGGCGAAGCTGCTATCGCACATCCCGACAAACGCGATCGTCTACACGATGCTGATCCTGGTCGTCGACGCGACGGGCAAGAGCTTCTTCAGCAGTCTGTTCGTCGTGGCGTACATCGCGCCCACAGCGCTGCTGGGTACGGTCTCGGGCGTGCTGGTCGACCGGATGCCGAAGGGCATCGTGCTGGCGGGGACGAATGCGCTCCGCGCCGCGCTTTGCGTGCTGCTGGCGATCTCGACGGACAATGTGCTGGTGATCTACCTGCTTGCGGTCATGTTCGCGGTTGGGTCGCAATTCGGCGGACCGGCGGAGGGTTCGGCGCTGCCTTCGGTGGTGCCGGCGGAGGATCTCACCGCGGCGAATTCACTGAACAACCTGGGTTCGCTGATCTCGCAGGTGGCCGGGCTGATGATCCTGCCGACGATCTTTCTGAAGACCGTGGGGCCGGAGCCACTGGCGATCGTCTGCGCGTGCATGTTCGCCGCTGCGGCGTTCAACTTCCTGCTTGTCGAGGGACTCGGCGGCGCGGTGACGTCGATGCCGGTATCGATCGACGACACGCGCGAGCGTTTTGCGGAGGCGTGGCAGCGTCTGACGGCGGATTCCGTGTCGTACATCAGCGTCGTCATCGTGGTGCTGACGAACACGATGGGATTGGTGATGGCGACCCTGCTTCCGCGTTATGCGAAGAACGTGTTGGACGTGAATACGGAGAATGTGATCTTCGTCGTGGCGCCGGCGGCGCTCGGCATCTGGCTGGCGATGCGTATTGTGAGGGAAGTGTCGGGGCGCGCCTCGCCGTGGTGGAGCATCGGCGGATCGTTCGGTGCGTTGGTGGCGATGATCCTGCTGCTGGCATTCGTCGGGCCGTTCGGAGATGCGCTGCAAGACATAAATCCGGCAGGCTTGTTCGACCCCGGTCCCTTCGGGCAGAGCACAGCGCGTATCATGATCTCGTCGGTGCTGGGCGCGGCGCTGGCCTTCGCGTTCACGTTCGTGAACATCGTGGGCCGGTCAATCGTGAACGAGCGCGTACCGAGGGAGATGCAGGGGCGTGTACTGGCCGCGCAGACCGTGCTGATCAACTTGGCGTCGATCCCGCCCATCCTGTTGACAGGCCTGCTGGCCGATGTCGTCGGTGTCGCGCCGGTCTTCTTCTTCATCGCCATCAGTGGTGCGCTGCTGGCGTTCTACTATGCGGCGCGCAACCTGGCGATGCCGCCGAGAGCGGCCTACTAGATGGTGACAGCGACGCGACTGACGCCGCGTTCGCGGCCCCCGAAGGCGCCCTCGGTGCTGACCAACCGCAGCTTCCTGTTGCTGTGGCTGGCGCAGCTCATCTCGCAATCGGCGCAGAACGCCATCCTGTTCACACTGCTCGTGATTGTTACCAAGCTGACGAAGGGCTCGACGTTCACGTCGGTACTGGTGCTGTCGTTCGTCGTCCCGTCGGTTGTGTTCGGCATCTTATCGGGGGTCGTGGTCGACCTCTGGAGCTAGCGACTGCTGCTGATCTATACGAACGTCGCGCGGATGCTGCTGGCGGTGTGCTTCCTCCTGGCGCGTGACCATGTCTCGCTGTTGATCCTGATCAGCATCTTCTTTGCGACGTCGAGCCAGTTCTTCGGCACGACGGATGCGGTCACGGTGCCTTCCGTGGTGCCGGCCGAGCAGCTGATGGCGGCGAACAGCATGTTCAGCATGGCGGTGACGGGCTCGCAGCTGCTGGGCATGATCGTGCTGGCGCCGATCCTGTTGCCGACGGTCGGCGAACTGTGGCTGTTCGTGATCACGACGGCGATGTTCGGCGCGTCGGTGATCTGCGCCATCTTGATGCCGCCGATCGCCGATGACGATGCGGCGCCGGACCGCTCGATGCCGACGTTCGGCGCACTGCGAAGTGCGGCGGGCGACTACATGAACACCCTGCGGAGGCTCTCGAAGGACGCCGTCTCGACGCTGGCGCTGATCCACTACGCCACCGGCAGCTCGCTCGTGCTGCTGTTCGCGGTGCTGGTGCCGCGCTACATGCAGGCGATCCTGAAGATCTCGCCCGACAAGGCGGTGACGATCTTCGCGCCGGTCGGCGTCGGGGCGATCCTGGGCCTGCGCGCGCTGCCGATGATCGCGGCGCGTTTCGGCAAGAATCGCACCGTGATCATTGGGATGCTGGGGCTGAGCCTGTCCGTGGTCGCGATTGGCGCCGTGGATCCGATCGCGCGTCTGCTGAAGACGACGGAGGACTTCAACCCGTTCGGCAGCGACCGGGCGGGCGGGCTGTCGATTCTGGTGCTGCTGACCATGGCGTTCGCGGGGCCGATGGGGTTCGCATACGCACTGGTCAACGCGCCGGCGCAGACGGTGCTGCACGAACGCGCGCCTGCGGACATGCGCGGCCGCGTATTTGCCGCTCAGGTGGTGCTCGCGAACGCCGTGGGGATCTTGCCGCTCATTGCGGCGGGTTCGATTGCCGATATCTATGGTGTGAGCCCGGTGCTCTTCGCCATTGCGGCGGTGATGGCGACGATCGCGGGGTTCAGTATCTACTTCGAGACGAAGTGGTCACGCGGTATGCGACCGCCGTCGCACGATGTGATGAACCGCCCGCCGGGATAGCCGCGGGCATGCGCGTAGCCGCGCGCGTAGCTTTGACATCGCGATCGGGGCGTGCATAGACTGGATCGCGAGAGGAACGGAGGGTGGGCTGCGTGGTTGAGTTGACGATCGAGAGCATCAGGGTGAGCCTGATGAACTACCAGAGGGTCGTGATCCTCCGGGACAAGTCGTCCGACCGCTATCTGCCCATCTGGATCGGCGCCGCCGAGGCCGACGCCATCGCCGTGCAGTTGCAGGAGGTTGCCGTTGCGCGGCCGCTAACGCACGACTTGCTGCGCTCGGTCATCGACACGCTGGGCGCGCACGTCAACCACGTGATCGTCAACGACCTCTCGAACGACACGTTCTACGCGCGCATCGTCCTTGACGTGAACGGCGGCTCGATGGAGATCGATTCCCGCCCGAGCGACGCGATCGCGCTGGCGGTGCGTGTGAAGGTGCCGATCTTCGTCGACGAGACGGTGCTGGACAAGGCGGGCGTGATGCTGGACAAGGACGGCGAGACCGTCACGTCGGCGGATCGCACCGTGAAGGTCAACCCCGAGGAGATCGAGCGGATGTCGGCGTTCAAGGACTTCATCGAGAGCCTCGACCTGGACGACTTCGACAAGCGCAAGGGCTAAGGTTGCGGCCCGTCGGTCGGACTGGACGGATTCGCCGTACCGCGCGACGTGCTATGCTTGGTGTGCAGCGCAACGACTGAGTGCTCCGGCACGCAGCGCTTGCGGCCAGAACACGCCTATGGCAGCGCAACTCGCAGACACGAAGCTCCTCCTCGACTCTCAAGCAGCACCAGCGACCTGGATTCTTCAGCCTCTTCGAACTCACCTCCGCTGTGGACGTGGGCCGTGCGCTATCGGAAGGAAGACATGAACGTGGCAGTGAACCCGCGCGAGACCGAGATCCTTCGCGAGATTGGCGTGCTCACCGAGCGCGTCCGCGAGCTGCGCCGGCCGGAGGGACGTTTGGACGGGAGTCAGATCAAAGCGCTGGAGGGTCAATCCCGCTCGAAGTGGGAAGAACTGCGGCTACTTCGCGCAGGGCCGGTGGTGATCGATAGCTCGTCGCCACGCCGGCGAGGCTTGTACATCTGACGCGGACCGGAACCGAGGACAACGATGGCGGTCAAAGACCTGGACGAGGATCTTGGACTAGGAATACGTCACCAGCACGAGTGGCAGACGCTGAGCACACGGACGCGCCTCCAGTCGGCTCACGACAGCATGCGATGGGATGTGGCGAAGAGTCGCATCCTCTCGGTCGATACGTGTGTGATCTGCGACGAGTTTCACCGGGAGTCCGTGCAGGAATGCGTGGCGGAAGGTTGCCACACGCATCCGATCTGCGAACGGCCGTACCGCTGAGCGTGCAGCTCCTCCTTCGGGAAACTTCCTAAGCCACCGCACCGGCAACCCCTGCCGGAAGCGCTGCTTTCGTCTGGCGCGAACCCGCACGCCCGGCGACCGTGGGTGCCTGCACCTTCCTCTGCTTCGTTCGCGGGCCCGATACCCACGGGAGGAGCGAAATGCACGGATCGCACGCTGGCCGCGCAAGCACGGCGGCGCGGCTCTCGCTCGCGGGAGCCACGCTGTGTCTGCTCGCCGGTCTCAGCGCCGGAAGCACCGGGCGCGTCGCCGAGGCCGCGCCCTCCGGCACGCTCGCCATGAGCCCCGGCAACAGCTCGATCGACAACGGCGACGACATCTCGATCACGCTCGACGTGGTCGGCGGCGTGAACGTGCACCGCGTGCTGCTGGGTGTGACCTTCAACCCGGTGGTGGTGCAGGCGGTCGATGCGAACGCCGGTGCGGGCGGCATTCAGATCCTCTCGGGCGCGTTCCCCGGTACGACGGTCGTTGGCAATGTGCTGCAGAACAACGTCAACAACACGACGGGCACGATCACGTATGAGTACACGCTGACGAATCCGGCGAGCCAGGTGTCCGGCGACGGCACGGTGGCCACGGTGCTGTTCCATGCGATCGCGCCGGGCAACGCCAACCTGCAGTGGACAACCGGGCAGTTCACCGACAACGCCTCAGCGAGCAGCGCATCGTCGTCGAACACGGCCGCGGTATTGATGGTGGGGCAAGCCGTGCCGACGTCGACGCCGTCGCCAACCGGAACGGCGACGCACACGCCAACAGTGACGGATACGCCTGCGCCGACGGACACGCCGGTGCCTGGCGCCACGGAGACAGCGACGCCTACGGCGACCGCGACGGCCGGCGTGGCGACCACACCGTCGCGCTCGCCGACGCCGGTAACGGCCAGCGCGACGCCGGCGGCCACCAACACCGCCGCGGCGACCGCCACGCCGCGCGTGGCCGTGGTGGACGATTCGAACAAAGGGAAGCCGCCGCAATCCGGCGTGGACCCGGCGAACAAGTCGCCCGGGTTGCCATCGGCGGGGAACAGCGGGCCTGGCATCCAGTGGTGGCGCTGGATCTTCTTCCTGGCGGCGCTGATGCTGGCGATCGCGGGCTGGTTCTTCACCTTCGCGATTCATTACGGCGACAAGGAGCCGATCCTCGTCGACCGCGGCGACCGCAGGCGACGCAGGCGGGTCTAGCCGCGGCATCGTCTCGACCCACCCGCGCTTGCCCCGCCTACCGGCACTCGCTATAACACGGCGATACCCGCACCCACCAAAGGAGCATCGCCATGGGAGCAGAGCGCTCGCATACCGCCGGCATGATGATCTGCGCGATCAGTGCGATCACGGGGCTCTTCTTCACGATCGGCGTGCTGAAGAAGTCGTATATGGCGCTGGCACTGCCGGTGATGGCCGGGACGTTGGGTGCGCTCTACATCGCCTTCTGGATTGGCCGCGCCCTGATCACGACGCCGATCGAGCCGCCCTCGGACGACTGACAACGCGAGGCCCTGTGTCGAAATCGTGGGCGGACCTCCGTGTCCGCCCTTCTTGCTTCCGCCGATACATCCGCGGGTCGCGCCCGCAGGCTCCGCGGTCAGGGTAGGCATCTCGCTCATGGACTCACACCTCCGCATCGCCTTCGTCATCTTCGATGGCATGACTGCCCTCGACTTCATCGGCGTCTGCGATCCGCTGACGCGGCTGAAGACGATGGGCATCATGCCGGAACTCCGGTACGACGTCTGCGCGACCATCCGCGGAGTGCGGGACGGCTACGGCGTGCGCTTCGTCGCCGATCGCGTGTGCGGGCCATTCGACGCGTACGACATGGTGGTGCTACCCGGCGGATCCGCGACGCGTACCCTGGTCGATGACGCCGACTTCATCGGCTGGATCCGCACGGCCGAGCATTGCCCGTACAAAGTCTCGGTGTGCACCGGGGCGTTGTTGTGGGGAGCGGCCGGCTTCCTGCGCGGCCGCCGCGCGACGACGCATCCGGACGCGTTCGCGCAGCTGGCGACCTACGGCGCGGCCGTCGTCGATGATCGCGTCGTCGATGACGGTGACATGCTTACAGCCCGCGGCGTGACGTCCGGGATCGATCTCGGCCTCTATCTCGTCGAGAAGTTCGCCGGTGCGGATGCGCGCTCCCGGATCGCCAGGCAGATGGACTATCCGTACGGGCCACTCCCTGTCGGCGCGTAGCGCGCACGCCCGATACACTGGCCCCACATGCCACGATCGGCTCAGGCGCGCGTCGACCATCTCGTCAGGCAGTTGCAGCTCGAACAGCTGGACCGCGATCTCTTCCTCGGCGATCCCGGCCCCGGCGAGCGGCGCTTGTTCGGCGGGCTCGTTGCGGCCCAGTCGGTTGTCTCGGCGTATCGCACCGTCGATGAAGGTGCGCTGCACTCGCTGCACGCCTACTTCCTGCGCCCCGGCAAGCACGGTGTGCCGATCCGTTACGTCGTGTACCGGATCCGCGACGGCCGGTCGTTTACGACGCGCGACGTCGTCGCCTACCAGTCAGGCGAGGCGATCTTCAACCTCAGCTGCAGTTTCGTCAAGCCGGAGGAGGGCGTATCGCATCAGGGCCCGATGCCCGATGTGCCCGATCCCGACCATCTCCCTCAATGGGAGATGATGCGTCCGGACCGCGCTGAGGACCGCGCGATGGTGAAGCGCTGGGTGGCAGAAAGCCCCATCGAGGTGCGCTCGTGCGATCCGCCGGACCGGCAGGTCGCCGCCGGCGCGTCACCCTCGCGGCGCGTCTGGATCCGTCCGAAGGGTGTGCTGCCCGAAGATCCGAAGGTGCACGCCGCCCTGTTGACCTTCGCCTCCGACATGGGGCTGATCGCGACCGCACGCATACCGCGCGGCATGGCCCGCGGCGAGCCGACCGCTGCCAGCCTCGACCACGCGATCTGGTTCCACCACGTCCCCCGCTTCGATGGCTGGCTGCTGTACACGAGCGAGAGCCCTATCGCCCACGCGGCGCGCGCTCTGATCCTGGGCCAGATGCACCGGGCCGACGGCACACGCATCGCATCCGTGGTCCAGGAGGGCCTGATCCGCGTACCGAAGGCCTGACGAGCGCGACCCGGGCGAACTGCCGCCCGCGCGCGCGTTCGACCCGCCTTCGTCGTCGACGAAGATCTGCGCCGGGGTGCACTACCGACCCTGCGCCTCCGCTCCCAGCCCCAGGCCTTCCTTCGCCCACCGCCAGTGCACGCGCCCGTGGTCGGCGTTCACGCTCAGGACGCCGCCGATCGTGCCGTCGGACCACGGCGCTCCCGGCAACTTCTCCGCAAGCTGCTCATCGGTGAGCGCCGCAAGCAGCGCCAGCGTCTCGGCACGCGCTGCCTCACCCAGGGCGACGACTTCGCTCAGCGACTTCCCGCGATGCTCATCGACCCAGCGTTCGGTCATCTCGTGTACCGACGCCATGATCTCCTCCATCGAACGGTCGCGCCCATCCGGATCCGTGCGCAGCGCGACCGGGTTCGCGTCGCCCGCGAGGTGACGGCGGACCATCGCCACGAAGTTCTCCTCGATGCCGGCCAGGTGCGCCAGGTGGTCCTTCGCGCTCCATGTGGCGTCCCGGTCGTGCTCGCTCGTCGTGGCCGCGCGCGTCAGGTCGTGCTCCGAGAGATGAGCGAACGTATCCAACAGCCACGCCCGATCGCGGTTAAGCTTGATCTCGATGTCGGTGCGATTCATGTGGCCTCGGTTCGCTATCGGCTGATCGGCTGACGATAGCGTAGATCAAGTCGTGGCACGTCCGGCGAGATCGGGCTGACAAACTGACCGGCTGACCGGCTGACCGGCTGACCGGCTGACAAGCTAACCGGAGGGACCTGCGTGGAAACGATCGAGAGACTGCAGACGCGACAGGCGGGGCTATTCGGCGGCATGCTGGGCGTGCGCTTCATCGAGGCGACGCCGGAGCGCGTCACGGCCGAACTGACGGTCCGCGACGAGATGTGCACCGTGCCCGGCATCCTCCACGGCGGCGTCATCATGGCGTTCGCCGACGAGCTGGGTGGCGCAGCCACCGGCATCAACCTGCCGCAGGGCGCCGGGACAACGACCATCGAATCCAAAACGAACTTCTTCGCGCCCGGCCGTGCTGGAGAGACCGTGCGCGCTGAGTGCGTCGCCCTCCACCGCGGCAAGCGCACGATGGTATGGCAAACGCGCGTCACCTCGCAAGAAGACCGGCTGCTCGCGCTCGTCACGCAGACGCAGATCGTCCTGGAGCCGAAGCAGTCGCCTCAGCAGGTGATCGGGTCGCTGTTCGAGGGCATGGGCGTGACGGAGCAGAAGGCGCTGCTCGCGCAACTCGAACGCGGCGGCGCGGCGATCTATCGCGCGCTGGCGGAGGCCGAGACCGGCGAGGCCGCACGCGCCGCGCTGCTCGCCGCCGCCGATCGCGAGGTGAAGAACGCCGTGCTCTTGGAGCAACAAGGCCAGTAACCGCGCGTCAGCTTGTCAGCGGGTGAGCCGGTCAGTCAGTCAGCGCGTCAGCCCGCGTCTGCGACGAGATTTGTCGTTTGTCGCTAGTGTCGATCCAACTTGATTCCGCCACCTTCGACGTTTCAATCCGTAGGGGCGGACCTGTGTGTCCGCCCACGTCGGGCGCAATGATGGGCATAGGTATCAAGTTGGAAGGGCACTGATAGTTCGGCCGATCAGCGACTACGAACTACCTACTACCGACCTCGCTACAGCCCCACGACCTCCCGCCCGGCGTCCAGCACCTGCTGCACCAGCGCCCGGTCGCCGACGACCTCGGCGTAGATGCGCACCAGCGGCTCGGTGCCGCTGAAGCGGAAGAGCAGCCAGCCCTTGTCGCCGAGCATGAAGCGGAACCCGTCGGTCGTATCGCGACTCGTGACCTTGAGCCCGGCCACGACATCCGGGCGCGCGTCTTCTGCGCGCTTCCAGATCTTGTCGCGGTCCTCGTCTTTGAGCGCAATGTCCACGCGGTCGTAGTAGTGCGGCCCGACCTTCGCGTAGAGTTCGGCCAATAGTTCGCTGGGCCGCTTGCCTGTGCGCGCCATGAAGTCGAGCATGTAGAGCCCCGCGAGGATACCATCGCGCTCCGGCACGTGGCCGCGGAAGCCGTAGCCGCCGCTCTCTTCGCCGCCGATCAGGGCGTCGGTCTCCATCATCTTCGGGCCGAGGAACTTGAACCCCACCTGCGTCTCGTGCACCGGTACGCCGTAGATCTCGCCCAACCGCTGCGCCATCGCCGTCGTCGTGATCGACTTCACGATCGCACCACGCTCACCGCGAGTCTCGAGCAGGTAGTACGCGAGCAGGGCGAAGACCTGCAGCTGGTTGATGAACGCGCCGTTCTCGTCGGCGATCCCCACACGGTCCGCGTCGCCGTCAGTCGCGATGCCGACGTCGAAGCCGCCCTTCGCCATCAGCGCTTGCATGTCGCTCAGGTTGCGTGCGATCGGCTCCGGCGCATGCATGCCCGGGAACACCGGATTGCGGAAGCCGTGCAGCTCCTCCACGTTCGTCTTCCCGCCATCGAGCAAGGCGTTGAAGTAGCCCGCGCCCGTGCCGTACATCGCGTCGTACGCCACGCACAGGCCCGCCGCCTTCAACCGTTCCAGGTCGACGAGCCCGCCCAGCTGCGCCAGGTAGGGAGCGCGCGGGTCGAAGATCTCGACCATGCCGGCGGCCTTGGCGGCGCCGATCTCCATGCGCGGGATCTCACGCCCGACGAGGCCGGGCAACGGCTCCTCGAGTTGCGTCACGATCTCGGGCGAGGCGCTGCCGCCGTACTCCGGCTTGTACTTGAACCCGTTCCACCGCCAGGGGTTGTGGCTGGCCGTGATCACCACGCCGCCCCCCGCCTTGCGGTCGATGATCGAATAGCTCACGACCGGCGTCGGGCAGAGCACGCTCGTCAGCGAAACCTTGATCCCTTGTGCGGCGACAACCTCCGCCACCGCATCGGCGAAGTCCTCCGAGGCGTAACGCGCGTCGTATCCTACGATCAGCCCGCGCTCCGCGAGCCCGTGCTTCTTCAGGTACATCGCCACGCTCGCCGCGCACGCGCGCACGTTGTCGAACGTGTAGTCCTCGCCGATGACGGCCCGCCAGCCGTCCGTGCCGAACTTGATGGCGGTCGGCGGGCGCAACTCGTACGTCATGGAAGGCATGCCTCCGTGCATCAAGCCTGCGGGATGGCGCGCTAGACGCGGGCCGCGTTGTTATCGGTAGATTGCCGGGAAACCAGTATCGGAGCAATCACGTAAGGACGCAGCCGGTCGATCTGAGTCAATAGTCCGGCAGCGAATCCGGATTTCGGCCGCTCCCCAGGTTCTCGATAGCGCGGCGGTTCGTCTCGTCTAGCAGATTCAGCACCCGGATAGCCTCGTCCTGCGTGAACTGCCTGTCCTTGCCAGCCAGTGCTTCGGCGAGCGCGCGCTCCAACTCCTCCTGCGACAGTTCGCCGTCGCCGGCGCCCGGCGTCGCGGCGCCGCCCGCCGCCTCCGTCTGCGACGGCCCGGGCGTGCCGGCCGCGCCGCCTCCAACCGGCGTCGACGCCTCCCCCGTCGCGCTCGCTTCTGGCGTCAGTCGCGCAGGTGTCGCCGTTGGCGTGGGTGCGGGCGATGGCGTACGAAGCGCTGTCAGCACTTCCAGGTTGTGCTTCGCGTCAGCGTCGCCCGGATCGGCGAGCAGCGCGCGCTTGTAGGCATCCGAGGCCTCCCCCAATCTCCGCGCGCCCGCGTAATGATTGCCAAGAGCGTACTCCACGAGCGGCAGCAGCCCCGGCTTCGCGGGCAACGCGTGTCTCGTCTCCTCGATCGCCCGGTCGTAATCGCCCGCACGGTCCAGGGCATTGCCGGCGTTGTGGTACAGCTCGCCGGTGCCCGGTGCTCTCGCTTCCGCCGTCCCGTACTGCGCCAGCGCCAACGCGAAGGAGCCGCGCGCGTACTCGTTGTTGCCCCGCCGATTGATGTCCGCCACGCTGGTCCCGCAGATCGCTCCCGCCATCAGCCCCGCGCCCGCGAGCGGCCACAGCCGCGCCGTCGAGCCCACCGCCGCACGCCGCCGCAGCAGCATCGGCAGCACCGCCGGGGCCGCCAGCAAGACCAGGGCCAGTGCCGCCACGATCTGGAACCGCTCGATCGGTTGCGACGACTGCTTCGTCCCGAACGCCGTCTGCTCCAGACCCGCGAACTCCGCCGCGAGGCCGGAGAGCGGCGGCGACTCGGCGGCGAGCGCAAAGAATCGGCCGCCCCCCGCGTTGGCCATCGCGCGCAGCGCCGCCTCGTCCATCCGCGTCACGATCGGCGCACCGGTGGCGTCCAGGCGGTCGCGTACCGCGCCCGTGTCCGGGTCGACGTCGCGGACCGCCGCGCCCTCGACCGTCCCGGCGCCCGCGGCGTACACGAGGATGCCGGCGCGCTGCGCGTCCGCCACCGCAGCCGCTACGCCCGCTCCGTGATCCTCGCCGTCCGACACGACCAGCATCGCCCTGGTCGCCGTCCCGTCGCCGCCCAGAAGCCGTTGCGCCCCGCGAATCGCCGCGCCCAGGTCCGACCCGGGAGCCACCAGCGCGCGTTCGCTGCTCACACCCCCGATGATGCCGCCGAGCGCCGTCAGGTCCGCCGTCAGCGGCGACCGCACGAACGGCTGCCCGGCGAAGATCACCAGCCCGGCGCGGTTGCCCTGCATGCGGTCCAGCAGCCGCGCGATCTCGGCCTGCGCGTGGCCCAGGCGGCTGGGTGCGACATCGTCCGCGAGCATGCTGTTCGAGACGTCGAGCACGATCACCAGGTCGACGCCGCGTTGCTCGACGAGCACATCGTTTGATCCTAGCTGCGGTAGCGCCCCCGCGAAGACCGCCAGCGCCAGCGACGCGAGCAGCACCGCTGGTGCCAGGTACGCTGCCGCAGCGCCGGGCTGCGCCGGCCAGCCCAGCCGCGCCCGCGCGTCGCTTCGCCACCTCCACCACCGGACGGCGCACGCCGCGGCAGCGCCGGCCATCACCAGCAACCACAGGTAGCCGGGCGCTCCGAAGTTCACGCGGGCCTCCGCAGCACCCCGTAGCGCAGGGCCACCTCGAGCGTCATGAGCATCGCCGCCGCGGCCAGCAGGTACGGCGCGATCTCGTCGTACCTCGTAAAGCGCTCCTCTTCGAATCGGGACGTCTCCAGCCGGTCGATGCTCGCGTAGATCTCCTGCAACGCCGCTGGGTCCTCGGCACGGCTGTACGTGCCGCCCGTCACACCGGCGATCTCCCGCAGCGACTGCTCGTCCACGTTCAGCCGCGAGAAGCCCGGATTGGTGCCCAGGCTGACGACCCCGACGGTGTACACGCGCACGCCCAGCCGTTCCGCCAGACGAGCCGCCGCCAGCGGCTCGATGGTCTTGCCGTTGTTCTCGCCATCGGTCAGCAGAATCACGATACGGCTCGCCGCCGTCGACGAGCGTAGCACGTTGACGGATGCGCCGATGGCCGTGCCGATCGCCGTCCCGTCTTCCAGCCTCACGCCGCCTGCCGCCTCGACCTGCGCCGCCAACGCGCGATAGTCGGTCGTCAGCGGGCTCAGCGTCAGGCTGGCGCCTTGGAACGCGACGAGACCGACCCGGTCGTTCGTGCGCGTGGTGACGAACTGCGAGAGCACGTCCTGCGCCGCCTGCAGTCGCGTCTTCCCGCGCGCAAACGGCTGCGACATGCTCGATGAGATGTCGAACCCGAGCACAATATCGATGCCTTCGCCGCGCGTCCGCGACGATGCCTCACCACGTTGCGGCCGCGCCAGCGCGAAGATCAGCAGCGCCACCGCCAGCAGGCGCAGCGACGGCAGCACCACCTCCGCGCGCACGCGCCAGGTGCGCCGAGTGCCAACCGCCGCCCCCAGCGCCCCAACCCGCCACGCCGCCGGGCGCCCCCGCCAGCCCCATGCGGCAAGCACCGGCACCAGCGCCAACAGCAACAACACGTATGGCGAAGCGAATCGCAAGCCGTCCATACCGAAAGGCTAGCAGCAATCGCAGTCCGGCATCGGTGGCACCGCAACAAAAGAACCCAGAGGCACACGCCTCGGGGTTCCCGCTTCTCGCTTCCCGCTTCCCGCTTCCCGTGTCCCGTGTCCCGTGTCCCGCTTCCCGCTTCCTACGACGCGGGCTTCTCTTCCTTCCGCGGCCAGTTGTTCCTCAAGTCGCCCGTCACGCCCGCCGGGACGAGCCCGTCGAGGTCCTCCTGCGTCCAGATCGCATGGCCCGTCGCATTGTCGATCTTCTTCACGATCTCGGGCAGGCTGTAGAGGCCGATGATCGAGCCGCTGACCAGGAAATCGCGGCCGTTGATGTTGCCCGCCACGTCGTCGCGGCACAGCCAGACGACGAACGGCCCCACGCCGTCCGGCGGGTTCGCCTTCTCGAACGCCTCCAACCCCGCCATCCCCATGCCCGCGGCGCCCCCGCGCGAGGCCGCCGCCTTCATCTCGTCGCTGATCACAAGCCGCGTCCCGGCGCGCGGCCGGATCGTGTTCGAGCGGACGCCGTAGCCGCCCATCTCCCGCGCCAGCGACCGTGAGAGGCCGACGATACCTTCCTTGGCCGCCGCGTAGTTGCCCTGTCCGCGGTTCCCAAGACCCGACTCCGAACCGGTGTGGACAAACACACCGCTCCGTTGCTGGCGAAACACCACGGCCGCATGCTTGCTTACGTTGAAGTGGCCCTTCAGGTGCACATTGATGACGATGTCCCACTCTTCTTCCGTCATGTTGAAGAGCATCTTGTCGCGCAGAATGCCCGCGTTGTTCACCAGGATATCGAGCCGCCCGAAGCTGTCAAGCGCCTGCTGCACCATCTTGTTTCCTGCATCGAACGACGCAACGTTGTCGTAGTTCGCGACCGCGTCGCTGCCCATCGCCTTGATCTCGGCGACCACCTGGTCCGCCGGGCCCGCCTCGCCACCCGTGCCCCCGGTGCTTCCGCCGAAGTCGTTGACGACGACCCGCGCGCCCTCCGCCGCGAGCGCCAGACACTCGCCGCGACCGATGCCGCGTCCACCGCCCGTGACGATGGCGACCTTACCCTCCAGCCGGTTACCCACGATACTCCTCCAGTGTTGTGTTGTCGCGCAGAACCCCGCCTGCGCCCCGCAGGGCGGAAGGCGGGCGTGGCTTCAAGCGAGCCCCCGGAAGCCCGTCCGGGCAGCGATCGGCAATGTACGGGAGGCGTATGCTACGGGCAAGAACGCGGGTGCTGCGGTGCGGCGTTGGAAGCCCGCGCCAACTACAGAAGCCCGCGCCGGCGTTGACGGGCAGAGCGGTACGGAGCGATAGTGCAAGCGCGACGCAGCAGCCACCCTCCGGCGGCGCAAAGCAAGAGGGGCAGCGATGGCGACTGAACTCGAACCGCGGTCGCGCGAAGAGACGGTGAACGGCGTCCGTCTCCAGTACCTCGACTGGGGCAACGAGGGCGCGCAGCCGTTTCTCCTGCTTCATGGCTTCACGGGCCACGCCCGGAGTTGGGACGCATTCGCCCGCCCGATGGCGCGCCACTTCCGCGTCGTCGCTCTCGATCAGCGCGGACACGGCGACAGCGCCTGGACCGATGACTACCGCGGCGAAGCGATGGTCGCGGATGTAGATGCGTTCGTGCGCCAACTCGGGCTCAAAAGGTTCGTGCTCCTCGGGCTCTCGATGGGCGGACGCAACGCGCTCAACTACGCCGGCACGCACCCGGACGAGGTCGAGCGCCTGATCGTCGTTGACGTCGGCCCGGAGATGGAAGCGGCGGGCATGGCCCGCATCGGTGCCGGAGTCAGGGCGACGGACCTCTTCGCGACCAGGGAGGAAGCGTTCGACCAGGCGCGCGCGGCGAACCCGCGGCCCCCGGCGGAGCACCAGCGCTTACGTATCTACCACAATCTGATGCCCACACCGGACGGCAAGTGGACGTGGAAGTACGACAAGGCGCTGCGCAGCGGTGAGCCGGGTCCTCAGCCCGATCCCGAGCCGGGTTGGGTCAACTGGCGCGCCATTCGTTGCCCGACCCTTCTCGTTCGAGGCGAACTCAGCGATCTTCTATCGATCGAAACGGCCGAGAGGATGGTGCGAGAGCATCGCTCGTCGTGCGAGCTCGTGACGGTCATGGGCAGCGGTCACACGATCCCCCTCGACAAGCCGGCGGAGTTCGAAGCGGTTGTCGGCGGCTGGCTCAAGGTGTAACGCCACTCCGTCCGCCACGGGCCGGGCGGCTAGAACCGATCCACGCGGACGATGTCCAGGCGCGCCGCGTCGGGGTGGATCGCCTTCCAGATGTCGCGCGAAAGCAAGTCAAGGTCCACGACGTTGCCAAACACGTAGCCAGCGGCGGCGTCGAAGTGCAACATCACCTGGTCGACGACCCATTCGATGTTCTCGTCCCACCAGGAACGCGGCACGGCGGCGACGGAGTAGCCGCGGGCCTGCGTGTACGGACTCGCGTACAGGGCGAAGCGCGCGAAATCGATCGGATCGCCCTGGTCGAAGGTCCAGCGGACGTGGCGGCAATGCTCTCCCGGCGCGTTCGGATGCGCGCAAATCGGGCATCGCACCGTTTCCGCCGGCCTCTGACTCTGACCCTCCACCTGCTTGACGATGTTTCCCATAGCCGCCCCCTCGAGATCCACGCGGCGCGCGCCGCTCACAGATCCAAACAACGGCCACGAACACCACGTTGCCGTGGCGCTGTCAAGATCGCGCGAGTAACCCGTCAAATCGCACGGCAAAGAGAGGGTGCCGTCCTGAGCAACGCGAAGAACCTTGCTCGACGCGACCGCTTCGCTTGGTGAGCCCGCGGGCAGTCGTCCCGGAAACGCCAGCCCGATGCGCCGTACGACTGCTACGTCGAGATCGCGGCCAAGCGGCGCCCTACTCGAAGACGCGCAGCGTCGCGCTCGCGATCTGCGCCCGCAGCCGCGCGAGGCGTGCCGGATCCATGCTGCCGCGGATTGCGTCGCCTGTCGCCTCGTCGAACGGCACGTACGTGAATGGATCCGGCCCGCGCCGGACGATGTGCAGCTCGACCACCTCCTCCAGCGTCTCCGTCATCGTCTCTTCGCTCACGCGCAGCAGGTGCCGCATCACTTCGTAGCGCAGCGGCGCCGTCGCCGCGGACACCAGGTCCGATAGCCGCCTGCCTGCACTCGAAAGCGTCAGCAGCTGCTCCGCCCGCAGTCGTGATTCATCCACAGCGTCAGTGTACCGGCGGCCCCCACTTCCAATTCCACCACGGGAGCTGGGGGCGGTCGGAGCGTCAGCATCGTCAGCACGCGTAGCCCTGCTAGCCCAACCAATCAGCGATCGCTCATACTCCCCGCATGGAACCGCAGATCCGGTATTGCACGAGCGCAGATGGCACGCGCGTGGCGTACGCGTTCTCGGAAGAGGGCCGCAAGCCGCCGCTGCTGTTCGTCAACTTCATGTTCCTGTCGATCGGGGCGGGACGAGTCGGAGTGGATGGCAGTGTGCCTACGCTGGCTGCCGGACGGCAGCATGTGCGGCTTGATCGCCGCGGCATCGGTTACTCACAGCGTTCCGCCACAGACTTCAGCCTCGATGCGCAGGTAGCGGACGTGCTTGCGGTAGCCAACCAGGTGGGGATAGCGCCGTTCGATGTCATGGGGTTCGGCGACGGATGCCTCGTCGCCGCTGCCTTCGCCGCCCACCATCCAGGGCTCGTGCGGCGGTTGGTCCTGTCCGGGCCAACGCCAACCGGCCGAAGTCCTGCCTTCCAGAGCATCGCCACGATGGTCCGCTCGAACTGGTCACTGGGACGCGGCACGATTGCCGATATAGTACTCGGCGGCAACGCCGACCCGGAGCGGCGACGCGCGTATATCCGCTTCCTCGCCGAGGTCCTGAGCCCGGCGACAGCCGCTTCCTACTTGGAAGCAACGTGGGATCCGGGCCCCGCACTTGCCTCGATCACCGCACCGACCCTGGTGGTCTACCCGAAACGCCGGCTCGGCGGCCCAATAGAGGCCTCACAGATGCTCGCCGCTGGCATACCCGGCGCCCGCTTCTCGGCTCCCGCTGCCAGCGACTTGGATCAGGCATACTTCGCGGCAGTGCGCGAGTTCTTCGGCGACGAGGATGTGGCGCGGGAGAGTCAACCGAGTGGACGCAATCCGTTGCCATCGACCGAGCGCGATCCCGCCGGGCGCCCCGCCGCGGCTCTCCGCACCGTCCTCTTCACCGACATCGTCGGCCACACAGAGATGATGCAGCGCCTCGGCGACGCGAAGGGCCGCGACGTCCTCCGCGAGCACGAGCGCATCACGCGCGATCTCCTGAAGCAGCACGATGGCGCCGAAGTCAAGACCATGGGCGATGGCTTCATGGCGTCGTTCGGCAGCGTGACATCAGCCGTAGACTGCGCCATCGCTCTCCAGCGCGCCTTCTCCAACTTCCAACATCCAACATCCAACATCCAGATACGGGTCGGCCTCAACGCCGGCGAACCGATCGAGGAAGACGGCGATCTCTTCGGCGCGACCGTCATCCTCGCCTCCCGCATCGCCGCGCAGGCGGCCGCAGGCGAGATCCTGGTACCGGATACCGTACGCGGCCTGCTCTCCGGCAAGAACTTCCTCTTCTCCGATCGCGGCGAGTTCGTGCCGAAGGGCTTCGACGAGAGTGTGCGCCTGTGGGATGTGCGCTGGCAGCCCGGGGTCGCCACGGGAGATGAGCGATGACGCACCCCTCCAATCTCCAATCTCCAACCTCCAACCTCCAACCTCCAACCTCCAACCCCGGCCCCGCATACGGCATCATCGTCGCCGCCGGCCGCAGCGAGCGCATGGGCGGCCTCGACAAGATCTTCGCGGCCCTCATGGGCCGCCCTCTGCTCGCCTGGACCCTCGCCGCGTTCGAGCGCTGCGACGCCATCGACAGCGTCGTCGTCGTCGCGGCGCCCCGGTCCGTCGACCGCGTGCGCGACTTCTGCGCCGAGTGGCGGTTCACCAAGGTGACCGCGGTCGTCGCCGGCGGTGACGACCGCCAGCACTCCGTCCGCGCCGGCCTCGACGCCGCACCCCAGGCCGCGATCGTCGCCATCCACGATGCCGCTCGCCCGCTGGTGACGCACGACATCATCGAGCGCGGCGTCGCCCTCGCGCGCGAGACCGGCGCCGCGCTGTGTGCGATCCCGTCGCGCGACACCGTCAAGGACGTCACCGGCGATCCGCCCGTCGTGCGGGCGACGCCGCACCGCGCCCACATGTGGCTCGCGCAGACGCCGCAGGTCTTCGACCGCGCACTCCTGCTCGAAGCGCACGCACGAGCGGCCGCGCCGGCTACGGACGATGCGGCGCTGGTCGAGGCGATCGGGCACGCCGTCCGCGTCTACGAAGGCGACCCGTCGAACTTCAAGGTCACGACGCCGGAAGACCTCATCGTCGCCGAGGCCCTCCTCCGCGAACGCTTCGCGACGTAGCCCTGGGAGACCGAGAGATCGCGCGATTCCGTGGCGCGGGCTTTCAGCCCGCGTGCTGCCGCTTCCCAACCCGAAAGACCGAAAGACTGAAAGACTTCGCCCGCGCCTACGGCCGCTTCGGCGGGATGATGATCACGTCGCCGATGTGCATGTCCGTCGGATCGATACCCGGGTTGGCGGCCAGCAGCTCCTCCACGGAGATGCCGAACGCCTCTGCGATCGTCGCCGGGAAGTCACCATCCTTCACCGTGTACGACTGCCCGACCGATGACGGCGTCGCAGTCGAGTCCGGCGCCGGCGCGGTCGGCGACGCGGGCGCCTCGGTGGCGGTCGCCTCCGGAGGCGGCGGCTCGGTCGCCTCTGGCGCGGGAGTGTCAGCCGCTGCGATCGCGGTCGCGCTGCTCGTGGCCGGGGTCGCGGTGGCGGCTGGCGGCGGTGCGTCCTGATTCGCCGGCAGCTTGATCGATTGGCCCACCCGCAACGCACCCGGATCGACGCCCGGGTTCGCGGCAGTGAGATCCTCGAGTGCGATGCCCAGTCGCGACGCGATCCCCGCCAACGTGTCGCCGTCTCGAATGGTGTACGTCGAGCCGCTCGCCGATATGGCGCTGTTGCTCAGGATCTTCGGTTCGGGAAGCTTCGCGGGCAGGGTCGCCGTCGGGATCTTGCTGCTGTCAGGCGCCTTTCCATTCGACGACCCACCTCCGAAACACGCGCCGCCCAGGGCGAGCGCAAGCAAGCTGCACGCGATCATCGGACGCACTCGGTCGAGCCTCAAACACGCCTCCCAGGGGGTTGTGGAACCGCCCGGATCGTAGCGGAGCGCGTCAGCGCGGGCAATGCGCAGCATGTCAGCACGTCAGCATGTCAGCACGCTAGCAGTCAGCTTGTCAGCACGTCAGCAGGCCGGAGCCGACATGTGGCCTGCGAGCGTCACCGTCGTAGGGGCAGGGCTCGCCCTGCCCGCGGCTGGGCACCGGCGTCTGCGGCGTCCACCCGCCAGCCCTAGCTGACCCGCTGACCTGCTGACAAGCTGACTGGCTGACCTGCTGACAAGCTGACTGGCTGACCGGCTGACCGGCTGACGCCCTACGGATCCGGGGCCAGCGACTGCAGCGTGCCCAGCGCGACCGATACCGTATCTGCGAGCGAGCCCGCGACGATCCGTTCGATGCTGTCTTGCGGCGTGTGGATGAGGTTGTCTTCCCTATACAGCATGACGGCCGGGATGTCTGCCTTTTGAAAGCTGACGTGATCGCTGCCCATATTCGGCGGCAGGGATGAGGCCCGCGCTTCGATGCCGATCTTCCGCGCCGCGAGCCGCGCCACCTCGATCAGATCGGCACTCCCGATCAAATCGAGGCCGCTTGCGGTGCCGACTGCATCGAGGTTCAACATGCCGCGGAGGGCCGTCCGTTCGGCGGCGTCGAGCTGCCCAACGTAGATCTTGCTGCCGTACAATCCGAACTCCTCCGCGCTGAAGAGCACGAAACAATGGCGAGCCGGCAGCTTCAGCGCGGCGACGACGCGCGCCAGCTCCAGCACGGTCGCCGTGCCCGCGGCGTTGTCGTCGGCGGCGCCCGTCATTGGCACCCCGTCGTAGTGACCGCCGCTGACGGTTTCGCACAACGCTCCTCTCTTCGGCTTCGCGACGACGTTGTACGCAGTGGCTCCCAGGGGCGATACGGTGACGCGCGCCTCCTGTGGTTGGGCGCCGATCTTCGCCACGAGATCCTGGCCGGCGGCCTGGTCGATCGCGACCGCCGGGACCGTCACGTCGTCACCCAGATTGAACACGAAGCGTTCCGGCACGTTGTTATAGATGACGACGGCCGACGCACCCGCAGCGATGGCGTTTCGCACTTTCTGAGCAAACGTCAGGTCGCCACGCTCGATGAGGGCGATGGCGCCATCGAGGCCAGCAGCCGGGAAGTCGTCCGGCCGGCCGATACCTGCCACGATGAGCCGGCGGCCCTCAACCGTCTCGTCGCCGGAGCCGCGCAGCGAGATCGCCGGAATCGAGGTCACACTCGAAGGACCGGGGGCCGGGCCGACGTCAAGACGCGCGGAGCGAAAGTCGCTGGCACTGAAGCGGAACTCCTGCAAGGCGACATCGTAGCCGTAGCCCGCGAGCGTCGAGCGCAGATAGTCGCGGGCAGCGATCGCGCCTTCGGTGCCGGCGACGCGCGGGCCGATGTCGACGGCCAGCTTGCGGACGTGGGCGAGGGCGCGCTCGCCATCGACCGCCGGTGGACCCAACGTGTCGGCGATCGATGGCGCCGCGGCGGTCGGCAGCGACGCGACCGGTGAGTGCGCCGGGGCCGATGTGGAGGGGCTGGCGTTCGAACCGCCACCGCCGCAGGCAGCCAAGACCGCCGCAGCGACGCACAGACACAGGATGATACGGAAGCGGATCGTTGGCAGCAGATGTCCCTCCGGTAAGCGACGAGTGGCGCGAGGCGGCCGCGACGGGATTGCTAGCGACGCCGCCTGCCGCGCAGCCAATCACGCAGGCGGTTCGGCGCCGAGGGCTGCGAGTAGTCGATCACCTGCCCGCGCCAGCGCTT
>CAYQZE010000034.1:0-23744 GCA_964421985.1 uncultured Dehalococcoidia bacterium | reverse complement strand
CAGCCGCCGTCGCTGCACTGGTAGACGTTGTAGTGCGGCACCGAGCCGTTGAGAATCGTCGTGCCGGCGCCGGGGGAGCCGCCGCCGGAAAGCGGTCCGCCGGCAAGGCTCGCCAACAGGTACAGCACGCCGTCCGACATCGCGATATCGACGTACTGGCCGCGGCCTGTGCGTTCGCGCGCCAGCAGCGCCAGCAGGATGCCGTACGCGGCGTGGAGCCCGCCGCCCGCGAAATCGGCGATGATGTTCATGGGGATCGCCGGGGGCGCATCGGGCCAGCCGATCATCCCAAGCGCCCCGCCGACCGAGATGTAGTTGATGTCGTGGCCGACCATCTGGCTGTACGGGCCCGTCTGCCCAAACCCCGACAGCGAGCAGTAGACGAGGCGCGGGTTTCGCTGGCTCAGCGTCTCGTAGTCCACCCCCAGGCGCTTCACCACGCCCGGCCGGAAGCCTTCGAGCACAACGTCAGCCGTCTCCGCCAGCTTGTAGAAGATCTCGCGCGCCTCGGCTTCGCGGAGGTTCAGCACGATGCTCCGCTTGTTGCGGCTCAGGATGTTGTACGCCGCGTACTTCTCCGCATCGGCCGGCCGCCCGCCGATCGCCGACGCCAGTTTGCCTTCCGCCGGCGCCTCGACGAGCAGCACGTCCGCCCCCAGGTCGCCCAGCATCATCGAGCAGAAGGGTCCGGGTGCCAGCCGTGAGAGGTCGAGGATCTGGATGCCTTCAAGCGCTTGCATGCCGGGCCTTTCCGCTTTCGATGGATATCTGCCGCTGAAGCTTGGGGGCTAAGGTCGTCTCGATCAAGCGCCCCGCGCCCCTCGGCGCCAGCAGCATGCATCGGGCCGAACTCTCTGCACCGCCCTGCTCGCTCTTCGCTGTCGTCCCTCTCCCCTCGAGGGAGAGGGTGGCCCGGAGGGCCGGGTGAGGCCTCACACGAACGGCCGCACCAACGTCATCCCGGTCAGCAGCACCGACAGTGACACCACCACCACCACCGTCGCCACGCCAATCACGTTGTACAGTGCCGAGTTCGCGCGAGTGCCCATCAGCTCGCGGTCATTCGTCAGGCGCAGCAGGCAGAAAAGCACGACCGGCAGCACCATCGCATTGAGGATCTGGATCAGCAGCAGCGTGCTCGTGAACGGGATGCCGGGCAGCAGCGCCAGCCCCATCGCCACCAGCAGCATGCCTGTGAACAAGCCCATGAACGCGGGCGCGCGACGGAAGTCCTGCGACACCCCCTTCTCCAGCCCAATCGCCTCGGCGACGCTGTAGGCGCTCGTCAGCGCCAGCACCGGCGCCGCCAGCAGGCACGCGCCGAGCAGCCCGAACGCGAACAGATACTCGGACAGTGATCCCGCCACCGGCTCCAGCGCCCGCGCCGCATCGGACGCGCTGTTCACGTCGATCCCCCGCTCGAACAGTGTCGCCGCCGTCGCCACCATGATCGCCAGCGCCACAAGGTTGGCGAACAGCGACCCGGCGATCACGTCAACCCGCTCGTACACGTAGTCCTCCGGCCGCACCGCTTTCTCCGCCACGCTGGACTGCAGGTACAGCTGCATGTACGGCGTGATCGTCGTGCCGATGATCGCCACCACCACCTGCGTGCCCCCGAACGACCGCGGCACCGTCGGTACCACCAGGCCGTGGCCCACGCTCCCCCAGTCCGGGTGAGCCAGGATCGCCGCGATCGGATAGGCCACGAAGACCAGCGCCATCGCCAGGAACGCCCGCTCCACGACCCGATACGACCCGAACACCACCAGCGACCACAGCACGATCGCCGCGATCGGGATCGCCATCAGCCTCGGCACGTTGAACAACTCCGCAGCGGCGCCCACGCCCACGAACTCCGAGAACGTCGTCCCCAGGTTCGCGATCAGCAGCGCCACCACGACGAACGACGTCATCCGCACCCCGAACCTCTCGCGCACCAGGTCCGAGAACCCCATCCCGGTCACAGAGCCCAGCCGCGCGCACATCTCCTGCACCACGACCAGCGCGACGAGGATCACGACGAGCACCCACAGCAGGTCGTACCCGTACCGCGCGCCCGCGGCCGAGTACGTCGCGATGCCACCGGCGTCGTTGCCGGCGTTCGCCGCGATCAGGCCGGGTCCCAGGATGCCTAGGAGGAGGAAGAGGCGCGGGAACCGCCGCGCGAGCGAACGCGACCGCGAAGGCCGGACAGCCTGCGGCTCAGCATGACTCAACTCCTGCTGCGCGCGTTCTTCCCGAATGACTACTATCGTCCATGTGTACGGCGTTAGCCGCCAAACCCGCGGCCGCGCCCACGTCTCCAGGATTCCTTCAGCACTACGTCCAGCACATCGTCGACGGTGATCGCCCCCAGAAAGCGCAGATCGTCGCCCACCACCGGGATGGCGAGCAGATTATACTCCGCGATGATCTCGGCCACATGTTGGGGCTCATCGTCGGGACGCACGGTCACCGGCTCTCGCGTCATTACATCGCGCCCGCGGGCGCCCGCGTGCGCGATCAGCACCTGCCGCATGCTCAGCACACCGCGCAGCGAGCCATCAGCCTCGACCACGAAGAAGTAGTACGCGAAGTCCGGCGCGTCCTCCCGCGTCTGGTACACCTGCAGCGCCTCGCGCACCGCGTCGCCAGGCCCGATCCGCAGGATGTTCGTCGTCATGATGCCGCCCGCGGTGTCGGCGTCGTACTCCAAGAGACGGCGCACCGCCTCCGACTCGGGGCGGTCCATCTCGTCCAGCAGCTCTTCGGCGCGCGGCGCCGGCACGTGTGCGAGTACGTCCGCCGCGTCGTCCGGCTCCATCTCTTCGATCAGGTCTGCCGCCTGCTCCACAGGCATCGCGCTCAGCACCTGCGCCTGCTGCTCCGTCGACAGCTCCTCGAGCGTATCCGCTGCGTGCTCCTCCTCCAGTGACGAGAGCACCTCCGCGCCCTCCTGCTTGCTGAGGCCCGCCACGATCCGCGCGAGCTGTTGCGGCCGCAGCTTCCGCAGCTGCAGGTGTCCGACCTTCAGCCGCACCGCCGGTGTGTCCGACATCAGGTACTCGACATCGCGCCAGTCGGTCAGCATCCGCCCGGCGAAGCGTTGGCGCATACCCGCCGGCAGGATTCGCCGCACGATCGCGCCGCCCCCCGTGTCGAGCGCGACGACCCGATAGCCGTCGGGCGCCCGCGTGACGTACAGGTCGTTCACTCGCACCACGCGCGTCCCTCGGACGTCGATCACCTGGCGGTCAAGCACGTCGCGGACGAGCAGCAGTTCGCCGTCACGGCGCTGAAAGCGCCCCACGTCCACGGATCCCGACACCAGACGCACCTGCCGCGGCCCGAACTCCGCAACGCGTTCGATGGGCACGTAGAAGTCCCGCCCGCCCGTCCGGGAGACGAACCCCGTGACGAGCGGATACGTCCCCTCCTGCAAACGCGCCACCACGTCCTTCACGCGCGCAATCCGCTCCCCTTGCCGCTCGACAACGGGCAACCCCACGAGCTCGGAAAGCGCGGTGAGGTGCGCGCCGGCATCCGCAGCCGAAGCCTGTGCCATCGCCAGAACCTCCGGATCGAGGGTACGCCCACACCACCATCCCGGCAAGGCGCCGGCCCGCCAAGGTTGTCGAGTAGCGGCTGGTTCGACTTCGCGTTACGATCGCTCGGAACCGCGGCGGGCCGCGTCGGAGAACCAGGAGGACAGTCATGGCAGACAACGGAGCATGCATTAGCGGACTCTACGCATCATTCGCAAAAGGCGACGTCCCCGCCGTGCTAGGGGCGCTTGACCCGAAGGTCGAGTGGCGCGAGGCCGACGGGTTTCCCTACGCGGGCACGTACAAGGGGCCCGACGCCGTGCTTCAGGGCGTCTTCATGCCGCTCGGGACGGACTGGGACGGGTTTACGGTGATACCCGACGAGATCGTCGCGAGCGGTGACCGCGTCATCGCGATGGGACACTACGCTGGCAAGTACAAGGCGACCGGAAAGTCGTTTCGCACACCATTCGCGCACGCGTGGCGGCTCTCCGACGGCAAGGTTGTCAACTTCCAGCAGTACACCGATACAGCGGTGGTCCAGGAAGCGACGAGAGCATAGCGCGACCGGTGGCAAGCCGTGGTACCGCCCGCCGCGCGGCGGCCAGCATCTGCGCCGAGCGGTCATCGTCGCCGCGGACCAACCAGAACCTCCGCCTCGGCCTGCACGCGAGCCCTGATGCGCGGACTGAGGAAGTGCGGCGTGTTCAAGTCCACCCGGCGTCCGAGCAGTTGCGACAGTTCGGCTTCGAATTCGACGAGCACGTCAATGTCGCTGCCCGGGCGGAATTCGGGCCGCAGGACCGAGGCAAACAGCGCCAGCTTGCTGATGTGACGACGGCGGCATAGTTCCGTCAGGGCCTCGGTCTGTATCTGGTCGAGTCGGGTCGTCATGCCTCAACCATACCCGCGTCGCGACACCGCCTCTGCCCGGCTTCGGCGTGGCCAGCCCCATGTCCGTCCGCCTTCGTAGGGACGGGTCATGAGACTTCCGCCTCTTCCCCTGCATCGCCTCCCGCGCGAGGATCCACCGCAACCACCACCTGCCACCACCGCAGACCCTGCACCAGGGCACGATGTTAATGTTTTTGGAAAATAATGGCCTGCCGGCGCTCGTGCGCTACAGCAAATCCAAACTCGCACGCTGCATGTTCCGCAACACGCAGGCATGGCGCAGCCGCGGTCTCGACTGTCAGGCTGAATGAGGTTCACAGAAGCGGAGGAGCGGACGATGCGATTTCTCTCGACGGAACGGCTGGCGACGGCGAGCGCCGAGCGGCCGTGGCTGGTCATTGCGGCGTGGGTCGGGCTGCTCGCCCTCGCGGCGTACCTCATCGTAAGCCTGCTCGGAGACGCGCTGACCACGGATGCCGACATCCTGACGAACCCGGAGTCCACGCAGGCGCGTACGCTCATCGAGCACCGCCTGCGCGGGCCGCAGCGAGCCAACGAGATCGTCATCGTGCAGTCAAAGACGGCCACCGTCGACGACCCGGCGTTCCGTCGCATCGTCGATGACCTCTACACCAGGATCACCGCCCTCGGCCCAGCGGTCATCGCCGGCGGCCACAGCTTCTACGAGTCCGGCGACGAATCACTCGTGTCCAGGGACCGCCACATCACAATCCTCCCCTTCGCGATGTCCGGGACGTTCCAGGATGCCGGCGACAACGTCGGCAAGGTCCTCGACGTCTTGCACGCGACGAAGCCCGACGGCTTCGAGATACTGATCGCCGGCAACGCCAGCATGGGCAAAGACTTCGAGGAAACGGCCACCAGCGATCTGCAGACAGGAGAAATGTTCGGCATCCCGATCGCGCTGATCATCCTGATGCTCGTATTCGGCGCCCTCGTCGCCTCCGTGATCCCGATCGTCCTGGCGCTGCTCGCCATCATCCTCGCGGTGGCGATGAGCGCGGTGATCGGTCAGCAGTGGCAGCTCTCGTTCTCCGTCACGAACGTCATCACCATGATCGGCCTCGCGGTAGGCATCGACTATTCGCTGTTCGTCGTCTCGCGCTACCGGGAGGAGCGCGGGCACGGGCTGGACAAGCTGAGCGCGATCGCCAGGACGGGCGGTACCGCCAGCCGCACCGTCTTCTTCAGCGGCGTCACCGTCATCATCGCGCTGCTGGGCATGCTGATCGTGCCGCAGACGATCTTCCGGAGCATCGCCGTCGGCTCAGTGTTGGTCGTTGTGATGGCGGTGGCGGCGGCGCTCACTCTGCTCCCTGCCGTGCTCAGCCTGCTTGGTGACAGGCTCAACGCCGGCCACATCCCGATGATTCAGCGCGGGCAAGCTCGCTTCGACGAGGAACGCCCGGGCGGCTTCTGGGATCGACTGGCGCGATTCGTCATGCGCCACGCGGTGCTCAGCGCATCGCTCGCTGGCGGTCTGCTCATCGTCGCCTCGATCCCGTACTTCAGCATCATCACCGGCTTCTCCGGCATCAGTACGCTGCCTGACAGCCTCCCCGCAAAGCGGGCCTTCACCATTCTCGACCGCGAGTTCTCGGCTGGCCTGATCTCGCCCGCGCAAATCGTCGTCGATGGCGACGTCAACGCACCGGCCATACAGGGCGGCATCGCGCGCTTGAAGTCGTCGCTCGCAGCCGATGCGTCGTTCGGCGCCCCGCAGTACGAGGCGAACGGCGCCGGCGATCTCGCGCTGCTCGAGGTGCCGGTCGATGGCGACCCAAACGGTGGCGACGCCGAGGACGCGGTGCAACGGCTCCGTGACAGACACGTGGCCGCGGCCTTCGACGGCGTCCCGGCGCGCGTGCTCGTCGGCGGCGACATCGCGTCGAACCTCGACGGCTTCGCCATGCTGAATCTCTACACGCCGATCGTCTTCGCCTTCGTGCTCGGCCTGAGCTTCATCTTGCTCATGGTCGTCTTCCGCTCGATCGTCGTGCCGATCAAGGCCGTGATCATGAATTTGCTCTCCGTGGGCGCTGCCTACGGGCTGCTCGTGCTGGTCACCCAGGAAGGCGTCGGCAGGCAGTTGTTCGGATTTCAGCAGGTCGAAGCCATCGAGGCTTGGCTGCCGATCTTCCTCTTCGCCATTCTCTTCGGCCTCTCGATGGATTACCACGTCTTCTTGCTGAGCAGGATCAAGGAGCACTACGACGTCAACGGCGACAACACCGAGGCCGTCGTCTTCGGCGTGCGCTCCACCGGCCGCCTGATCACCGGCGCCGCTCTGATCATGGTCGCCGTCTTCGGCGGCTTCGCCGCCGGCGACCTCGTCATGTTCCAGGAGATGGGCTTCGGCGCAGGCGTCGCCGTCCTCATCGACGCCACCATCGTCCGCAGCATCCTCGTCCCCGCCAGCATGAAGCTCCTCGGCGACTGGAACTGGTACCTCCCCTCATGGCTCCACTGGCTCCCCAACCTCCAGATCGAGGGCGAGCACCAAAGCACGAGCGATCGCCGCGGTCAGCAGACGGAGTGGGCTGCGGGCGGAGATTAGTCCGCTGACGGGCGGTCAGGAAGAAGGATGGAGCACGGGCGCTCATGATAAGGTCGGCGGAGCTTGAACGGATGGTCTTCGGCCCTGTTCTAACGCACGTCGTCGGGGCAACGGTGGAGATGAAACGTTCCCGACACCTGTCGGGGAGCGACCCCAGCGTCGCATAATCTAGGCGACGTCGACCGTCAACGTTTGAATTGCACCCACTGAATTCATGGGTTGCAGCCGCGCTGCCTCTCGTCCCTCCGTGATATCGACGAACTCTGCGGTTCCCCTCCCGCCCCGCATGGTGCCACGGCCACTACGAGGTCGCAGCCACCCCGCGTACGATACGCGCATGCCAGCGCTCACCGAGTCGCCGCAGGAGACACCTGTCCACCCCACACCGCATGTCACACGCGTTTGATCGTTTCGATCGGCGGTCAATCAGACCAATCAAACGCAGCGAACCCGCCAGCTTCAGCCGAGCAACCGGCGTGATCGCCCGTAGCTTCCAGACGGCCGGCAAGAAAAAAATCGCGAAAAACAAAGAACGATCAAGCGCCGGTAGCGAGCCGGAGGCAGGCATCAACCAATCTGTGAAATCGGTGAGATCTGTGGTTCCGTCCCCGTCACTCCGACGTTTCGAGCTGGAACGGCGCCTCGCCGTCGGCCAGCAGCTGCGTCTTCGCCTGCTGCGCCACCGGCAGCCCCCAGATCTTGATGAAGCCGAGGGCGCTGTCATGGTCGTACTGGTCGCCGCGGTCGTACGTCGCCAGCTGGTAGCTGTACAGGCTCTTCGGCGACTTCTTGCCGACGACCACGGCCTGCCCCTTGTGCAGGCGCACGCGCACCGTGCCGGAGACGTGTCGCTGCGTGCTGTGGACGTACGCAGCCAGGTCCTGATGATGCGCCGTGAACCACAGCCCGTTGTAGATGACGTCCGCGTACTCCTGGCGCAGCGCGTTCTTCGTCCGCAGCTGCGGCTTCGAAAGCGTCAGCTGCTCCAGCGCCTCGTGCGCCGCGTGCAGCGTCCACGCCGCGGGCGCCTCGTAGATCTCGCGCGACTTGATCCCGATCAATCGGTCTTCGACGAGGTCCGTCCGCCCGACGCCGTGCTCGCCGGCCCACTGGTTCAGCGTCTGCGTCAGCGTCACGCCATCCATCTCGTGCCCATCGAGACTGACCGGCCGTCCGTGCAGAAAGCCAATCTCGATCTCTCGCGCCGCGTCCGGAGCATCGGCGACGGAACGCGTCCACGCATAGATCTCCTCGGGCGGCGCCGCCCAGGGATCCTCCAGCACGCCGGCCTCGATGCTGCGGCCCCAGAGGTTCTCGTCCGTGCTGTACGAACTCGCCTTCGTCACCGGTACGGGCACGCCGCGCTCGGCCGCCCACTCGATCTGCTCTTCACGGCTCATCCTGTGCTCGCGCACCGGCGCGACGATCTCCAGGTCCGGCGCCAGCGCCTGCGTGCTCACGTCGAAACGCACCTGGTCGTTCCCCTTGCCCGTGCAACCGTGCGCGATCGCCGTCGCGCCCTCCTCGCGCGCCACATCGACCAACATCTTGGCGATCAGCGGCCGTCCGATCGCCGTGGCGAGCAGGTATTGGCCCTCGTAGACCGCGCCGGCCATCAGCGCCGGGAAGGCGAAGTAGTCGATGAACGCCTGCTTCCCATCGCGCACGATGGCCTTGATCGCGCCGATCTCGTACGCCCGCTTCTCGACCGTCTGGAGGTCCTTCTCGTTGCCCAGATCGATCGTCAGTGCGACGACGTCGTACCCGCGCTCTTCCTTCAGCCAGCGGATGGCCACCGACGTATCAAGACCGCCGGAGTAGGCCAGCACGACTTTGTTCGGCATCAGCGACTCCTCGCGGCGCAAACCCTCGCGCGGAGGTCCGTCCTCGCGGCGAAGGGGGTGCGCTCTTTGTACGCCAACGGTCCGACGCGTGCAACGCGCATCGATTCAATCATCAGCGTCGAGCGCGTTCATCACGAGCCCCGTGGGCAGCTTGGGATAGAAGTAGGTCGACTTCTGAGGCATGCGCCCGCCGGCATCGGCGACCGCCAGCACTTGCTCGACCCGGGTCGCGTTCAGCAGGAACGCCACGCCGGCTCGCCCCTTGGCGACGGCATCGCAGGCGATGCCGGGATCCTGCGTGTACGACACCGCGCCGCCCGCCGCCATCGCAGCGTCGTCGATGCCGTACGCCTGGCGCAGGATCCCGTACTGCAGCACGCTCACGTCCAGATGCTTCCAAGCATCAGGCTGACCGTCCGGCATCAGCGCCTCAACTGCCGCGCGTTTTGCCAGGGTGAGCAACGCAAGACGACCCGCTCCGAAGCCGACAGCCACAAACGCCGTCTCATCGCCCGTCGCAGCGGCGAGTCGGCCGAGCGCGCTGTCCAGTGCGGCAGCGTCGGCGGATGGGCCCAGCTCGTCGATGCGGAAGTTGGGTGCGATTCGATCGACTGCGTCAGGCGGTGGTGGGTCGAGCGCCAACAGCCGGTGCGTCGGGAGGACCAGCAGCCCCGGATCATCCGCCGCCGTCAACGCCATCAGCACGAAGTTCTCCGGCTCCTCGCCCGTCCACGACGGCGCCTGGGCCCGGCGCTCGTCTCGATACGCCAGCGCCGTTTCATACCGGTGGTGTCCGTCGGCTATGTAGACCTCGCACTCGGCGAGGTGCGCCGCTAGCGTAGCGACGTTGCGCGGCTCGGAGATCGCGGTCAGCACGTGACGCTGGCCGTCGGCGGCGAAATCGTACAGCGGCTCGCCTTCGAGTTCCGGCAGCACCACAGCCGCCTTCGATCGATAGAGACAGTACACCGGACTGACCTGCGTCCGCGTGGAACGCAGCAGGTCGAGGCGATCGGCCTTCGGGCCCGAGAGCGTCCGTTCGTGCGGCTTGATGATGCCTGCGTCCCACGGTTCCAGGCGGACAGCCGCAACGTAGTGGCGCCGAACGTGCGCCCGTCCCTGCCATGTGAACTCTTGCCGATACGCGTAGACCGATGGCACATCGCGGGTCAGCACGCCGGCGCGGCGCCACTCGGCCACGTCGCGCGCGGCCCGGGTGTAGCGGTTGTCGGCGGGCGTGTCACGATCGTGCTGCTCGCCGTACTCGACGCGCACGATGTTGTAGGCGCTTCGGCGGTAGAGCGCTTGTTGCTCGTCGGGGGAGATCACGTCGTAGGGTGGAGCGATGGCGAATGCGGGATCGGCGAGCGCTGTGTTGAAACGCAGGCCGCGGAACGGACGGGCGTCTGCCATGCGGGAGTATAGGCTTCGGCCCGCGGCTCACGGAAGCCGAACCGTCCGCTGGAGCGACGCTGACCACCCGCCTATAGTGTGCGGGAATGTCGTCGTTTTACTGTGTCTTCTGCGAGATCATCGCGCATCGCGAACCGGCCGCGATTCTCCACGAGGACGAGCAGGTCATCGTCTTCCGCAATCGCCTGAACTGGGTACCGGTGATGCTGCTGGCGGTACCGCGCGAGCATATGCTCCAGGGCGAACTCTGGACCTCGCCGACGATCGCCAACGTGGCGGCGGTGGCTGCCGTGGTCGGCGCGCAGCACTGCCCGAGCGGCTTTCGGTTGCTGAGCAACTTCGGCTCCGACGCCATGCAGAGCCAGGCGCACGGGCACGTGCACATCATCGGCGGCACGTACCTGGGTGAGTACGCGTGATCAGGCCTCGATGCTCAACTGTCTCAGCGCCGAGCGCTGGACATCGTTGAGCTGGCGGATGCCGGCAGCCCCGAGGTCGACCATGCGATCCATCATCGCGCGGTCGAACGCAGCGCCCTCCGCCGTGCCTTGCAGTTCCACGAAGCGGCCCGCGTCGGTCATCACGACGTTGAAGTCGACTTCGGCCGACGAATCCTCCGGATAGTTGAGATCCAGCAACGCGTGGCCATCCACAACGCCGACGCTGACCGCAGCGACGAGTCCGTTCATCGGCAACGCTCCGACGATCCCGTCCTTCACCAGGCGATTCAGGGCCTGCACCAGCGCGACACAGGCGCCCGTAATCGACGCTGTGCGCGTGCCGCCATCGGCCTTGATCACATCGCAATCGACGATGAAGTTGCGCTCGCCGAGCAGGTCGAGGTTCGTGACGCTTCGGAGGGCGCGGCCGATCAGGCGCTGGATCTCCTGCGAGCGGCCGCTCTGCTTGCCGCGCGCCGCCTCCCGGTCGGTGCGAGTGTTGGTGGAGCGCGGGAGCATGCCGTATTCGGCCGTGACCCAGCCGCCGCCGGAGCCTCGCAGAAACTGCGGCACGCGGTCTTCCATGCTGACGGCGCAGAGCACCCAGGTGTCGCCGAACTTCACCATCGCCGAACCCTCAGCGTGCGTGAGAAAGTCGGGCTCGATGGTCACGGAGCGCAACTGTTCCGGCAGCCGGCCGTCCTGTCTGTTCAACGATCCTCCTCGCGTCCTCGAGATTGGTGAATCGTAGCGGCTGCACGGCGCAGCGACCACCTCTCTAACGCCCCGTTTCGACGCGCCATCGATAACCGTCGGTCTCGAAGCGCACCGTTCCGTTGTCAGCCGTGTTGTAGACGGGGCCGTACCCGGCGAGGCGTTCGACTACCTCGGGCGCGGGGTGTCCGAACCGGTTGTCCTTGCCCGATGACACGACCGACACCGATGGCTGCACTGCCGCCAGAAACTCGGGCGAACTGGATGTCCTGCTGCCGTGATGCCCCACCTTCAGCATCGTCGCGCGCAGAGCGACGCCGTCATTGAGGAGCGCTCGCTCGGCCCGCGCCTCGATGTCGCCGGTCAGCAAGATACTGGCTTCGCGCCATACGATGCGAAGGACGGTGCTCGTGTTGTTGATTTGCCGATCGGCCGCTTCTTCCCCGTTTGGCCCCAACACGTCAAGCCGCACGCCGTCGCCGAGGTCGAGCACCATGCCCGGCTCGGTTACCTCCACGGTCACGCCTTCCGCTTCGGCGGCTGCGCGCCACCCAAAGGAGCCGGCTGATGTCTGGACGCCGGGGCCTGCGAGGACGCGCTGGACGTCGTAGCGCGCGAGTACTTCGATGAGGCCATCCATGTGGTCAGCCTGAGGGTGCGTCAGCACCATGAGCTCGATGGAGCGGTCAAACCACGCCAGGTCGCTGCCGAGGCCGCGGAGCACCGCGCGGCCGGGCCCGCCGTCGACGAGGATGTCACTGCCATCCGGCGTCTGGATCAGGATGGCGTCTCCCTGCCCAACCTCGAGGACGGTCACCCGCAGCCGAGCCGGAGGCGAGGGCCAGACGATGAAGCCGACGCTCACGACAAGCACCGTCGCAAGCAGCACGATTGCGCCTGAGGATCCGATCCGCCGTACGTCGATCGATCGAGCTTCATCTACTCGACCACCAAGCGGGCGTCCGATGAACCACGAGGCGACGAACGCCAACGCGGTGATCGCGACGTACGTCGCGCCGGACCAGAACGCGGTGTAGTTCCGGATCGTAGCCGTCGCGCCAGGCAGCGCCGCCAGCCAGTGTGCCACGGTGATCCAGTACGTCAGTGCGTAGTACGCTGGAGCCGCGAACACGAGCCGGCCCGCGGGCATCAGGCCGCCGAGTGCCGCCACCATCGACGTCAACATGACGACGCCGAACACCGGCACAACGAGCAGGTTCGCAGGCAGGGCAACAAGCGAAATGCGCCCAAAGTTCATGGCGATCAGCGGCTCCGTGGCGATCGTCGCGGCGAGCGTGACGGCGAGCGGCTCGGCGAACCAGGCGCTCAGCCATTGCGGCACGGCGTCGCGCCGCAGGATGCGTGCAAGCCATTCGATCATCCACTCACGTATCGGCGAAGCGAGATACGCGATGCCGAGCGTCGCAGCGAACGTCAACTGAAACGACAGATCGCGGTTGACGCGCGGGTCGATGCCGGACATGATGGCTGCCGCAAGCAGGATCGATGTCACGCCGCTGGAGGGGCGGCCGGCGAGCGTCGCAACGATCAGGAGAACACCCATGATGGTTGCTCGCAGGACGGACGGTGAGGCGCCTATCAGGGCTGCATACGCGAACACCACGGCGATGGAGAGCAGGAGCGCGCGGCGGCGGCCCACCAGCCAGGCGAATACCGCTGTTGCGAACGCCGACACGAGCACGACGTTCTCGCCAGAGACGACGATCAGGTGCGACGTGTTCGTAGCGTTGAAGTCGGCGGCGATGTCGGTGGGGATGACGGACTTCTGGCCAAGCAGAATGCCTTGTGCCAGCGAAGACTCCGGTTCCGGGAGGGCGAGACCCAGCGCTTCGGAGAGTTCGCGACGAACGCTGAGGATGGCTACCCGCATGCGGCTGTCGTGTTCATGACCAACGCGTCGAGCCGCCGGAAACCCCATGACGCTGCGGATGTCCTTGCGCGCGAGATACTCGGCGTAGTCGAAGCCGTCGAGCGCGGGTGGTGTCTCCAGAACGCCCTCGAGCTCGAGGACGTCCCCGGATTGGAAGCGGGGCAGTGAGCCGGAGCGGACAAGTACACCCCCCGAAGTCGCATGCCATTCGCCCTCGATCTGGACGGCGCGCGCGGTGAGCGAGAAGCGTTGCGAGGTGTCGCCGATCTGCGGGTCGTCCCGCAGCACGCCGCGGATCCGCATAGCGACACCGTCGTTGAAGCGCGAGACTGCGTCGGCCGGCACCTGCGGGCGTGACGTCTGGAAGCGCACCGCGCCAGCTGCGAGGACGAGCGCCAACGCCACGGCGGAGGCGGCCATGAGAGGACTGCGGCGGATCAAAGCCAGGGACAAGGCAAGGAGGAATGTCGCGAGCGCGAGAGGCCAGGCACCGCGGCCGAACAGTGAAGCTGCCGCCATGCCGGCCAGCCATGAGGCGGCGAGCCACGCGACGATCATCGCCGGGCAGGACAGGCGTGGCGCTTCCATGCGAACATGGTGCCCATCGTACATCGCGCGCGGCGTGGAATCAGGCTGACGCGCGCGTGTGTCAAGCCGCCTCAACGGCATCCGGCTTCCGCCATCCGGGGCCGTGCCGTAGATTGGAGCGCCGCCTTCGCCCAGTCGCGGGTGGCCGAGCCGAGGAGAACGCGCATGCCATCCGCGATTATCGAGGGCGCGCGACAGCAGGGCCGCACGCTGCTGACCGAGATCGAGGCCAAGCAGGTGCTGGAAGAGGCGGGCCTACCCGTGTCTCCGGCGCGACTGGCGGCTACGAAGGAAGACGCCGTGAAGGCGGCGGAAGAGCTCGGCTATCCGATCGTGTTGAAGATCGTCTCGCCGGAGATCACGCACAAGTCCGATGTGGGCGGCGTGGCGCTGAATCTCGGCTCTGGCGCCGAGGTGGGCGCGGCGTTCGAGCGAATCGTCGCGTCGGCGAAGCAGCACGTGCCCGGCGCGACGATCGACGGTGTCGCCGTCCAGCGGATGGAGAGGCCCGGGGTCGAAGTGATCATCGGCATGACGAAGGACCCGCAATTCGGGCCGGTGCTGATGTTCGGGCTGGGCGGCGTGATGGTAGAGATCCTCAAGGACGTGGCCTTCCGCGTCGTGCCGATCAACGAACGGGACGCGCGCCAGATGATCAACGAGATCAAGGGCAAGCCGCTGCTCGACGGCTATCGCGGGAGCGAGCCGGCGGACATCGGCAAGTTGCAGGAGCTGCTGATGAAGGTTTCGTCGTTCGTCGAGCAGCACCCTGAGGTCGCTGAACTGGACCTGAACCCCGTGTTTGCCTACAAGGACGGCGCAAAGGCCGTCGATGCGCGAATTGTCCTGGACGGCACGACGAGTTGAGTACAGACCGAAACTCGTACGGACAGGTTCTTCAGACCTGTCCTCATTCTCGCGCCCTGACAGGCTCGCCGGACCCGTCCTCACTGCCGGCATTGGACAGGACTGAAGTCCTGTCCGTACGTCCATTCTCAGGACAGCGATGACGGCTACCCATGACCTCCACCGTGCGCTGAACCCGAAGTCCGTCGTGGTCGTCGGCTCGAAGAAGGCCGACGCCTACATGTGGCTGCGGAACTACGCCACGTTCACCGCGGGGCCGCTCTACTCGGTTCAGATCGACCCGAATGAGATTCCCGGCATCGAGGCGATGGGAGTGACGAACTTCACCTCGCTGCTGGATGTGCCGGGCGAGGTGGACTACGTGATGCTGGCCGTGCCGCGGCCGGTGGCGGCGCGCGTGCTGGCCGACTGCGCGACGAAAGGCGTGGGCGGCGTCGCGCTGTTCACGTCCGGGTTCGCGGAGACGGGCGAAGAGGAAGGCATCGAGCTGCAAGGCCAACTCTTGCAGATCGCGCGCGACGGCAACGTAACGCTGATCGGGCCGAACTGCATGGGGCTGTACAACCGCCGGCTCGGGATCCGGCAGAGCGCCGACCAGGGGCACGGCGAGGCAGGCGATGTCGGGTTCATCTCGCAGAGCGGGACCCACGCGATCAACTTCGGGCTGGTGGGCGAGCAACACGGCGTGCGCGTCAGCACCTCCGTCAGCATCGGCAACGCGATCGTGTTGGACGTGCCGGACTACCTCGACTATCTCGCCGATGACGCCGAGACGAAGATCATCGCGATGTACATCGAGGGCGTGAAGGACGGCCCGCGCTTTGTGCGCTCGTTGCGCCGCGCCGCTGCGCTGAAGCCGGTGGTGGTATGGAAGGGCGGCGTCACCGATGCGGGTGCGCGTGCCACGGCCTCGCACACGGGGTCGCTGGCGACGTCGCAGGCGGTGTTCAGCGCGATCGTGCGGCAGGCGGGGGCGCTGCAGGCCGACAGCCTGGACGACGCGATCGACGTGGTGAAGGCGCTGCTGTCCGCCAAGCCGCTTTCCGGTGGGCCGCTGGCCGGCACGGGGCGCGGCATGGGATTGATGGCGATGACGGGCGGGCAATCGGTGGTGATCACGGATGCGTTCGTGACCGCGGGGCTCGACGTTCCTCGGCTGTCGGACGCTTCGTACGCGGAGCTGAAGTCGTTCTTCAACATCGTGGGCGGGAGCTACCAGAACCCGCTGGATATGGGCGGCACGATCGGCTTCGGCGGGTCGGCTGGTACGCTGGCGCGGCTGTTCGGCATCCTGGACGCGGACCCGAACGTGGACGCGGTGGCGATGGAGCTGGGCTCCGGGTTCCTGGCGCGGATGTGGGCGGCGAACCCGGCGAGCCTGGATGGACTGCTGGACACCATGGCGGCGCATCGCGAGACGTCGTCGAAGCCGTTCGTGGCGGTGCTGCAGCCGCAGCACGTCGAGGATGTCGTGCGGCAGGCGCGGATGCGGGTACAGGATCGCGGCATCGCGGTGTTCGCGTCGTTCGAGCGGGCGGCGCGGGCGCTGGCGCGAGCCATCGCGTACCAGCGGTTCCGGGCAGGGCTGGACTGACGGCGGGCCGTTTGATTGTTCATTGATTTCTCGCGTTTTTTTCGTGCCGGCTGTTTTGAAGCTGAGGTCGATTGGCCGATCGGGCGGTTGAATCTGGCGGACTGATTGGGTTGATTGCGTTTGATTGCTTGACCGCCGGAACTATCAAACGCGAGCCGGGCGGCTTGAGCGTGGGCGCGGAGTGCGGCCACGGGTAGTGTAGGCGTGTGTAGCAGGATCTCCGAGTGGGGGGCGTCACCGTGGGGAAGCCTCACCTCCGCGCTGCGCGCTGGTCCTCTCCGCCGGGCGGAGAGGAGGGTGGCGGGGACAGGGGTCGGTGCCGGGCGGGCACCTCACCCCGGCCTGCGGCCGACCCTCTCCACGCCGTGGAGAGGGTGAAAGGTGGCGCGCCGGACGCACAGCCGGGGGCGGCTGTGCCACATTGCGGCATCGGTGGTCCCGTCAGAGGCGCAGGCGGGGCGCCTGTGATCCTCGCTTCGCGGCTGCGGGGTGGCGACCTCACCTCCGCGCTGCGCGCTGGTCCTCTCCGCCCGGCGCAGACGAAGCGTCTGTTTCCTACGGCGACTCTACGAGCGCCGGACGCACAGCCGGGGGCGGCTGTGCCACATTGCGGCATGGGCGGTTCGGACGGCTGTGCCACGTTGCGGCATCGGCGGTTCGATCCGGGGCACCGACGCACACAGATGCGCCGATCGGTGGTAAGATCGGCGGCACTATGACGACCGCGCGACAGACGACCGCGACGATCCTGTTCACTGACCTGGTCGATTCGACGCCGCTGTGGCAGCGTGCGGGAGAGGCGCGCGCGCAGCAGATCGTGCAGGCGCACCACCGCATGCTGCGCGACGCCGTGGCCGAGCACGGCGGCGACGAGGTGAAGTCAACCGGGGACGGCCTGATGGCGGCATTTGCGTCGGTTTCGGCGGCGGTCCGCTGCGCGGTGGCGATGCAGCAATCGGCCCGGCGCCCGGCCGCGGGCGAGCGCCTGCGGATCCGCGTGGGGCTGCACACGGGCGAGGTGTCGGAGGAGCGCGGCGACTACTTCGGCACGGCGGTCTCGCTTGCCAGCCGGCTGTGCGGCGCCGCCACGGGCGGGCAGATCATCACCAGCGTGACGGTGCAGGTGCTGCTGGCGGGGCACGACGAGTTCGTCTTCCGCGACCTCGGCGCGCTGCCGATCAAGGGCATGAACGCGCCGGTTGCGGCCGTGGAGATCCTCTACGAGCACGACCCGCTGGCCATGCTGACGGTGACGCCGTTCGTCGGCCGTGATGATGTGATCTCCCGGCTGACGGAGAAGTTCGAGGACGCGCGCGGCGGGCGTGGGTCGCTCGTGATGCTGGTGGGTGAGCCGGGGATCGGCAAGACGCGCGCGGCCGAGGAGTTCTGCGATCGCGCTCGCGGCAGCGGCGCGACGGTGCTCTGGGGGCGTTGCTACGAAGGCGACTGGGCGCCGCCGTTCAGCCCGTTCAGCGAAGCGATCAAGCAGTTCGCGACGAGCGCGAGCGATGCCGAGCTGCGCGCCGCGCTGCCTACAGACGCGGGCGTGCTCGCGCGCATCGCCCCCGCGCTGAAAGAGCGGGCGCCCGATCTGCCGGAGCCGCCCGAGATCCCGCCCGATGGCGAACGCTACCGTCTGCTCGAAGCCGTATCATCGTTATTCGCCGCCGTCGCGTCGTCGCGCCCGCTCGTGCTGGTGCTCGACGACCTCCACTGGGCGGACAACGGCACGATCGCCGTGCTGCGGTACATCGCCCGCGACGCGAAGGGGCAGGGCATGCTGGTGCTCGGCACCTATCGCGATGTCGAGCTGGACCGGCGCCATCCGCTGGCGGCGGCGCTCGCGGACCTGCGGCGAGAGACCAGCTTCGAGCGGATCGCGCTCAAGGGGCTGTCCGGCGATGCCGTCGGCGAGCTGCTGGGTGTGATCGGCAAGCAAGGTGTGCCGGAAGCGCTGGTGGACGCCATCGCGTCCGAGACGGGCGGCAACCCCTTCTTCGTGCGGGAGGTGCTGCTGCATCTGGCCGAGGAGGGCCGGGCCGTATGCGAAGACGGGAGCTGGAACTCATCGCTGTCGATCGCCGAGATGGGCATCCCCGAGGGCGTGCGCGAGGTGATCGGGCGGCGGCTGTCGCGGCTGGGCGAGACGAGCAACCGCATGCTGACGGCCGCTTCGGCGATGACGGGCGGGTTCAGCTGGCATGAGATTCGGGCGATCACGGAACAGGAGGACGATGCGCTGCTCGACGCGCTCGACGAAGCCCTCGCCTCACAGCTGCTGCTGGAGACGGCGCCTTCGGCGTACGACTTCCCGCACGCACTGATCCGCCACACGTTGTACGAAGAGTTGAGCACGCCGCGGCGCGTGATGCTGCACCGCCGGATCGGCGAGGCGCTGGAGCGGCTGTACGCGGCGGACATCGCGCCGCACCTGGCGGAGCTGGCGCATCACTTCTTCGAGTCGGCACCGGGGGGCGACCTGAGCAAGGCGATCGACTACTGCGCTCGGGCCGGCGACCGCGCCATGGAACTGGCTGCGTTCGACGAGGCGGCCGGTCACTACGGGCGCGCGCTGGAAGCGATGGAGCAGCAGGCGGCGCCGGACGATGAACGCCGATACGACGTGCTGATGGCGCGCGCGGAAGCGCAGTTCCGCGGCGGCGACTGGGTGGGATGCGAGGACGCGGCGCGGGGCGCAGTCGATGTCGCGCGGAAGCTGGGGCCGCGCGAGCGCCTCGCGCAGGCCGTACTCCGCTTGCCCTTTGCGGACACCGATGCGACAGCAGAACTCCACCGTGGGCTGCTCGAAGAGGCGCTCGAAGCCATGGGCCCGGAGGACAGCGCGCTTCGCGCGCGCCTTCTGAGCCGGCGTTCTGCTGATCTTGCGTTCCACGGCCGCCGAACCTCGCTCGACGGCGAGGCCGTGGCGGTCGCCCGCCGCATCGGAGATGACGCCACGCTCGCGGTCGCGTTGAACGGGCGAGCGATGGAGCTCTGGGCACCCGCGGACCTCGAGCAACGGTTGGCCACAGCCCGGGAGGCGCGCGACTACGCCGAGCGCGCCGGCGACAGGGCAGCGACGCTAACAGCCGAGTGCGCCGTACTCCGCGCTCTGCTGGAGACGGGCGACATCGCCGGCGCCGACGCGGGCATCGAAGCGCACGGACGGATCGCGAACGAGACGCACCAGTGGATGCACATGACTCATACGATCGGGCTGAGGGCGATGCGGGCGACGCTGGATGGACGCTTCGACGAGGCCGAGCAGCTCGCCGGGGAGGCGCTCGCGTCGTCACAGCGGGTTGGATTTCCGGCCGCGCTTCGGGAGTTCACGTCGCGCACGACCGCGATCCAGCGTCTGCGCGGGCATATGGGAGAGATGGCCCCACTTCTGCTACCGCTGGCCGAGGACGAGGCGGACCCCGCTGCGGCGGCGGCTTTCAGAACGCACCTGGCGCTTGCGTACAAGGAGACGGGCCGCGAGCCGGAGGCGCGTGCGCTGTTCGAGCGTTTCGCGTCGGAAGACTTTGCTGGCGTCCCCTACGCGTTCTGGCTCGTGGTGATGGCGCGGCTTGCCGACGTATGCGCCTACCTTGGAGATGCGCTGCGGGCGGCGCGGCTGTACGAGCTGCTCGCGCCCTTCGCAACGCACTGCGTCACGCTGCCGGGCAGCGCCGGCGTCTGCGACGGGTCGGCGTCGCGCGTCCTGGGGCTGCTGGCGGCGACGATGTCGCGCTGGGACGACGCGGCGCGCCACTTCGAGGACGCGCTGGCGATGAACACGCGGATGGGCGCGCGGCCCTGGGTGGCGCTGACGCAGCTCGACTATGCGCGGATGCTGCTGAAGCGCGACGACGCTGGCGACGCGGGGCGGACGCGCGTGCTGCTGGAGGCGGCGCTGGCGACGGCGCGGGAGATCGAGATGGAGAAGGTGGCGGCGGACTGCGAGTCGATGCTGGCGGGGGCGGGTTAGGAAGCGGGAAGCGGGAGGCGAGAAGCGAGGTTGGTTGCGGCGGCGTGAGGGCTGGGGATGGCGTACAATAGGGGCCAACCGCGGCGTGTAGTAGTTCTGCACAGTAGTTCTGATCGGTTGAAGAGTCTCACCGCAGAGTTACAGGGACGAGGGCCGTCATCCCAGCGCATGAACATAGGCTGCGCGCCTCACCTCCGGCCTTCGGCCACCTCCTCTCCACAGTGTGGAGAGGAGGCTCAGAGCGGGGCTGGGACGCAGGGCGCGGAAGCTATTTTCAGAGCAGGCGCAGAGGACCGGAGACTGAAGGTGAGCGGGCCGAAGGGCCATCGTGAACATGGTCAACTCTGCGCGCTCCGCGCCTCTGCGGTGAACACGTCACATTCTCTGTCCAGAGACAATAGTTAGGAGGTCCGCACCATGACCACTTTGACGCGAGACGACGTGATGGCGGCCGCCGTTGCGCTGGGGCCGGCGATCCGGGCGAGCGCCGACGAGGCGGAGCGGAACCGGCGCGTGCCGAAGCAGATCATCGAGGCGATGATCGAGGCGGGCATCTTCCGGTTGTTCATTCCGCGCAGCGCCGGCGGCCTCGAGCAGCCGCTGGCCGATTCGCTGCGCGTGTTCGAGGAGCTGTCACGCGCCGACGCGTCCGCCGGCTGGGTGGCGGTGATCCTCGGGTCGAACCCCGTGATCGTCCGGCAGCTGGATGACGCGACGGTGGAGGAGGTGTTCGGCCCGAAGGGTTCGCTGGCGTCCGGCATCGTCGCGGCCATGGGCCGCGCCGACATCGTGGACGGCGGTTATCGGCTGACCGGCCGCTGGCCGTTCGGCAGCGGCTGCCAGGACTCGCCCTGGATGAGCGCCGGCGCGATGGCGTGGGAGAACGGCGGCATGCGCATGCTGCCCAACGGCATGCCGGACTGGCGCTTCCTGGTGTTCCCGGCGTCGGACGCCGAGATCATCGATACGTGGCACGTCTCCGGTCTGCGCGCGACGGGGAGCCACGACATTGCCGTACGCGACATCTTCGTCCCGGCCAACCGCGTGATCTCGATCGTGGAGGACGAGCCGACGCGACCGGGGCCGCTGTACGCTTTCCCGGTGCTGGGGGTCTTCGCCGCCGTCGTCGCGAGCGTAGCGCTCGGCGCCGCGCAGCGCGCGATCGAGGAGATCACCGAGCTTGCGGCGACCAAGATACCGGCGGGCGCCATGACGCCGCTGGCCGAGCAGGCGACGGCGCAGCGCGCGATCGCGCAGGCGGTCGCGGAGCTGGCGGCGGGCCGGGCGTTTCTGTTCGAGGCCGTCGCGGATACCTGGGCGACGTGCACAACGAGCACCTACGTGGCGCCTGCGCAGCGTGCGCGCGTGCGGATGGCCGCCTCGCAGGCGGTGACGTGCGCGGCGCGGGCCGTCGATGCGGCGTACTACCTGGGAGGCAGCAGCTCGATCCGCGACAGCAGTGCGCTGCAGCGCTGCTTCCGCGACGTGCACGCGATCACGCAGCACCTGATTGTGGGGCAGGGGAACTTCGATCTGGCCGGACGCATCATGCTGAGCCAGGACACGACGGGCATGCTCGTGTAGCGGCGGCGACCTCACCTCGGCGCTTCGCGCTGGTCCTCTCCGCCCGGCGGAGTGGAGGGTGGCTGTCTCCTACAGCGACTCTACGATCGCCGAACTCGGAGCCGGGCCGGCTGTGCCACGTGGCAGCATCGGCGGTTCGGTCAGAGGGACGGGCGGGGGGCGTCCGCGATCCTCGCTTCGCGGCTGCGCGCGGGCGATGAGCGCGAGGATGCGCACAGGGCCTGCGTTTCGTCCTTACGCCCGCACAGCCCTTCATGCGATGTGGCGTTTTGAGGGATACGTTGAGGCCGCGTCGCCGAGGCCCGGGACGGCGCGGGGTCTCAGGGGGATCGGCTCTCGCAGGTCGCCCGCGTCGTGGTAGAGAATGGCGAAGATGTTGCGAGCCGTCTCCAGCCATTGCTCGCGCTGCGCCGCGGGCCAATCCATGCCTGGTTCAGGCAATGTGTCCAGAAGACCACAAAAGAACGGGTGCAGGCCGGCGAGCGGCGGTCGTGTATGCGGGACGCTGTGTGGAGGCGGCTCGGCGGCCCAGTGCTGAGCAGGCGCAGCGTTTGGGGCGCTGTGCGCGCGCGGCTCAGCCGCCCAGTGTTGCGCAGGCCCGGCGGTTTCGTTCCCCTCGGCGATGGACCGCCGAAGAGCTTCGCGGCTCTTGTCTACCGAGTCCTGGAAACCAGAATCGGACGGCATCTCCCGGCACCTCTCCTCACACCAATAGTCGGGTCGCTGGGGTACTTGAGAAGGTCTCTCTGGCAGCAGTTTTGCGAGTCTCGTCAGAAGTGAATCGACGGCGCGCTGCGGCGGGCGCAAGAGTGGGATGCCAATATGGCATCCCACCCATTGAGCTACCTGTTACTCGCCCGGCTAGCGGCGACTGAAGGCCGTGGTGCGGCGGCGGCGGCTGCCGAAGCCGCCTCCGCCTCCGGCGCGGACGGGCGACGATCGCGGCGGCGCGACCTTGATCTCCTTGCCGTCGGGCGTCATGCGCGGGAGCGTCCGGCCGAGGCCGCGCTCGATCTCCCGCCACTTCGGCAGGTCGCCGGGGCCGAGGATCGTGATGGCGCTGCCGGAACGGCCCATGCGGCCGGTGCGTCCGACACGGTGCGTAAAGAGTTCGTGCGTCTCGGGCAGTTCGAAGTTGATGACGCGGGTAATGTGCAACACGTCGAGACCGCGCGCGGCGACGTTGGTGGCCAGCAGGACGGGCGTCTTGCCGGCACGGAACTTCTCCAGCACGCGGTCGCGCGCGCCCTGGCTGAGGTTCCCTTGCAGCACGTCGATCTGGTACCCGAGGCGTTCGAGTTTGACGCCGAGATTGCGGACGCCGTGCTTCGTGCGGCCGAAGACGAGCGTCGTGCCTTCCGTCGATTCGTCGAGCAGGCGGAGCAACACCGTGAACTTGTCCTCGTCCCACACTTCGTACACGACGTGGTCGATGTCTGGTCCAACCTCGTCGTCGGTGCGCGATGTCTCGATCACCACCGGGTTCCGGAGGTACTTCGTTGAGACTTTGTGCACCCATTCCGGCGTCGTGGCGGAAAAGAGTGAGGTCTGCCGCTCGGCAGGGGTCTGCGAGAGGATGCGCTCGACGTCCGGCGCGAAGCCGCGGTCGAGCATCTCGTCCGCCTCGTCGAGGACGAGGTAGGTGATGCCGTCGAGGCGCATCGTGCCGCGCGACAGGTGGTCGAGCACACGGCCCGGCGTGCCGACGGCAACCTGGGCGCCACGGTAGATCGCGTCCTGTTGCGGTCCGAACGCGCGGCCGCCGAAGATCAGCGTCGAGCGGATGCCGGCGGGGCGGGCGAGGGCTTCGAGCACGGCGCCCACCTGCTGCGCCAGT
>CAYQZE010000033.1:0-8414 GCA_964421985.1 uncultured Dehalococcoidia bacterium | reverse complement strand
CCCGGCGGATTCAGGCACGGCGCGAAGGATTTTGGCTTCGGCTTCGGACCTGGCATGGGGCACCAGGACGCGCCGCAGGAGATCGCAGACTTTCTCGGTGTATCCACGGACCAACTGGGCACCGAAATGAAGGCCGACGGAGCGACCCTGGCGACGGTTGCGCAGGCGCACGGCAAGAGCCGCGAACAGCTGAAGGCGTTTCTTGGGGACGCCACCAGGGAGAAGCTTGAGGAGGCCGTCAAAAACGGCGACCTGACACAGAAGCATGCCGACGCAGCTCTGACGATGTTGACGGACCACCTCGACCAGATATTGGACGGCAAGCCCGGGTCGTTCCGGCGGTTCGAGTTCCATGCCGGCCCGTTCGGCGTCCCGGGCACCCCGGGAGGCGCGCCGAGCGTCGATCCGAACGCGGTGCCGCAAGGCGGATCCGCGTTCGACGACATTCAACCCTTCTAACCGCCGAGTACGAGAACGGCAGGGTGGCCCCGCCCCCTGCCGTTCTCCTTACACTGGAGCTGCAACATCTATGAACGAACGAGAAGACCCCGCGCGCGTCCTTGTCGCCGACGACGATCGACATATCGCCGGCCTCGTCCGCATGTATCTGGTTAAGGCCGGGTACGACGTGGTGGTGGCGCGCGACGGTGATGAGACGCAGAAGCTACTCAAGGAGCAGGCCTTCGATCTGGCCGTGCTGGACATTATGATGCCGGGGCCCGACGGCCTGCAGATCATCCGCAATCTGCGAAAGCGCAGCGAGATGCCTGTGATCTTCCTGTCGGCCCGGTCGTCCGATATCGACAAGGTGGCCGGCCTCCAGCTGGGCGCGGATGATTACGTGACCAAGCCGTTCAACCCGACTGAGCTGGTGGCCCGCGTCCAGTCTGTGCTGCGTCGCAGCCGCAGCGCCAGCGAGCCTGCGGGCGAACAGATTCAGGCGGGAGAGCTGTGGATGGACGTGCGCAACCGCCAGGCGACGATCAAGGCGAAGCCGATCGCGCTGACGCCGAAGGAGTTCGACCTGCTGGCGACGTTCCTGCGTTTCGCGAACATCACACTGGACCGGGAGAAACTGCTGGACCTTGTGTGGGGTACGGCGTTCTACAGCATGCGGACCGTGGATGTGCACATCGTGCGGCTGCGCAGCAAGCTCGAGGGCTCCGGCCTGAAGATCGAGACGGTGTGGGGCAGCGGCTATCGGCTGGTGGAGGCGGTGCCGGCGTGAGCGCGCGAGTGCGCTCGTTCCTGTTCAGCTTTCAAACGAAGCTTGTCGTCTCGCTGACGCTGGTGATCGCGCTGGCCATCCTGCTCTCGGGCGCCGCCTTCATCGCAAGCACGCGCGGCGAACGAAGGCAGCAGGCGCTTGACCGGGTGGCGGCGGCTTCGCCGGCGATCTACCAGCAGGCGTTCTTCGCGCTGCTTCCCCGGGAGCAGTCCGAGCGCCCGTTCTCCGAGACGCTGGATGCGCTGGCGGTGGATCAAGATGTGCGCATCCTGCTCGTTTCGACCGACAGCGTCGTTCAGCACGATACGGCGGCGAAGCTCGCCGGCGTCCAGCTGGAGGTGCCGCGCTCGACGATCGGCGACGTCCGGCGAGGGTTCATCGCGTGGCAGCCCGCCAGCGAGTTCCCCGAGGGCAACCTGACGCTCGTCACGGCGTCCCAGCGCTTCACCGCCGGCGGACGCGAGCTGCCCTTCCGCATCGTCCTGGCGGTGCCGAGCGATACGATAGCCGGCGCCTGGCTCGAGCTGCTTCCCGGGCTGACGCTGGCCGCCCTGATCGCCATCCCGCTTGCCATGCTCGCCGCTGTCGTGCTGGCGCGGCAGGTAGCGCAGCCGGTGAAGAAGCTGACGGCGGCGTCTGAGGCACTGGCGCGCGGTGACTTTGACCAGCGCGTCGAGGTCTCGCGTGACGACGAGGTGGGGCGCCTCGCGCGCTCCTTCACAGCCATGGCCGCGCATGCCGGCACCCGCGACCAGCAGATGCGGGCGCTCCTCGCGAACGTTTCTCACGACCTGAAGACCCCGATGACGTCGATTACGGGTTACGCCCAGGCGCTGACGGACGGCACGGTCGATGCCGGCGACTCAAGGCGCATCGGCGAGGTGATCGGCGAACAGGCGGCTCACGTGAACGTGCTGCTGTCGGACCTGCTGTACCTCGGCGAGATCGATGCCGGACAGGTGATCACCAGGCGCGAGGATCTGCCGTTGGAGGCGATACTCGGCCCGTGCCTTCGTCGCATCGAACCGGTGACGAAGGCGAAGGAGCTGAACGTGGTGGTCGATCTTGAGGCCGATATGCGGTTACGCGATGTCGACCCGGATAAACTCGAGCGCGCGTTCACGAACGTCCTCGATAACGCCGCGAAGTTCTCGCCGGAGGGCGGTGAAATCACGATCCGCGGCCGTCGCGAGAACGGCCTAGGGCCGGCGCGGGCGATCTGCACGGTGACCAACACTGGCACGTCGATCCCCGACGATGACCTGCCCAGGCTGTTCGACAGGTTCTTCCGAGGCGACCGCGCGCGGCAGATGTCCGCCGGAAGCGGCCTGGGGCTGGCGATCACGCGAGAACTCGTCGACCTGAACCACGGGACGATCGAGGCTTCGAACGAGCCGGGCGGGGGCGTGACCTTCAAGGTCAGCCTGCCGGCATAGGCCAGCAGCCCGGGCGGTGGCGCCGGCTTTGGCGCCTCTGCCGTGAGGCGACATAACCGCACGCCTTTGTTCAGCAATGCGGTAGTTGCGTACCGCCACAGGCGTCGAGTAAAGTAAGAGCCAAGTGTTGCAATAAAGGATGCTGGCGTGAGCTGCGAGTCCGAGACGATCGACGTACTCCGTGAATCGGGACACAAGATGACCCCGCAGCGGATGATGATCCTCACCTCGCTCCGGCACGCGTCTGGCCACCTGTCCGCTGCGACGATCTTCGAGCAGGTGAAGGCGGCGTATCCCTACGTGGACATTTCCACCGTCTACCGGACGCTCTCGGTGCTCAAGGACATGCGGCTGATCTCCGAGACGCACATGGGCGGCGGCGATGCGACGTTCGAGTGGGTGGCGAGCGAGCGGCATCACCACTTGATCTGCCGCCGGTGCAACGGCGTGACGTTGCTGGATCACACCTATCTGGAGAAGCTCGGCTTGCAGATCGAACGCGAAGTCGGCTTCCATGCCGACATCGATCATTTCGCGATCTTCGGTGTGTGCGTCGAATGCAAACGCGAGCTGGCTCGCTGACAACGACGCGCGGGAATTAGGCGGTCATGGACAGCATGTCGTTCTCATCTCTCTCCGACTCGGCATTTTTCCTGTCGATCGGGGCTGGCGGGCTGATCGGCGTGCTGGGCGCCGCGCTGGCGCTTGGCATTCGCCACGGCATCGACTGGGACCACATCGCCGCGATCACGGACATCACCAGCACGGCGGCGTCGATCGACGAGACCGACCAGGGCTGGCTGGTGCGGGAGCCGGCCTTCATGCTGACGGACGAGTCGCACCACGCGCGTTCCGCGAGCGGGGGCGCGGTGACGATGCAGGCGGCGCTCGCTGTCGGCGCACCGAGCCTTCACTCGCACTCGATCGGCGAGCTGGCGCACCGGCACAACGGCAACAGCGCCGGCTATCGACCGGCGATCGGGACGTTCGTCCGCAAGCAGAAGCCGGCGCTGGTGTTGGGCAGCATGTACGCGCTGGGGCATGGGAGTATCGTCATCGTGCTGGGTCTGCTGGCGTTGATAGCGAGCCAGTTTCTACCGCCATGGATCGACCCGATCATGGAGCGGGTCGTCGGCGTCACGCTGATCTTCCTCGCCGCGTACCTGTTCTATTCGGTGTTCCAGTACTTCCGGGGAGGCCAGGAGTTTCGCCTGCGCAGCCGCTGGATGCTGGTGTTCGCGGGTGTGCGCAACGCCGCCGGCGTTGTGCGAGAGCGCGTCTTCGGGCGGCCGCACGAACATGTACACGAGGCACAGCAGTACGGCGTGCGCACGGCCTACGCGGTCGGCCTGATCCACGGTGTCGGTGCGGAGACGGGCACGCAGGTGCTGGTCATAGCGACGGCGGTCGGGGCGGGCAGCAAGGCGATGGGTGTGGGCGCGCTCGGCGCGTTCGTGCTCGGGCTTCTGATCTCGAACTCCATCGTGACCGTGATCAGCACGGCGGGCTTCGTGTCGTCGCAGCGCCGCCAGTGGGTGTATGTCGGGGCAGGTGTGTTGGCGGCGGTGTTCAGCCTTGTCGTCGGGCTGTTCTTCCTGCTCCACAAGACCGACTTCCTGCCGAATCTCGACCCGTACTTCCGGTGGATCGGCGGGTCCTCGGGCTCGTAGCTGTCAGCGGACCTTCAGGACGAGCTTGCCGGTGGCGCGGCGCTCCTCGAGCGCGCGCAAGGCCTCGGCGCAGCGCTCCATCGGATAGACGCCGCCGATCGGCGGACGGATGTGGCCGGCCGCGTAGAGCTTCGCCAGGTCAGCGGCGATCGTGCGCGGCATGGCCGGGTCGACGCGGACATATTCGCCCCAGGCGACGCCGATGACGGCGGTGTTGCGCAGCAGCAGGCGGTTCACCTTCACCTCGGGGATCGTGCCGCCGGCGAAGCCGATGACGAGCACGCGACCCAGCGGCGCCAGCGCGCGGACGCTGTCGGTGAAGCGGTCGCCGCCCACCGGGTCGTAGACGATGTCGACGCCGCGCTTGTTGGTGATCTCGCGCACCTGCTCGAGCCAGGCGGAGTCCGCCTCGATGCAGTGCGCCGCGCCGGCGTCACGCGCGACGGCGAGCTTCTCTTCTCCACGAGCGATGGCGATCACCGTGCCGCCCAAGCCGCGCGCCACCTGGATCGCCGACGTGCCCGTGCCGCCGGCGGCGCCGTGGACGAGCACGGTCTCGCCTGCTTTCATGCCGCCGCGCCAGACTAGGCCGAAGTACGCGGTCTGGTAGTTCACCATCGCCGTCGCCTCTTCGAAGCTCATGCCGTCGGGGATCGGCATCGTACTGAGCGGATGAGCGAGGGCGATTTCGGCCCAGGCACCGAGCATCGACGACGCGATGACGCGGTCGCCCGGGCTGATGCCCGACCCTTCGGGAGCGCTGATCACGACGCCGGCCGCCTCGACGCCCGGCGTGAAGGGCGGGTTCGGCTTGAACTGGTACTGGCCCTTCGTCATCAGCAGATCGGGGAAGCCGATGCCGGCGGCATGCACCTCGATGGCGACGAGATCGGCGCTGGAAGGCGCGGGGACTTCGGCGATCTCCAGTCCGTCGCCGCCGATCAGTGTATGGAGGCGCAAGGCGCGTATCGTCGTTGGTTGCGGCATCGTCATTGCTCTTTCCACTGGCGGACGGCTCGATGGCATGGCCACCGACAAGATTCCTGCGGCGCGTTGACTATTGTAGGCGCCTACTCGGTGACCGCACCGGCAGACCCCCGCACGAAGTGGCGCTCGCCGTCCGCCCAGACGAGGAGCGGCGGAAGCAAGATCAGGGTGCTGAGCAGGCTGAGGCCGATGTTCAGTGCGGTCACCTTGCCGAAGTTATCGAGCAGGGGGAAGTCGCTGAACGCCAGCACAGCGAAGCCGCCCATGACGGTCAGACCCGACGCAGCGATCGCACGGCCGATACGCATCGAGGCCGTCGCCATGGCGTCACGCGCATCGAGTCCGGCGGCGCGCTCTTCGAAATAACGCGACATCAGCAGCACGTTGAACTCCGTGCCCATCGCGATGATCAACGGACCGGAGATCGACGTGAGCGGACTGTACTCGACGCCGCTGACGTAGAGGAGCATCGCCGAGGCGCCCAACGCCAGCACGACCGGCAGCAGGGGCGCGACAGCTTTCACCGGGCTGCGGAACCAGGCGAGCAGCGTCATGAAGATGGCAGCGAGCGCGACGAACGACATCAGGTCGCGGTTGCTACTGATGGCGTTGATGGCGGCGCTGCCAATGACGCTGATGCCCGCAGGCGCGACGGACACCCCTTCCGGCGGGCGCGCATCGCGCTGGATCTGATCGGTCAGACGGCGCTGCTCGTCAAGCGTCAGCTGGTCGCTGAGCGCGAATGTGATCGAAGCCATCGTCCGGTCCGCGTTCACGACGGTGTCGACGAGCGCGGCGGGCGCGACGCTCAGCGCCTGCTCGGCGGAGGCGGTGGTCGGCGCGTCGCCACTGACGGATCTGGTGAAGGACGCGAGACTGTTCGACTGGCGGATATCGCGCGGATGGTCGCGCCGCTGCCGCTCTTCGAACGGTAGCATCCAGTCAAGCACGCCCTGGTCGGTGACGCGGCGTCCGGGCGGCACTTCGACGAGGAGGTTGAGCTCGCTCGTCGAGCCGGCGACGTCGCGCACGCGGTGAAGGTCGACGATCACGCGGCTGTCGGAGGGGACGAACTTCTCCGGATCCGTCTGCGTGGGGATCTTGCGGCTCACATACAGGCCGCCAAGCGCCACGGCCAGCGCAACCAGGGCGATCGGAAGCAGGCGTCCCATCGTGCGGGCAGTGAGCCCGCTGACCAGGCGCTCGACCTCAAAACGCGCCCGCGGCAATTCTTGCGGACCGAGGCGCGTGCGCTCTCGCAGATAGATGACGCCGCTGATCAACGTCAGGCTCGTGGCGAAGACGATCACGGCGCCCACCGCGAGCATCGACCCGAAGTCACGGATCATCGGCACGTCGGAGAGATGCAGCACCATGAAGCCGATGCAGGCAGCAATGCCGGCGACAGCCAGCGGCGGGCCCGCCCGGGCGAAGGCGCGATCAAGCCCCACTTCGGCTGACCCGCTGGCCAAGGTCTCTTCTTCGATCCGGCTGTGAATCTGGATCGCGAAGTCCACGCCGAGGCCGATCAGGACAGGCAGGCCGGAGATGGTCACCATCGTCAGGGGGATGCCGACGAAGCCCATCAGTCCGAACGCCGACACGCATCCGACGAGCACCGCAGGCAGCGAGAGCAGCCGCCAGCGCGCCCGGAAGATCACAAAGAGCACAGCGACCATGATCGCGACCGCGAAGATCGCCATCAGCACCAGGGCGCTGCGCATCTTGTCGTTGATCTCTTTGATCAGCAAGGGTGGACCTGACACCACCGCATCCACGCCGTCCAACCGATAGTCGGGCATGCCCGACTTGACGCGGCCAGCGATGTCGGCGCCTTCATCGATCGAGAGATTACCCCGGAGGCGCGCGACCATGAGCGCGTGGTGCTCGTCGGGGAAGATGCCGCCGATCTCCGAGCGGAGCGTGCCGTCGGCCCCGTACAGCACGAAGCGGACGAACTTCGGATTATCGAGCGAGCGATCGCCGACGTCGACGAAGCGCTTCGCGTCGGCGCCGAAGTCCGCGTTGAATGCGTCGTCCACGCGCTGCTTCGCGTCCGCCGCCGCAGCGTCCTGTTGCGCGACTGTCTCGCCTCTGCCCGCAGACTGCGCTCTCGCGCTTTCGGTGGCGCTCGCCTCGTCGGCGGCCAGCTTCGCCGGCTGCGAGACCATGCGCTGCTCAATCTGCGTCTTCGCGAACGCAAGGATCAGCAATGGCGAGATGATGCCCTGGAAGTGGCCGCTCGCGTTGAGATCCGCGTCCAGACGTGTCAACGTCGCTCGATTGGCAGGCGTGAAGAGTTGTTCGATGGGCGGACCGCCGGGAGCCGTCTCGAACAGGATGAGCAGCGGGTTGCCGCCGAACGACGCCTGGAAGCGGGCGTTGTCGCGCGAGATCTTCGACGCGGGGTCGAGCAGGGTCTCCTGTCCCGTCTGGAACTCCAGGCGCGTGATGCCGAGGGCCAGCACGAGTGCGGCGCACATCGCACCGGCGACGAGCAGGACGGGACGCCGGCGGATCGCCGACGCGACCACGAGTGCGGGATGCTTCACAGACCGGCCCCCTGGTAGCCGCGCTACGCCGTCAGAACAGCTTACACCGTTTCGTCGTGCTGCCCGGGGCCGCCGCGGCCGCCGCGGCAGACAGCCGTTGGCGCTGCCGTTGGCACTTGAAACGGACGCGCCGTTCGATCTATCATCAGGAACAACAGACGAGCCCTTTAATCCGGTCCCGAGAGGCCGGGAAGGTACGGCGATGCACGGTCAGCCTTTTGCGCTGCTGGCGCCCGCATACGGGCGCTCAACCTCCAACCGGTCGCCCGGGCAGGAGGTTTTTTGACGCGCGACAGCACAACCATCATGGCCCCGGACGATATTCGACGCGCCGTCACGCGCATTGCGCACGAGATCGTCGAGCACAACCGCGGCACCGCCGAGTTAGTGTTCGTGGGCATGCGGACGCGCGGCGTGCCACTCGCGCACCGCATCGCCCGAGCGATACGTGAATTCGAGGGCGAGGAGATCCCCGTCGGCACGCTGGATGTGGGGCTCTACCGCGACGACCTCACCGAGCGTGGCGCCAGCGTCAACATCC
>CAYQZE010000032.1:0-11851 GCA_964421985.1 uncultured Dehalococcoidia bacterium | reverse complement strand
ATCGCTGGGGTCACGTCGCGCTGTTCTGCATCGCCGGCGTCGCGGCAGCGACCATCTCCTCGCTGATGTCCCAGAGGCGGCGGGCGACGTCCGTATCGTGCGAGATGGCGTTGGACTGCTTCTCGCGGCTGTCGGCGAAGTACTTGCCAGTGACGCTTACCACCTCCGGCGATGACGCGAGGTAGACCGAGGTGCGGGCGCCCTTCTCAGCCGTGAGCAGGAACGGCCTGCCGATCGTGTGAAGGACATCGAACAGGCCGCCGATCAGCCCCGCATTGTTATGGCCGAAGCCGGTCATGACGACGCCGGGATGCAGCGCGTTCGACGTGACACCGCTGCCCGCGGTCCTCCGCGCGAGTTCGTACGCAAAGAGCACGTTCGCGAGTTTGGACTGCCCGTAGGCGCCGAAGCCGGCGTACGAGCGCTCGCCCTGCAGATCGTCGAAGTTGATCTTGGCCCGCGCGTGCGCGCCGGAGCTGACGCTGACGATGCGCGCGGGTGCGCTCGCCCGGATCGTATCGAGCAGCAACTTCGTCGTGAGGAAGTAGCCGAGGTGGTTCACCCCGAAGGTCGTCTCCAACCCGTCCTTGGTGAGCGTGCGAGTGGCGTTGTAGCCGCCCGCGTTATTGACGAGCACGTGTAGTTGCGCATGCGTGCGCTTGAACTCGTCCGCGAACTCGCGGACCGACGCGAACGACGCGAAGTCTACGCCCATCAGCGAGACGCGTTCGCTGCCCGAGCGCTGCCTGATATCGGCCAGCGCCGCGCCGCCCTTCGCCGTGTCGCGCGCGGTGATGATCAGCGTCGCGCCCATGCGCGCGAGCGCGAGTGCCGTTTCCTTGCCGATCCCCTGATTTGCGCCTGTCACCAGGCACGTCTTCCCGTCCATAGTCGTGTCGTCGGTCATGTGGGCACCTCCATGCTCGCCATCCCGGAGTCCCGGCGTGCGTTGCTGGAGCCATGGTGACGATGCGCTACGGGAGGGTCAATGCGCAGCCGACCTGTTGCGGCTGCCGCGCGTTGGGCTGCCGTCAGCGACCAGTTGGGCGGATCCCGCTGCTGCGGCGCCCATCGCGGAGGCGCAAAGCACGCCCGGACTGTCAGCGAAGTGTCAGCGCGACGTTAGCGCGCAGGGCGTAGGCGGAGCGTATGCTCGTACGGAAGGGACCGACGTGCGTTTTGCGCGCTGGGAGCGAAGCGGATGTCAGCGGACCGCTGCGAGATTAGACCGATGGCGGTACGGCCACAAGCCGTGCGCCTCCGCGTCGCGAACCGAACGTACGCGACGGGGCGGGCCTCGCTGTCAAGAAGCTCGCCGAGGACGACGTACGCGGAGAGTCATGTTCGTGCACATAAGGGGGTCCAATGAGATACAATCGCTTGCATCTACGCGACACACCGGGTACCTCCGGCCGAGAGGACAGGTCGGGCATGCATAGCACGACAACGCGGGTAACGCGTATATCGCCGCACCCCCTGCCGGGGCCACGGGCGCTGAGGCGCGTGGCGCTTGGCGGTGTGACGCTGGCCCTTACGAGCGTATTGCTTTTCGCTGGAACCGGCAGCGCCATGCCCTTCCTGCCGAAGACCGATTTCGCGACTGGCGGCGGCCCGCAGTCGGTGGCTGTGAGCGACTTCAACGGGGATGGCAAGCCCGACCTTGCGGTCGCCAATTACAGCGCTGACACCGTGTCGATCCTGCTGGGGACGGGCACGGGCAGCTTCGGCGCGAAGACCGATTTCGCGACCGGCGCCGGTCCTATCTCGGTGGCGATCGGCGATTTCGATGGAGACGGGAAGCCCGACCTCGCCGTCGCGAACAGCCTCGCGAGCCCCGACAGCGTGTCGATCCTGCTGGGGACGGGCACAGGCGGCTTCGGTGGCAAGACCGACTTCGGCACTGGAGCTACTCCGTACTCCGTGGCCATCGGCGACCTCGACCGGGACGGAAATCTCGACCTCGCGGTCGCCGATCAAGGTGACGCCGTGTCGGTCCTGCTTGGCACCGGCACGGGCAGCTTCGATCCGGAGACCGACTTCCCGGCCGGCATGGATCCTCGGTCCGTAGCCATCGGTGATTTCAACGAGGACGGGAAGCCCGATCTCGCGACTGCGAATTTGTCAGACGACAAGGTGTCCATCTTGCTGGGCGACGGTACGGGCAGCTTCGGAGCGAACGCCGACTTCGCGACCGGCGACGGTCCTCGGTCCGTGGCCGTCGGTGACGTCAACGGGGACGGGAGGTCCGACCTCGCAGTCGCCAATCGTATCGGCAACAGTGTGTCAGTCCTGCTGGGCGTCGGCACGGGTAGCTTCGGTGCGAAGAACGATTTCGCGACCGGTGTGGATCCTCGGTCCGTGGTCATCGGTGATTTCAACCAAGACGGGAGGCCCGATCTCGCGGTCGCGAATATGAGCAGCAGCACCGTCTCGGTGTTGGCGGGCACGGGCACGGGCAGTTTCGGTACCAAGACGGACTTCGCGACCGCCGTCGGCGCTGCTTCGGTGGCGGTCGGCGACTTCAACGGCGACGGGAAGCCCGACCTCGCGGCCGCTGCCAGTATCGACGACAAGGTGTCGCTCCTGCTGGGCACCGGCACAAACAGCGCCGGCCGCTTCCTCGCGAAGAGCGACTTCGCCACCAACGTCTTCCCGCTGTCCGTGGCGAACGGCGACTTGAACGCGGACGGGATACCCGACCTCGCCGCAGCCAACTCCGGCGGCGTGTCGGTCCTGCTGGGCTCGGGCGCCGGCGGCTTCGGAGCGAAGACCGACTTCGCGACCGGCTTCGGTTATGCATCGGTGGCAATCGGCGATTTCAATCGGGACGGGAAGCCCGATCTCGTGACCGCGAATTTCTCAGACGACAAGGTGTCCGTCCTGCTGGGCGACGGTACGGGCGGCTTCGGGACGGCCGCCGACTTCACGGCCGGCGACGGTCCTCGGTCCGTGGCCGTGGGCGACTTCGATGGCGACGGGAAGTCGGATCTCGCGACGGCGAATGACTACGACAGCAAGGTCTCCGTCTTGCTGGGCGATGGCGCCGGCAGCTTCGGCGCGAACGCCGACTTCCCGACGGGAACCAACCCGCTCTCCGTGGCCATCGCCGACCTAGATGGAGACGGAAATCTCGACCTCGCGACGGCTAATAGCGGCGGCGGCACGGTCTCGATCCTCCTGGGTGACGGCATCGGTAGCTTCGGCTCGAATGCTGACTTCGCGACCGGCGCCAGTCCGCAATCCGTGGCTATCGCCGACGTCAATGGGGACGGCAAGCTCGATGTCGCGACCGCCAACTTTACCAATACCAACGTCTCGCTGCTCCTTGGCACGGGCACGGGCAGCTTCGGAACGGCGACCAACTTCGTGACTGGCACCCTACCTATCTCAGTGGCGATCGGCGACCTCAACGGGGACGGGAAGCTCGACCTTGCCGTCACCAATTCCGGCGACGACACGGTGTCGGTCCTGCTGGGCACGGGCACCGGCAGCTTCGGACCGAAGACGGATGTCGCGACCGGCGACAGCCCTCGATCCGTCGACATCGGCGACCTTAACAGGGACGGCAGGCCCGACCTCGCGGTCGTCAATGCCCTCGCCGATACGGTGTCGGTCCTGCTGCAGGAGGGCGCGTTCGCGTTGACGTCGGCGCTGTACTGCCCCGGTTCGTGCTATCCCGCCGGCGGTGGGAGCGATCTGCTCGCGCTCACCGGGTACGCCCAGGGCCTGCCGGCCAGTACGAGCTTCACCGTCAGCGGGCGATACTACCCGGCTTGCGCAGTGGCGCCGATGTTACCACTGGCCGGGTCCGGCCTGTACCAGCCTTCGATCGCCACCACCAGTGATAGCAGCGGAAATCTGTCAGGCGCCGAAGGCGTCACGGGATTGAGCGCGCCCGTGGGAGCGGCGGCCGTCGGCAAGTACGTGACCAAGCAGCTGACGTTTGCGGACTCGCGGACGATAGACAGCACGTGCGCGCTGGTAGAGCTGGATACGGACAGCGACGGGCTGGCGGACTCGATCGATCTATCGCCGGCCGTCTCCTCTGATGCCTTCACGGATGGCACGACCTCCGGCACGATCCTCAGCCGAAACAGCTGTTACGTCTCGATCGTCGACTCGCCGAATCCGGCCGACGGTCTGATCATCGGCAACGTCTGCCCGCCGTCCGGTGGCGGCCCGGCCACGCTCTCGGTCTGCGGTATTGGGACGCTGACGGTCAGCGACGGCGGCGCCACCACGGGTAGTTGCGATAGCTTCCGCAGCGGCGTCATCAGCGGGGCTGCGGACTTCGCGTTCGGTCCCCCCGGCGACGAGGACAAGTACGTGCTCCACTCGCCGGCGGGCGCCGTGTCGGCGGTCGCCGACCTCGGCGGTGGAACCTTTGGTGTTGTCACGGACGCAACGAACCTGTCTTCAATCACCGTGACGTTTAGCGGCCACGCGATGACCCTGCCGCCCGGTACCGCCGTGACGGTTACCGTGCTCGAATCCGGTGCGGTTGACGTGACCAATGTCACGCAGACCAGCAGCGCCGCTCCGATCCTCGTGAACGGCGAACCGCTCCTCCAGAACGAGACGATCACGCTGCCGCCGCCGTCCGTCGGCGGTATCAGCGAGAGGCCGGACGTGTCGCTGCTGCCGTCGCGAGCAGGGCAACGCGATGGCGACGGTGCGGCGTACATGCTCGGCGCTGGCGTAGCGTTCATCGCGGCAATGGCTGGTGCGGCGTGCTGGCGGGGGCGACGAAGGCGGGCGTGAACGGCGCGGGGCGTCGTGGTTGTCCGTGCCAGTTCACTGATGCCGAATCGGGGAAGTAGGCTCGGCCCTCACCCTATGGCGGTCCCGTCTGTCGCGCAACACGGGGCCACAGGATCATCAGCTCGCGAGGTGCCGCAAGGGACGAGCAGACGATTAACCCGCGGCCAGCACCTCGCCCGCGGCACGCTCGCCCGAGCGGATGGCGCCGTCGATCGTGCCATGCGACACCGTCGCGGTTTCGCTGCCGGCCCAGTGGATACGGCCGATCGCAGGGCGCAGCGCGTGACCGTACTGCGTGAGCACGCCCGTTGCCAAGTGCGAGCAGCTACAGCCGCGTGCCCACTCTTCGCGCTCCCAGTCATGCTCTTCGTAGAGGATCGGCCGCTGGGCCTGCGCGCCGAAACGCGCGCTCAGCGTATCCAGCACGAGGCCCCGCCGCGCCTCCGGCGCCAGCCGCGCAAGCTGGCGCGCCAGAGACCCGAACGCGAAGCTCGCGACTACCCCCGGCTGGCCACTCGCGCCCGAGGCATCGAGCGTCATTTCGATAGGTGAGTTCATCGCGACGGAGACGCCGCTGCATCCGGCAGCGCGCCCGAAGGGCATCATCCTAGACGCCCTCCCGCAGGTCTCCCATGTGTCGCGCAGCGTACTCGCAGCCGCACGCGGTGAGCACGCGCGAATTGGCACAGCAGTCCGCGCCGTGAGTGTGGTGCCTGCTCGTCGAGCTCGCGCGCTCAGCGATCTCGTATGATCGACGTGCCGGCAACGCACAGGAAAGGTGATGCCCGATGAAGCTGAACGACCTTTCACCGCAGGAGAAGTACGTCATCGAGTCGAAAGGGACGGAGCGACCCTTCTCCGGCGAGTACGATAGTCTGTTCGCGGCGGGTACCTACACCTGCCGCCGCTGCGACGCCGAGCTCTACCGCTCGGACGACAAGTTCGACGCGCATTGTGGCTGGCCGGCGTTCGACCAGGAGATTGCCGGTGCGGTGAAGCGCTTGCCCGACCCGGACCGCCAGCGGACCGAGATCGAATGCGCGCGTTGCGGCGGCCACCTGGGGCACGTCTTTACCGGCGAGCGGCTCACGAAGAATGACACGCGGCACTGCGTGAACTCCCTCTCGATGAAGTTCGTGCCCGCGCCGTGATGGTGACGACGAATGTGACCCCCCAGTCCTGACTGTGAGTGCGGCGAATCCGGACGAATGTGGCACAGCCGGCCCTGCGGTGAGTGACGATGCGCCCCTCCGACCTCCAACCTCTAACATCCAACTCAGCCGGCATCGCCAGCGGCCGCGCGGCCGCAGATGTACCCCCACGTGACCGCGAGCCCGATCGTCGCCCCGGCGCCGTAGTAGGCCGCGCCCGAGGTGCCCGCCATGACGTTGCCGGCCGCGTACAGCCCCGGGATCGCCTGTCCCCGAACGTGCAGCACGCGGCCACGGACGTCCGTGCGCGGTCCACCCTTCGTGCCAAGCGTCCCGGGATACACCGGCAGCGCGTAGAACGGCGCCTGCTCGATCGTGCCGAGCGTCGGGTGGGGAGCGGCGAGGTCCACAGCGTAGCGATGGCGGCCGAACTCCGCATCGAAGCGCTCCCGCACGGCGACGTTCCATCGCGCCACGGTGTCAGTGAGCCCTTCGCGGTCGATGCCAACGCTCGCGGCGAGACCCTCGAGTGTCTCCGCGCGTGGCAGCCAATCCGGGTCGGGGTCGCCGGGCAGTACCGTAAGGATCGGATAGGCGGCGCGGTACTGGCCATCGAGGATCGCCCACGCGGGCTGATTGCGGTAGCCCGCAGTGTTGGGGTCGACCTCGTAGAAGGCCTTGTTGAGGTCGTTGTAGGCGGCCGCTTCGTTGGCGAACCGGCGTCCGCGCGCGTTCACGATGATCGCGTGCGGGCACATGCGCTCGGGGACGAGGATGCGGGCGAGCTGTCTCCCGTCGTACAGCTCCCCCGGCACGTACGATGCGGGCGAGCCCCATAGCTCGGACATGTTCGCGAGATCCGCGCCGGCCTCCGCGGCCATTCGCAGGCCGTCGCCGTCGTCATTCGGCGGCGAGAGCGGCAGCGCTCGTGGCCCCGGCAGGAACCGCGTCTGCGCGTCGTCGCTCCACTCGAACCCACCGGAGGCCAGCACGACGCCGCGCGCCGCGCTCGCTTCGACCACGTCACCGTCGCGATCGAGCGCGACGCCGGCGACGCGTCCGTCGCGCATGACGAGGCGGAGCGCGCGCGCGCCGAGTAGCACCGGGATCGCGCGGTCGAGGACACCCCGCAGCAGCCGTCCCACGAGCGCCCCGCCGCCCGCGACGACGCCATCGTGGTTCCGCTGCGCGACGAGAGCCTCCGGCACGTTTGCCGGCCTGATGTGCGCCTGGTACGTGAAGACGCGCTCGCGCAGCGTGATCGGCGCCGTCATGCTGGACGGGCGGCGAAGGCGTTCGCGCCATTCGCTAAGTTCGTGCGTGTCGAACAGATCAGCCTCGACGCTGCGCCCGCCCATACGTGCGCCGGGAAGCCCGGCGTGGTAGTCAGGCATGGGCAGCGCCGAACAGCGCAGCGGCGTCTGCGCTTCCAGATACGCAAGCGCCTCCGCGCCCGTGTCGACGAACGCCGCGATGAGTTCGGCCGGCGCCCGACCGAGCGCCAGGCGCGTGCAGTAGGCGAGGGCGTCGTCGCGCGTGTCGTCGATGCGCAGGTCACGCATGTGATGGTTGAGCGGGATCCACATGACGCCGCCGGACACCGCCGTTGCGCCACCGGCCACGTCCGCGCGCTCGACCAACAGCACCCGCGCGCCGGCATCGTGCGCCGCCACCGCCGCGACGAGACCCGCCGCGCCGCTGCCGATGACGATCACATCAGCGGCGAGGTCTGGCGCCGGGCGTGTCACGCGCGAGCTGTCAGTGCGAACCCCTCGTAACCGTTCGCCACGACCTCGTTGCACTTCTGGGCGTAGGTGTTGACGCCGCCGATGTACGGCATGAAGACGCGCGGCTTGCCGGGGATGTTCGCCCCGATGTACCAGGAGTTTGCCTGCGGGTGCAGCGTGAAGTTCGCCACCTGGTTCACGTGGTCCACCCACGCGTCCTGGGCATCGACCGTCGCTTCGATCGATTGCAGGCCATGCTCGAGCAGGTACTCGACGCAATCGGTGATCCAGTCCACGTGCTGTTCGATCGAGACGACCATATTGCTGAGCACCGACGGGCTGCCCGGCCCGGTGATCGTGAAGAGGTTCGGGAAGCCGGCGATCTGGATGCCGAGGTAGGTGCGCGGGCCGGCTTCCCACGCGTCGTTGAGCGTTCGGCCCGACCGGCCGCGAATGTCGATGCCAAGCAACGCGCCTGTCATGGCGTCGAAGCCCGTGGCGAAGACCAGACAGTCGAATGCGTACTCGGCGTCCTTCGTACGCACGCCCGCCGGTGTGATCTCCTCGATCGGTGAGCTCTTCACGTCGACGAGTGCGACGTTGTCGCGGTTGAATGTCTCGAAGTAGTCCGTGTCGACGCAGAGTCGCTTCGTGGCGAAGGGGTAATCCTTCGGGCAGAGGAGTTCCGCCGTGGCCGGATCCTTGACGGTGGCGCGAATCTTCTCGCGGACGAACTCGGCGGCCGTCTCGTTCGCTTCCTTCGTGATCAACAGGTCGATGAACGCGCCTGCGAGAGCGAATCCGCCTCGTTGCCAGCGGGACTCGAATTCTTGGCGCCGTTCTTCATTCGAGACCGCCAGCGCCGACTGTTCGTTCGCTACGCCGAGGATGCCGACCCGCGAATCGCGGGCGAGGCGCCGCGTCTCGGTGTAGTGCTCCGTCATCTGGCGCTCGTATTCCGGTTCGATCGGCCCGTTCCAGGCCGGAACGCTGAAGTTCGCCGTCCGCTGAAAGACCGTCAGGTGCGCCGCCTGCGCGGCGATGTGCGGGATCGACTGGATCGCCGACGAGCCGGTGCCGATGATGCCGACGCGCTTGCCCGTAAAGTCGACTCCTTCGTGCGGCCAGTAGCCCGTGTGGTACCAATCGCCCGCGAACGAATCGAGGCCCTTGAAGTCGGGACGCCGCGGCGCGGACAGACAGCCGCTCGCCATGATGCAGTAGGACGCAGACAGACGATCGCCGCCGTCGGTCTCGATCTCCCACCGCGCGGTCGCTTCGTCGAAGCGCGCCGCGGTGACGCGCGTCTCGAACTGGATGTCGCGCCGCAGGTCGAAGCGGTCCGCGAAATGGTTGAGGTAGCGCAGGATCTCCGGCTGCGACGCGTAGCGCTCCGTCCACTTCCACTCGCGCGGCAGATCGTCTTCGAACCCGTACTGGTACTCCAGGCTCTCGATGTCGCAGCGCGCGCCCGGATAGCGGTTCCAGTACCAGGTGCCGCCAACGCCGTCCGCGGCTTCGATCACTCGCGCCGAGACGCCGAGTCCCCGCAGCCTGTGGAGCATGTACATCCCGGCGAACCCGGCGCCGACGATGACGGCGTCGATGCGCGTGGCGGCGGGTGCTGGCTTCGTTGCGGTCTGAGGCGATAGCGCGGCCATGTTCTAGTCTCCCCGATGAATGTCGTGCAGCGTTACAAGCCTACCGGACAGGCGCCGGAAGTTCACCTCTCTCCTGTCTACTCAGCGACTGCCGTGTAAATAGGCTCCGGCCGTGCGTCCGGGCCCCGTCCTGAGCCTCCTCTCCACGACGTGGAGAGGAGGTGGCCGAAGGCCGGAGGTGAGGTGCCCGCGTAGCGCCAGAGCCAATGTTCATCATTAGCCGACGACCGGCGACCCCACCCGCGTCAATTGACCTGTCCGCGGCAGTCACCGATCATGGGCGCAGACTCGTCACCGGAGGGCCATGCCAAGCGAACGCGTCCAGCGCCAGATTGACCGCCTGCTCGACGAGGCCGAGGCCGCGCTTGGCCGGCGCGAATGGCCGCGCGTCCACGACCTCTCGCAGGACGTGCTCGCGCTCGCTCCCGAGAACGCCGACGCGCGCACGTTCCTCGACGCGGCGGTGCGCGCCGGAGCGAGCGCGCAATCGATGAGCACATCCCAGCCCGCCGCCGCACCGCCGTCCGAGGAGACGGCGCCGCTGCCGCCGTCGCTCGCCGGCGGCCGCTATGCTGTGCGCCGCTTCCTGGGCGAGGGCGGGCGCAAGCGCGTCTACCTCGCCCACGACGAGCGGCTCGACCGCGACGTCGCCGTAGCGATCATCAAGACCGAAGGTCTCGACGCGCCGGGGCGGGCGCGCGTGCAGCGCGAGGCGCAGGCGATGGGCCGGCTGGGCGACCACCCCCACATGGTCACCATCCACGATTCCGGCGACGACACCGGACCCGACGGACAGAGCCAGCCGTACATCGTCAGCCAGTACATGTCCGGCGGCGCCGTCGACGGCCTCGAACTGCCGCTGCCTGTCGAGCGCACACTCGAGATCGCGAAGGGCGTCTGCCGCGGACTCGCGCACGCGCACGCCAACGGCGTCGTGCACCGCGACCTCAAGCCCGGCAACGTCTGGCTCACCGCCGACGGCACGGCGAAGATCGGCGACTTCGGCCTCGCGGTCGCCATGGACCGATCGCGGCTGACGATGGCGGGGATGATGGTCGTCACGGTCGCCTACATGCCGCCGGAGCAGGCGCTGGGCGGCGAGACGTCCGCACGCGCCGACCTCTACTCGCTGGGCTGCATGCTCTACGAGATGATCACCGGGCGGCCGCCGTTCGTCAGCGACAACCCGACCGCGGTGATCAGCCAGCACATCAACACGGCGCCCGTCGCGCCGTCGTGGCTCACCGAGCACTGTCCGCCCGACCTCGAGGAGCTGATCCTGCACTTGCTGGCGAAAGAACCGGGTGAGCGGCCCGCCGACGCCGACGAGGTGCTGGCCGCGCTCGAACGGGTCGATCCGGCGCAGAAGTCGGCGTCGCACTCAGGGTCGAACGTGCTGCAGCGCCTCGCGCGCGGCGTCTTCGTCGGCCGCGACAAGGAGCTCGAGCGCCTCCGCAAGGCGTTCGACGAGGCGTTCGCCGGCCGCGGATCGATGGTCATGCTCGTCGGCGAGCCCGGCATCGGCAAGACGCGGTCGGCGCGGGAGCTGGAGACCTACGCGCGGATGCGCGGCGCGCAGGTGCTCTGGGGCCGCGCCCACGAGAGCTCCGGAGCGCCCGCCTACTGGCCGTGGATGCAGGTGGGCAACTCCTTCGCATCGACCACCGACGTGACGTTGCTGACGGACGATATGCAGGGCAAGGGCGTGGAGCTGGTGCGCCTCTTCCCGTGGCTGCGCCAGGGGCTGAACGTCGCCGAGCCGGAGCAGCTTGCCGACCCCGAAGCGGCGCAGTTCCGCCTCTTCGACGCTTACGCCACGTTCGTGCGCGCGATGTCCAACCGCGCGCCGCTGCTGATCGCCCTCGACGACCTGCACTGGGCGGACAAGCCGTCGCTGCTGCTGCTGGAGTACGTGGCGCGCGAGCTGGCGCGCCTGCGCGTGCTGATCGTCTGCATCTACCGCGATACCGACCTCTCGCGCACGCACCCGCTCTCCGAGGCGCTCTCCGTGCTCAACCGCGAGGCCGGCTTCCAGCGCGTCGTCCTGCGCGGCCTCTCGCGCGACGAGGTGGCGGGCTACATCCACGCCGCCGCCAACGTCACGCCGAAGCCGGGCCTGCTCGACAAGATCTTCGAAGAGACTGAGGGCAACCCGTTCTTCCTCTCCGAAGTCGTCAACCTGTTGACGCAGGAGGGGAAGCTCACGGAGTCCGTCTCCGACATCGCCGTGCCCGACGGCGTGCGAGAGGCGCTGGGCCGCCGCCTCGACCGCATCTCCGAGGACGCGAACGAGCTGCTACAGGTGGCCGCTGTCGTCGGACGGGAGTTCGCCTACGACATGCTGACGCTACTCGGCGAGCGCGACGAAGACACGCTCCTGCACTTGATCGAGGAGGCGCTCGAAGCGCGGGTCATCGAGGAGATGGGCCAGCCCGGGCGCTATCGTTTCACGCACGCCCTGATGCAGGAGACGCTGCTCGACGAGCTCTCGACGACGCGCCGCGTGCGCATCCACGGACAGGTGGGCGAGGCGCTGGAGAAGCGCTGGGGC
>CAYQZE010000031.1:0-3502 GCA_964421985.1 uncultured Dehalococcoidia bacterium | reverse complement strand
TCGGGTTGGCTATTGGGGGGAGTGCAACGGAGTCGAACCCTCCCGGGACGACGCAGGCCGCCCCGCAACGGTGTTGAAGACCGCGAGACCCACCGGGACCCATCCACTCCCGGGGACAGGTTATCGGTTGTTGTAGGTTGTCGGTCGTCGGTCGTCGGTGATCATACGCCGCTACCAGCGACCAATCACCAGCCACCAACGGCTACTTCGACGGGGCGCCGTCGGTTTCGATCACGTGCTCGAGGATCGCCAGCCCCTGCTCCAGCTCCTCCTCGGTGACCGTGAGCGGCGGCACGATGCGCACGGCGTTCGGGCGCACGTTGTTCACGATCAGTCCGTTCGCCAGCGCCGCCTTCGTGATCTCCTCGCCGATATCGCTCGTGAACTGTACCGCCCACATCAGCCCCTTGCCGCGCACCGCCGCGACGTTCGGACAGCGGTCCAGCAGCGAATGCAGCCGCCGCTCGACGAGCTTGCCCTTCCGCGCAACCTGACCCGGGATGTCTTGCTCGATGATGTAGGTCATCACCTCGTACCCGACGCGCGTGGTCAGCGGCTCGCCGCCGTACGTGCTGCCGTGGTCGCCCGGCGTGAACACGGCGCAGTGCTCCTTCGCCAGGAACGCCGAGAGCGGCACACCGCCGCCGATCCCCTTGCCCAGCGTCATGATGTCCGGCTCCACGCGGTACAGCTCATAGGCGAACAGCGTGCCCAGCCTGCCGCAGCCCGTCTGGACCTCGTCGAGGATCAGCAGGATGTTCTGCTCGTCGCACCACGCGCGCAGGCGCTGGAAGTAGTCGTCGTCCGGGACGTTGATGCCGCCCTCGCCCTGGATCGGCTCCATGAATACGGCCGCCGTCTTGCTCGAGGTCGCGCGCTTCACCGCATCAACGTCATTGAACGGCACGTGCACAAACCCCTCTGGCAACGGCCCGAACGGCGCCTTGTAGCGCTCCGTCCCACCGGCCGTCACCGTCTGCAGCGTGCGTCCGTGGAACGCATCGAACGCGCAGATGATCTCGAACGCGCCGGCCTTCTTCTCGTTGCCCCACTTCCGCGCCAGCTTCAGCGCGCCCTCGTTCGCCTCGGCGCCGCTGTTCATGAAGTACACGCGGTCGAAACACGAATGCTCGATGAGCAGCTTCGCCAGCTTCAGCTGCGGGATCGAGTAGAACTGGTTCGAGACGTGGATCAACTGCCGCGCCTGGTCCGTCAGCGCATCGACGATCACCGGGTGCGCGTGGCCCAGGCTGATCGTCGCCGGCCCGCCGAAGAAGTCCAGGTACTGCCGGCCCTGCTCGTCCCAGAGGTGCGAGCCCTCGCCGCGGACGGCCAGGAGGTCCATCCGCTTGCCGGTCCGCATGAAGTATTTGGCTTCTTGTTCGCGCCAGTCCGTCACAGCATCCCTCCCGAAGCCAGCATCATAACAGAACATCGGATCGCCGGAGCGTCCGCTGGAGAGCGGACTCCATGTAGCTTTTCCGATGGCGGGTCAGCCCGATCGTGGCTCCCTTCCCTTATGGGGGAACGGCCGCGTGCCAGGTGGATCGGCGGTGAGGTTTCCACTTTGCTCCCTCTCCGCCGGGCGGAGAGGGTCGGGGTGAGGTCACGCGAGCTTCACTCCGCGCGGAAGTGGTGCAGGGCCGGATGCGCACCTTCGCTCGCCGTCACGTATCCGCGGCCGTCGGGATGGAACGCGATCGATTCGCCCTGCTGCTCGGCCACCGAAGCCGCTTCGCACGGCGCGGCCGCCAGCGCGTCACGGACGCTCTGCCCGGCGGCGCGCGACCACAGCCACACCGCCGCATACGTGCGGATGGCGATCACATCGCCCGCGGGCGAGATGTCGCCGCCCGTCGCCAGCGCCCCGCCCGCTCGCGCGAGTGGCGAGGCTTCGGGCGGCAGTTCGGTTCGCCGCTTGAGCTGTGCGAACTCGATGCGGCCGATCAGTTCGAGCGTGGCGGTGGCGTTCGCGGCCAGCGTCCCGGGCGTCCGGAAGACCAGCGACGCGCCGCCGTCCTTCGTGACGATGATCAGGTCGCCACTCAGCGGATCGACGATCACCGTCTCCGCATCGTGCCTCGCGCCATCCGGGTAGCGCAGCGTCAGCTTCTCGACATCAGACAGCGTCGCCGCAATCGGGGCGTCCGCCCGATCGACCGCCGGTTCGCGCAGCCGGTAGACGACGATCTCCGTCCGCGCGCGCGCGTTGTCGCCGATATCGCCCAGGTAGAGCAGGCCGGCGCCGCGCGCGGCATCGTGCCCGCTCGCCATGTCCTCCCAGTCGATGGCGTCGGCGCCGGCCAGCGTGTACGTCGCCAACGCGCCACCCTGCGCGTCCATCGCAAAGACGCGCGCCGTATCGCCGCTATCGTTGTGCGCCCAGAACACGCCGCTGTTCGCCCGTCCCGACGCGAGCCCCGAAAGCTCGACGACGTCCGGCGAGGCGACCGTCCCCGGCGCCGTCTCCACCGCGTTCGCGCACAGCTCCGCGGCTGTGCCGGTCTGCGCGGATACTTCACTGGTGGCCGTAGCGCCAGCCGCCGAAGTCGCTGTCGGCGCCGCCGATCCCGTCGCCTCCGGAGCGTTCGTTGCAACTCCGCCGGCGGTAGCGACGGCCGGCCGTTGCGCCGTGGGGCTGGTGCGTTCGCTGTCGCCGCTGCCACAGGCGCTCACGATCGAAACAAGCACCAGAAGCGTCGCGGCAACGAGTGGCACGCGCGTCGTTCGAACCCGGATCCTCACGTCACGCATCACGCACCTCGTCTCCTTCGGCGACCCTTCGGCCGCCCGCACGTACAGCGTACACGCGCACCGCCTCGGCGATGCCCTTGAGCTGATGCTCACCGCGGTCGTCGAACGCCGCCGCCGCGGACGTGCGGGCGAGGTCGCGTACCGTCGCCGACACGAGGATCTCGTCGTTCGCCGACAGGCTGCAGATGCGGGAGGCGACGTTCACGGCGCCGCCGTACACATTCGCGCCTTCGCGCGTCACGTCGCCGGCGTGGATGCCGAGATGCAGCGCCAGCCCCGTCCCGTCGGCGGCGGCCCGGCAACGGAACGCCGCCTCGATCGCCTGGCGCCCCGCCGTGAAGACGGCCATGACGCCATCACCCATCACCTTGCCCTCGACGGGCGTGCCGCCGCACTCGCGGATGCCTGCGCGCATCGCGCCATCGAGCCGCGACGCCCGCGCGCGGAAGACGGCGTCGCCGAGCTGCTCCGTCAGCGCCGTCGAGTCGACGATGTCCGCGAAGAGGATGATCGCCGTGCCCTCCGGCAGCGACGGAGCCGCGGGCTCCGGTGGCGCCTCTTCGCCGGTCACGAACTCGTAGACGAGTCTGCTGCTCTCGTCGCCCATCGTATCGACACTGCGGAACTCCGCTCGCGGGATCCCGGTTACGAGCTGGCGTGACCATCGCCCGTCGAGGAAGTTGGGGAGCGGGCTGTGGATGACCAGCGTAGGGACGGAGAGGCGCGGGAGGAGATCGGAGACATCCCA
>CAYQZE010000030.1:0-11044 GCA_964421985.1 uncultured Dehalococcoidia bacterium | reverse complement strand
CTTCACCGCGACTCGCGCCGATGATAAAGTAACGCTGAGGGGAACCATCGCGCTTGGTAAGTCGTATGCGGGGGATTTCTCGGGCTGCGCGGCGTTCTACAACGCGTCCGGCAAGGTCATACACCAGTTCACGATTCTCGGGCTTGGGGGGATCCGCTCCACTCAGCCGCAACCATTGATACTTCCGTTGCCTCTTGTGCCCGCCGAGGCGAAGACCGTGCGCTTTTGGCTCATTGGGCCTGGCGATTTACCGCTCGAATCCAACTACGTCGCCGTGATGTCAGGGGATCTCACGATCCACTGACTGTCGGCACCAGCGACAGCTTCGTCCGATGGCCCCCCGTCAACGGAACCAATCGCGGCCACCCCGTGGTGCGAAAGGACTGAAGTCAACGCCACGAAACCGGACTGAGTGTCGCCGTCCGCGTCCGGTACTCTCAGTGCGTGGATTACGTGTCATCGTTGCGATGGCTGCTGAGGCTGCCGGACTTCGAGCGCACCGGCGAGTTCGCCTCGCGCCCCGACTTGGCGCCCATGCTGGCGCTGTTGTCGGCGCTGGGCGACCCGCAGCTCGGACGGCCGACGGTGCACATCGCCGGTTCGAAGGGTAAGGGCAGTACCGGCGTCATGGTTGAGGCGGTGCTCGCCGCGGCGGGCGTGCGGACGGGCTACTACATCAGCCCGCACCTGCATCGATATAACGAACGGATCCGCATCGACGCGCAACCGCTCGATCGCGACGCGTTCGCCGGCGCGATGACGCGCGTGCGTGAGGCGATCGAGGCGGTTGCACCACGCTTCGCAGGGCGTCAGTTCCTGGCCTTCGACGCGCTCACGGCGGCCGGGTTCGTGGCGTTTTGGGATGCGGCGGTCGACGTGCAGATCGTCGAGGTGGGCCTCGGCGGGCTGCTCGATTCGACGAATGTGTTTGGGGGGGCGCCGGTCGCCGGTCGGGAGTCGTCGGGGACGGATGCGGGGGTGACCGGCGTACGCGCACCTCACCCCCTGGCCCCCTCTCCACGTCGTGGAGCGGGGGAGCTGCCCGCGCATGTGGTGGTGGTGACGCCGATCAGTTTGGAGCACACGGCGATCCTGGGGGACACGATCGCGGCGATCGCGGCGCAGAAGGCCGGAATCGTCACCGCACGCGCGACGGTGGTGGTCGCGCCGCAGCGCGAGTCGGCGCTGGATGTCTTCCGCTCGGTGGCGGCGGAGCGTGGGGCGGCGCTGGTCGAGGTGGCGGGCGCCTGCCAGCTGTCGCGGACGACGGCGACCGCCGAAGGGCAGCGCTTCAAGCTGAAGACGGGGCGTGCGGCGTACGACGCGCTGCTGCCGCTGGTGGGACGCCACCAACTGGACAACGCGGCGACGGCGGTGCTGGCGTGCGAGGAGGTGGCGGCTGCTCGCGGCATGGAGCTGACGGCGGCGCACGTGCGCGCCGGGCTGGCGAATGTGGTGTGGCCGGGACGGCTGGAGGTGCTGAAGCGCAAGCCGTGGGTGATTCTGGACGGCGCGCACAACGGCGACTCGGCGAAGCGGATGGTGGCGGCGCTGCGCGAGTACTTCGGGTTGGTTCATGCGACGCTGCTCGTCGGCACGCTCGCCGGCAAGGACGTGGCGTCGATGGCGGAGGCCGTGGCGTCGATGGCAATCGGCGTTCTCGTGACAGCGTGGCCCAACCCGCGGGCGGCGGATCCGCGTGAGCTGGCGGCGGCCTTCCGCGCGCACGACGTGCCTGTGCACGCGTTCGGCGAACTACCGTCGGCGATCGACGCGGCGATGGCGGAGGCGGGCGAACGGGGCGCCGTCGTGGCGTTCGGCGCCATCAGCTTCGTGGGGGCAGTGCGCGAATACGTGCTTGGGATCGAATCGGACCGCGCGCTGCTCTTGTCTGGCGGCGACGACGGGTAGTCCGAACGTACCATGTACGCGCCGGCCGCCGCGTGCGACGATACCGGTACGAATCGAATCAGATATGATCAGGCTGGCCCGAACGCCACACATCGAGCACCGGAGGGCGCGCCGAGGATCGGGGCGGGCGTCAGGCAACTGGGGCACCGGATGAGCAGCAACAACGGCAACGGTCGTCGCCGTGTGGTGATCACGGGCATGGGCACGCTGAACCCGCTCGGGCATACGGTCGACGCGTACTGGTCCGCCGCGCTCGCGGGCAAGTCGGGCGTCGACTGGCTGACGCAGGTGGACTCGACGGGCTACGACGTGCACATCGCCGGCGAGGTGAAAGACTTCGTGCCGGAGGAGTACATCGACCGCAAGGAGGCGCGGCGCATGTCGCGCTTTTCGCAGCTGGCGCTGGCGGCGGCGCGGGAGGCCTTCGAGACGTCCGGGCTCGACATGCGCAAGGAGGATCCCTACCGCGTCGGCGTGCTGTTCGGGAATGGCATGGGCGGCTACCCGGACACCGACAAGGCGGTGAAGGACATCACGCAGAAGGGCGCACGGCGGATGGACCCGTTCTACATGGTGAAGATGCTGCCGAACATGGCGGCGGCACAGGTGGCGATGCGGTACGGCGCGAAGGGCTACAACGCGACGATCAGCACGGCGTGCGCCTCAGCGGGCAACGCGATGGGCGAGGCGATGGAGATGATCCGCGCGGGCCGGGCCGACGTGATGATTACAGGCGGCTCGGAGGCGGGGCTGTCGGAACTCGGGCTAGCGTCGTTTCAGGTGATGAAGGCGCTCTCGACGAGCAACGATCCACCGTCGGGCGCCAGCCGCCCGTTCGATGCGCATCGCAACGGCTTCGTCTCGTCCGAGGGTGCGGGGGTGTTCATCATCGAGGCGCTGGAGCACGCGCAACGTCGCGGAGCGCCGATCCTGGCCGAGCTGGCGGGGTACGGCTGCACGTCGGACGCGCACCACGTCGTGGTGCCGGTGGAAGACGGAGAGACGACGGCGGCGTGCATGACCCTGGCGCTGGCTGATGCGGGGGTGCGAGCAGAGGATGTCGACCACGTCAACGCGCACGCGACATCGACGCAGATGAACGACAAGTACGAGACGATCGCGCTGAAGCGCGCACTGGGCGAGGTGGCGTACCAGATCCCGATCAGCGCGACGAAATCGCTGATCGGGCACACGCTGGGAGCGTCGGCGGCGATCGAAGCCGTGGCGTGCGTGCAAGCGATCCGCACGGGCTGGGTGCACCCGACGATCAACCAGGAGTTTCCGGATCCCGACTGCGACCTGGACTACGTGCCAAACAAGGCGCGCCAGGTGGACGTGAACGTCGTGTTGAAGAACAGCTTCGGGTTCGGCGGCCAGAACGCGTGCCTGGTGTTCCGGAAGTTCGAAGACTAGTGCGCGTACTCGTCACGGGCGGCGCCGGGTTCATCGGCTCGTCGCTGACGAAGGCGCTTCTCGACGAACAGCACGACGTGACCGTGCTCGATAACCTCTCGAAGGGAGTTCGCGGGCTGGTGCCCCCCGAGGCGCGCTTCATCGAAGGCGACCTGCGCGACGAGGAGCGGCTGCCGGGCTGGCTGCCCGGCCAGGACGCTGTGATCCACATGGCGGCCTTCATCTAGGTCGGCAGGTCGGTGCAAGAGCCGGTGCTGTTCGCCGAGAACAACGTCGTCAACTCGGTGCGGCTGCTGGAGGCGATGCACCGAGCGGGGGTTGGGAAGATCGTCTTCGCGTCGAGCGCGACGGTGTACGGCACGCCGCAACGCCTGCCGATCCGCGAAGAGGACCCGCTGGGCGCGCAGTCCAACCCGTACGGCGCGTCGAAGGTGTCGACGGAGGCGTTTGTCGCGACGTACAACTCGCTGTACGGGATGGACGCAATCATCCTGCGGTACTTCAACCCCTACGGCCCGAACGAACTGCACGAGCCGGAGACGCATGCGATCCCCAACTTCATCACGTCCGCACTAGCGAGGCAGCCGATCCCGCTGTACTGGAAGGGCGAGCAGGTACGGGACTTCATCTACGTGGACGATCTGGCCCGCGCGCACGCGACGGTGTTGGGCCTCAGCGGCTTGCAGTACTTCAACGTCGGATCGGAGACCGGCTCGAAGGTGATCGATATCATCGGCGAGATCACAGACATCCTCGAATACCACGTCGAGATCGAGGATCTGGGCGAGCGCGCCGGCGATGTGCCGGCGAACTACGCGTCGGCGGAGAAGCTCGCAGCGGCCACGGGTTGGCGAGCGCAGGTGGACCTTCGCGAGGGGCTAGAGCGCACCGTGGATTGGTTCCGCAAGAGACCGCGGTAAGCACGGCGGTAGGCGGAAGGTGGCCGCAGGCGGCGGCGAGTTGGCGGTGGGCAGCCGGTTGCCACTTCGCGGGCGTGTTTGGTACGGTCAGAGGGCAGGGCACGCGAAGGATCCCACGGCGACAGGAAGGAACAGAACCCTATGGCGAACGGACAGATTAAGCGGCTCGTGCGCGACCGCGGTTTCGGATTCATCCGGCCGGACGGTGCATCGGAGGACATCTTCTTCCATGGCTCCGCGATGATGGGCGGGGTCTTCGATCAGCTCAACGAAGGGCAGAACGTCGAGTTCGACTCGGAGGCTGATCCGCGCGATCCGAAGCGGAGCCGGGCGATTAACGTCCGGGTGATCGGCTGAGGCGCATCGCCGCTCTGGCGTATGACGATGGCCCGGGGTGCTTGCTCCGGGCCTTCGCGCTGGTCTCACGTGGCCGGCGATACCGGCCGATCATGCAGGCGTGACGTTAGCGCGAGCAGTGCGGCTTACAGGTACGGGATCGGATGAAACAGGCAGGACAAAAGCACGAGGCCGCCCGGATGCCGCTGGGCGTGGAGCCCCTGGAGCCGGCCAGCGTACGCACGAGCCCAACTCGGCAGCGGATTCGCCGACGGACGGGGTCCGGCGATGCGGGCATCGACGCGAAGATCGCCGAGTTGCTGGCGGGCATCGAGGTGGACCATGCCGACTTGCTTCAGGACACGCTGGAGACGGCGTTTCGCATGGCGCGAACGGCGAACCGTGGTGAGATGAAGCTCGTGCGGCGGTCGCTGCACGAACTGGGCCGCGCGTTCCGCGTGTTCGCACCCTACCGCGAGGTGCGCAAGGTGAGCATCTTCGGCTCGGCGCGGACGGCGAACGATGATGCCGAGTACGCGATGGCGCGCGACTTTTCGTACGCGATGGCGGAGCGGGGGTGGATGGTGATCACCGGTGCGGGGCCGGGGATCATGGCGGCGGGCCACGAGGGCGCGGGGAAGCGCAACAGCTTCGGTGTCGGCATCAAGCTGCCCGCCGAGCAGGGCGCGAACGGGTTTATCGCGGGCGACCCGAAACTGATCGACTTCAAGTACTTCTTCACGCGAAAGATCACGTTCATGAAGGAGTCGGATGCCTTCGTGCTGCTGCCCGGCGGGTATGGCACGATGGACGAGGGGTTCGAGCTGCTGACGTTGATGCAGACGGGCAAGACGGCGATCCGGCCGGTTGTGCTACTGGAGCCGGCGGGCGGCGACTACTGGCAGCACTGGGCGCGATTCGTCGAAGCGCAACTGGTGGGCCGCGGACTGGCATCGCGCGAAGATCTGTCGCTGTTCGAGCGCGCCCGGAGCATCGCCGATGCGGTCGACAGGATCGAGCGGTTCTACGCGAACTACGACTCGGCGCGCTACGTTGGCGAGCGCCTCGTGCTCCGCTTGCGGCGCCCACCCACGACGGAACAGCTCGCGCGGCTGAACAACGACTTCCGCGATATTGTGGCGGCCGGACAGATCGAGGCGATCGGCACGACGACCGCGGAGGCGCGTGATGCCGACGGCGCCCATCTGGCGCGGCTCGCGTTCCGGCCGGCGCACAACTTCGGGCGGATCCGGCAGCTGATCGATGCGCTGAACGGGCTGTAACGCGGCCTTCGTTGTGACGTATGCTGGCCAGGAGGTGTTCGATGGACGCCGCAACGCCGCTCGATGAGGCGCTCCATCGGTTTGCTGCGACCGGGCCGGAGTTCGACGGAGGCCTGTCGAACCACGGACCGATGGCGACGGAGGCGCTCGTGGCGCTGGGCCGCGCGGACGCGCTTCCGGCGTGGACCGAATGGTACGCGCGGCGGCTGACCGAGCCTCCACAGGCGCGAAACGCGATCGATGCCGCGAACTGGCGCGAGGCGCTCGGCGACATCGGTCGGGTGGGCGACTGGACCGCCTACTTCGAGCGCGAGGTGCGCGAGCGGCCCTGGGCCGAACTGCTCGAGACGTGGGTCGCGCGATTGGCGCCGGGGATCATGGCCGGTGCCACGCACGGCATGCTGCGGACGGCACATGCGGTGCGATCGCTCGGCACGGGTGACCATGCGGTGCGCCTGCGCGAGTTCGCCGAGGGTCTTGGCTACTGGGCGGCGCGTTATCAGGAGTTGCCATCGGCGACGGGCGACGCGGGCACGATGCGCGTGTCCGATGCGCTGGCGCGCGTGCAGCGGGTCCAGCCGGAACGGCGGAAGTACGGATTAATCTTCGATGCCGTGAAGGTGATCGAGCCCGAGTCGTTTGCACCCGTGCTCAACTACGTCGCCACCGATGGCGATGCGGACGCGTTCCTCTCTGACGTGACGCGGACGTTCGTCCGGCACTACCTGGCGAACGCGGAGAAGGCCGGAATCGGATTCGTACACACGGTGACGGCGCCGAGCGCGCTGCGGATCCTGGCGCCGCACCTCAGCGACGGCACGCGGACGGCGGCGATGCGGTACGCGTGGCAGGCGTGCGCGTCGATCTACGCCGCGTACGGCGACGTTGCGCCCGACGCTGTGCCGGCCATCAAGGATCCGGTGGGATTCGACGCCGCCGACTTGATCGACCAGGCCGTTACCGGGCGCGACGAGCACGCGATCAAATTCACGGAGGCGTGCCTTCGGGAGCATCGCATCTCGGGCGACCCGGCGTTCATCGTGGCGGTGCAGGATGTTGTGGTGCGGCTGCGGCGCTGAGCGACCACGCCGCCGCCGCGAGCGCCTCCAGAAGTGCCGCTGTTCCACCACCGCGTCCGCCCTTTCGTGCCGGCAGTGCGACGGGCGCGACGCTCAACAGGGCCGATTGGCACTTGGTAGCCATACTCCCCACCCCTACGATGGAGGAATGAAGCAGACGCCGAACTCGTACGCCCAGGAGAAGGGCGACTTGCTGCTGCGCCTGAACCGCATCGAGGGTCAGGTCCGTGGCCTCTCGCGGATGATCGAAGCGGAACGGTACTGCGTCGACGTGCTGCAGCAGATCGCATCGATGCAGTCCGCTGCCGATGCCGTCGCGATGATCCTCCTTGAGAGGCATGTCAAAGGGTGCGTCGCCGATGGCCTGCGATCTGGCAAAGAGGAGCGGGTCGACGAAGTCGTAGCCGTCATCCGCACGTATCTCAAGAGGTAAGCGTCATGGGCGTTCCCGTCGCGCGCCGCAACCTGTTCGCCGAGAAGGGGCGCTTTGCCATCTCCGTGGCCGGCGTGGCGTTCGCCGTGGTGCTCATCCTCATCGTGCTGGCGCTCTATCGCGGATTCAGCCGGTCGGGGCAGACGTTCCGCGAGTTGCCCGGCCAGCTCTGGATCGTCCAGCAAGGGACCACAGATCCGTTCCACTCCGTCTCGCTGGTCAGCCGTGGCGAGCTGGCGGATGCCCGCGGCGTGGATGGCGTGGCGGCCGTTGTCCCCGTGCTCTCGCGGACGATGGAGTTTACCGTCGACGGCAAGGCGGAGAGTGGCCGGCTCCTCGCTCTGGACATCGACCCCTCGCTTCCGTTCCCGGACGACGCGCGCCGGCGCTTTCTCCCAGCCCAGGGCTCGATCGTCATCGACGGAATCCTCGGCGCCAAGACGGGCCTACGCGCGAACGAGAGCGCTGAGTTCAACGGGACGCCGCTGGTTGTCGGTCACGTCGAACGTTCGAGCGCGGAGGCGTTTTCCCCGTTCATCTTCCTGAACGCAGCCGATGCGACGCGTATCTTCGGCCGCGGCGATCTGGTGAGTTACGGGATGGTGATCTTGCGGCCCGAAGCGAAGCCGATGGACGTGGCGCGGGCGATCGAGGCTCGCAACCCGGGTCTGCACGTGTTCACATCCAGCGAGTTCGCAACGTCGATCCGCAAGGAGATTGACGAGAGCTTCCTCCCGATCATCAGCGTCCTGCTCATCATCGGCTTCGTTGTCGGCGCGGCCGTGGTGGGCCTCACGATCTATACGGCGACGATTGAGCGCTCGCGAGAGTTCGGCGTGATGAAGGCGGTCGGCGGTTCGGCCGGGTTTCTCTATCGCATCGTGCTGTCGCAGAGTTCGATGCTCACCGCCGCAGGATTCGCCGTTGGCCTGGCAGCCGCCTGGGGCGTCGCTCAGCTGGTGCGCCAACTCGTGCCTGACTTCGTGACGATCTTCCGGGCACAGGACGTGATCGGCGTCTTCGCCGGCGCAGTCCTCATGGCGCTGGTGGCGTCGTTCGCGCCTGTGCGGCGGATCAACTCCATCGACCCGGCCACGGTGTTCAGGGCGTAACGATGAGCAAGAGCGAGCTAGCCATCCTCCAGGCGAAGGGCGTCACGAAGGTCTTCGGGGAAGGCGAGACTGCCGTGCGCGCGGTGGATGGCGTTGACCTTGACATCTCGTCGGGCGAGATGGTGCTGATCATGGGGCCGTCGGGCTCGGGCAAGACCACCCTGCTGACGATGCTCGGTGGGCTCCTGCGCCCGACGTCCGGATCGATCTTCATCGATGGGACCGACATCACGAAGCTGAGCGACGCTCAGCTCACGCCTGTCCGCCGCCGGAGGGTCGGCTTCATCTTCCAGTCCTTCAACCTGTGGGAGACGCTCAGCGTTGAAGAGAACATCGAACTCACGCTGAACATGGCCGGCGTAAGCGGCTCTGGTGCGAAGCGTCGCGCCCGGACGCTGCTGGAGGAACGGGGGCTCGGCGGCAGGCTGCGGTTCCGGGCGCGCGATCTTTCCGGGGGAGAGAAGCAGCGTGTCTCGATCGCGCGCGCTCTGGCCAACGAGCCGCGGCTGCTGCTGGCCGACGAGCCGACGGCGAACCTCGACTCGAAGCATGGACGGGATGTCATGCGTCTTCTGCAGGGCATCTCACGGAGCGGTGACCGTGCCGTCGTGGTCGTGAGCCACGATCAACGAGTACGCGAGGTCGCGGACCGGGTGCTCTGGCTGGAGGACGGTCGCATGAAGGAGATCGGTTCGCTTGTGCGTGATCCGGTTTGCGCCATGGCCGTGGAGCAGCAGAACGCAGCTGTCTCGCTGGAACATGGTGGCCGAATGTATTACTTCTGCTCGCGCGGCTGCAGCTGGGAGTTTCAGGCGGCGCCGGAACGCTTCAGCCGGCAAGCGACGGAGGTGACGACGCCATGATGTGGGACGGCGACGGTTGGTGGATTCTGATGTGGGCCTGGATGGCACTGTTCTGGATCGTAGTGATCGGGGCGGCCTTCTGGTTCGTGTCCACGCTGAGGACGCGTGACGGCGGAGGCGGCGCTCGTGAGATGCTCCGTGGACGGCTCGCCCGCGGCGAGATCGATGTGGACGAGTTCGGTCAACGGGAAGCCGCGCTTGAGCGAACGGCCGGCGGACGCGTCCTTCCTGCGCGGGGGCTGATCATCGCTGGCGCCATCGCCCTCGCGGTGTTCATCGTGGTTCCAGCCATCGTGATATCCTCGGGCGGCTGGGACATGGGGCACATGCACGGCCGTGGGCGTAACACGTCGGGCTCCGCGGCGGTCCAGGGAGGATCTCAGGCGAACGTGCGGATCGAAGGCTTCGCGTTCGACCCCGGCAACCTTCAGGTGGCTCCCGGCGCCACGGTGACGTGGACGAATGAGGACTCGGCGCAGCACGACGCCACGGCTCGCGACGCGGACTGGAAGACGGAGCGTCTGTCCAAGGGCGAGCGCGATACGCTGACGTTCGACAGCCCGGGCGACTACGACTACTACTGTTCGATTCATCCCAGCATGAAGGCCAGGCTGGTCGGCCGGTAATCGAACGGGCAACAGGATAGCGGAACCCAAGAGCACCACCATAGCTAGACGTAAGAGGGGAAGTTCTGTACGTTGCATCGGCTCAGGTGGCCGTGTGCGCCGCGTGTTCAGCAACGCAGCCTGACACTTACTGCAAGACGCGATTCTGCCCAAGGGAGGGACGAAGTTGCAGATTGTTGTCCTCGTGAAGCAGGTCCCGGACTGGGACATTCCGCCTTCGAGCTTCAAGGTCGATGAGGCGGCGAAGAAGGTGGTGCCGCCGCAGGGAGTGGCGCCGGTGACGAGCCAGTTCGACGCGATCGCGGCGGAAGCGGCGATGCGGATCAAAGACGCCGACGCGAGCGCGAAGGTGACGATCATGAGCATGGGCGCCGCGACGGCGCGCGACGTGATCAAGCAAGGACTGGCGATGGGCGCCGACGAGGGCGTGCTGCTGACGGACCCGGCGTTCGACGACCTCGACAGCTACGGCGCGTCGGTGGTGCTATCGACGGCGATTAAGAAGCTGGGCGACGTTGACCTGGTGTTGACAGGGCGCCAGGCAGTCGACTGGGACACGGGCGTGACGCCGACGCTGATCGCGGGCGCGCTGGACGCGCCGGTGATCACCTTCGGCAAGAGCGTCAGCGTGGCTGGCGGGAAGGTCACGGTCGAGCGCGTGCTGCCCGACTCGTTCGAGACGGTGGAAGCGGCATTGCCGGCGGTGGTGAGCATCAGCAACGAGCTGGGCGAGCCGCGCTACCCGAAGCTGCCGCAGATCATGGCGGCGGGCAAGAAGCAGGTGACGACGTGGGGCGCCGGCGACCTCGGCCTCGACGCGGGCGCGCTGGGCCAGAAGCTGACGCTGGAGGCGCTCTACGTGCCCGTGGTCGACACGAAGGTTGAGATCATGGAAGGCGACACGCCGGAGGACCAGGCGATGGCGCTGGCGCGGCGACTGAGCGACGCGAAGCTGATCTGAGACCGTAGAACCCAGAACCTAGAAGCCAGAACCTAGAACCTGGAATACCACGAACCGGTGCGTGCGGCGTTGGCGCTGCGCGCGAAAGAACGGAGACGGACAAGATG
>CAYQZE010000029.1:0-3378 GCA_964421985.1 uncultured Dehalococcoidia bacterium | reverse complement strand
CACATCGTATTCAAGACGGAGGGAGTAACCATTAGCATCACCCAGGGCATCATCCGGCTCAAAGGCGATATGAGTACCTTGAGTATCATCTTCGGGGTCCTTATCCCAAGAACCGAAGTCTCCTCCGATGTTATTGGGCTTATCCCCTGTATTGAAATCAGCTATGACGAGTTCGTTGCCCGCAGAAGCGCCTTGAGCAAAAGCTGTGCCCATCGGCATGCACACGATCCCGATCAAAAAGCTTAAAAACGCTATCAGGCCCACTCGGCCCTCGAAATTCTTCATTTTCATTTTATTACTACCTCCTTAGTAGCTCGGGTCTTTTCGACCCTGTCTCGAAGCGGCTGCTATACAACCGCTTCTAAAAGATAAGACGTTCTTATCTTTAACTTTATTCGAACTATTCTAATGGCTCTCCAGCACGATGATAAGCGTGCCGTCCTGGATGGCCGGCCCTCCGAGAAAAACAACGCCGGGGGTCAAGATCGAAAGGGTGCTATCCACATACTGCTTGCGGCCTTTGCGGATCAGGGCCTGGAGGAATATCCGGCCTTTTTCCTGATCTTGAAGGGTCAGGACCAGCTCATAGCCGTCCGGGAGAGGGACGACGGTCCTGTCTCCCCTTTTCAGGTCCACCCGAAGCTCTTTCTTTTGATGGTAACTGCTGTAGGAAAAAAGCTGGATCAGCTGATCCCGATAAGCGTCGTTGTCCAAGTCAAAATCTGACCCCTGTCTGGAAGCGACCAGGATCGTCACATGGACCGAGGCCGTCTGCTGGGCAGAGGCCGAAGATAAGAAACTGAGCGCAACAACAAAGCCAACGAAGGCGGACAAGGTGCGGAATTTCAAACGAGCGTTCAAGCCGCGCTTCCTCCCACAAAAACCCAGACGATCGTGATGGGATTTCCGTTGTAAGGTTTTTGGTAGACCATGGTAGAGCCCATGCGGCTTGAGATACGGTCCACCGTTACACGGGGCGAGATAATAGGAAGCTCAGGAGCGTTCACAGCACCGGTCTTGACCTTATCAAAAATATTGCCGCTGGGTATCGAGGCGACCTGAGAAGAACTCCGGCTTTCCTGCATCATAGGGCCCTTAAGATAAACGAAGACAGCCAATAGCGCAAGCGAAGCTAGCGCGGGTGCCAGTACCAAAGGACGCAGGACAAAAAGAGGGGCTTTTGGAAAATGAGCATCCAAAAAGTCCTTCCGCGCCTGGCGGACCTCAGGCCTCTTTAGCTCACCCTCCAGGAAATCCTTGTAGATACCCTTCAGAGATACATTTTTATGACTCATTTTATGATTCATCCTTAAACTGCATTTTTAAAATCTCAGCCAATTTTTTCCGTCCATAAAAAAGTCTCGACATCACGGTTCCCACATCGATCCGGAGCATCTCCGCGATCTCCTCATAGCTCAACTCCTCCCACTCCCGGAGCACCAGCACCACCCGGTGGTCCGGAGTCAGCTGGTCCAAGGCTTTCTGGAAGACCTCGCGAAGCTCTTCCTTTGCCAATCTATCCCGGGGCGAAGGTCCTCTATCCGGAACCCGGACGAGCGGTTCATTCTCATCTTCCGCACCCTCCCGAACCTCGTTCAGAGAGTCGACGGGTTTGCGTTTACGCGCCATATCGATGGATGCGTTCACAGCTATGCGGTAAAGCCAGGTCTTGAATTTCGACTTTCCCTCAAATCGGATAATCTGATGGAAAACCTTCAAGAAAACTTCCTGGGCCGCATCCCGCGCATCCTCGTGGGAATTCAGCACCCCGTACGCCAGACCGTAGACCATCTGGTAGTACTTCTCGACCAGTTTTGAAAAAGCAGCTTTGTTGCCGGCCCGTGCCTGAGAGATCAGCTGATCTTCCGTCTCAAACATGGGCCCGGCTCATGAGACGAAACGACACGCTAAAATATTCAAAAAAAGTTTCGTCATGGCTGTGTATTGTCCTGATGGAAGGGGTATCTGCCAAGCATTACTCGGAACTTCTGGGGCTATCCCCCCTACCGGCGTCAGGCAAGGAACTGACGCCTGGGTTTTGTGAAGGGTTACCCGAGCGGATACCCCTTTCCGGGTCTTTGGTTGCGCTTCCGAAAGAGGGTCACTATAATGGCCGCCGCTTTGCACCCTTGGGGAGTTAGCAAAGTGGCCAAATGCACTTGACTGTAAATCAAGCGGCTTACGCCTTCGGAGGTTCGAATCCTCCACTCCCCACTCTTTTTTGTCGGTCGTCTTTCGTATAGCGTACATCGTCAACGATATACGATTTGCGCACTACGCAGGGCGTTCCTAAGCTGGCGTAGCTCAGTGGTAGAGCGGCAGTTTTGTAAACTGCGGGTCGGGGGTTCAAATCCCTCCGCCAGCTCCATTCTTTAGATTTAATTGCTTCCTATTTTTTTAAAAGCCAGAGGCAGGTAGCCCAAGAGGTCCGTCGCAAGCAGTGAGGGAGAGGATATCTTTTTTACCGCCAGGTCCGCGGCCAGACCGTGAAGAAACACGCCCAGGCAAGCCGCCTGAAAAGCTGGAAGACCTTGAGCTAAGAACGAAGCGATCATTCCAAAGAGCACATCCCCTGTCCCTCCCTTGGCAAGTCCTGGGTTTCCTGTGCTGTTCACATAAGTTTTTCCAGCCGGGCTTGCAACAACGGTCCGATGTCCTTTGAGCACAACAATACCGCCTGAAATTCTGGCTGCCGTGTGGGCCGCCCGCTTTCTCTTCAAAAAATCAGGCCCTGGATCTGTCCCAAAGAGACGTTTAAATTCGCCGGCGTGAGGGGTGACAATAAAAGGATTTTGGATCTTGCGAAGCGTTTCCGGTTTCCCAGAAAAAGGAAAAAGTCCATCCGCGTCGATGACGAGCGGTACACTCGCCTTCCTTACGATCTCTCGAATAAGTTTTTGAGTAGACCGGTCCCGAGAAAGACCGGGTCCCAAGGCGAGGACGTCCTGGGTTTTTAAGAATTTTAGGACGTCAGGCCCAGCCTTGTCTGAAAGAGATCCTCCCCGAGTCTCAGCAAGAGGCAGAAACATCGCCTCCGTAAGCCTCCGGGTATAGACCGGATAAAGCCCCTTTGGAAAACCGAGAGTAAGAAGACCGGTCCCGCATCGAAGGGCTGCTTGAGCCGCTAGAACAGCGCAGCCCACCATCCGGCGTGAACCTGAGAGGATAAGGAGACGACCGAAATCCCCCTTCTGGGAAGATGTCCGGCGTTTTGGGACTAATTTTTTGAAATGCTTAATTTGCTTTTGGAGATTCATATATTGCATCAGGGGCTGCCCTGCGGGGACTGTCCCTTCTGAGAAGAGGTAGTCCGCTTGGGGACCAGTTTTTTGAAATGTTTGATCTGTTGCTGAAGTGTCATTGAATTACGCCAGGGAC
>CAYQZE010000028.1:0-2904 GCA_964421985.1 uncultured Dehalococcoidia bacterium | reverse complement strand
TGTGGTACGTCGACGTATCGCACGTTGGCGAACCCTTCCGCCAGCAGGAACGGTTCGGCGAGGTAGAGCGGGGCCTGGCGTGGGTCGGAACTGGGAGTCTCCTTGGGGAGCCGGATCGTCGTCGTCTCCGGCGGCGGGTCGACAGCGATGCCGGGCGTGCGCGTTGGGCTGCGGTTGTCCTCGTCCGAGCCGCAGCCGCCGAGCAGCAGCGCGCCCGCGCCCGCGGCGCCCGCGCTGGCGGCGGCGCGCAGGAACGCGCGGCGGGTCAACGAGTGATGTACGTCGATCGGTGGTCGCTTCACGGGCTCACTCCTTGGTCCCAGCGAAGGCTTCACGATGCCTCCACTATCCACCATCCACTATCCACTACCCACTCTTCACGCTTGATCTCGTTCAGGAACCGCCAGTCCGTCGCGCGGGCTATCAACTGATCTGGGGTGCTCTTCACGAGGCCCGCCTCCCTCAGCCGCAGCGCAGAGAATCGCACGGTGTCCTCGGGGTTAAACTCACGCCAAACGGCGAACGACTGCCCGGGGATGCCATCGAGCGTGCTCTCGTAGGTAAACTGCGTGTAGCCGTTGTCTAAGAGGTAGCGGGCGGCGCGCTCGGGCTCCTTTGCGCACACGTCCGTCGCTCGCATGATGGCGCGTAGCGCGCGCTTGGTCGCAGCGGGGTGCTTCTCTACGAAGTCTCTGTTTGCCATCGCCATGCTGCCGAAGTACTGCGACCACGGAGGGTCCACCATGCCGTCGATGAGGACGTGCCCGATGTTCGCGTTCCGCAGACCCGTCGAGTAAGGGCGCACTATGTTCATCGCGTCAATCGTGCCCGCCAGGAACTGCGGCACCAATTCGGCCACACTCAACTCAACGAACTCAACTTCGCGTTGGATATCGATGCCGACATATGCCAGCAGCGTCGCCATAAGGGAGTAAGACCCGTCGGTTGCATCCCGCTTCCCCCAGATTCTCTTTCCCTTGAGGTCGCGCAGCGACTGCACGCGGTCGTTGCCGAACAGCACGAATTGGCTGTTCTGCACGCCGGCGAGGATCACGAGCTGGTCGCCCGCATCCGCGGCGATCGTCACGGACGACGCGTAGGGGATACCGATGTCTATCTCGCCCGCGGCGAGCGGCTCGCTTTGTTCGGGGCCGCCCCGCGGTAGCTCGATGTACCGCACGCTGGTGAACTCTTCAGCCAGCAAGAACTGTTCGGCGATATAAAGCGGGGCGTTGCGTGGTTGGAAGACCTCCGTCTGTTTGGGGAGCCGGATCGTCGTCGTCTCCGGCGGCGGGTCGACGACGGCCCCCGGCGTGCTCGTCGGGCTGCGGTTGTCGTCATCCGAGCCGCAAGCGCCGAGCAGCACCGCGCCTGCGCTCGCGAGGCCGGCGCTCGCGGCAACGCGCAGAAACGCGCGGCGGCTCAGCGGGTGAGGCTCGTGGATGGGTCTGATGCGGTTATCCATGTCGGCCGCCTCCTGTGATCCGCGCCGTCTGTGTGCGTGCTTCGTGGCGTCAGTATCCTACACTCCTGGGAGCGCTGCGATTCCCGGACGCTGACAAAGCGCTAGCAATACGCTGACAGATCGAGCGAGCAGTTCGGTCGTTGCGCGTACTACGAGCCCTCGCCAGCGGTGTATATACTCCTCCCGAGGACGCTAGTACGTTGCCGGTTCCACGCCAGCACGTATTGGCAAGATATGCTCGATATCTATCTGCTCACGCTGGCGCTCTCCATCGGCATCGGCTTCCTGATGACCGTGCTGCTGCTGGCGCTCTCGCGCACGGAACGCTTCTTGTCGCTCTTCCACGTGCGCGGTGCGCTCGAAAAGCCGCGCTGGGGCGGTGTCGTGTTCATCACGACGTTTGCGCTGACGCCGTTCATCGCGTCGGCGATCTCCTCGCACGCCAGCGAGTTCGTGTCGCCGAAGTCGGGCAGCTTCCTCGGCCTGTTGGCGGCGGCGGCGCTCGTCTTTTTGGTGGGGTTCTTCGACGATGTGAAGCTGGCAAGCCCGATTGTGCGCTCGCTGGTCTTTCTGGCGGGCGGCATCGCGGCCTATATCGCCGGCTACCGCATCGATGATGTCGGACTGCCGTGGGGTCCCAGCATCCACCTGGGATGGGCGGGCGTCGTCATCACGGCGATGTGGATCTACGCCATGACCAACGCGATCAATTTCATCGATGGCCGCGACGGCGTTTCGGTAGGTGTCGGCGTCTTCGCGTGTGTGACGATGGCGCAGATCGCCGCGCACGCGGCGCACCCAACGGTGGCGCTGCTGCTCGTCGCGCTGGCGGGCGCCGGGCTGGGCTTCCTGCCGTTCAACCTGCCGCCGGCGTCGGCGTACGTCGGCGACTCCGGCGCCTACGTGATGGGCTTCATCCTGGGTACGCTTTCGATCCGGGCGGCGACTGGCCCCACGGATCAAGTCTTCATCGCGGTGCCGCTCGTCGCCCTTGGCTACCCGATACTCGATCTGGTGCTGGCGCCGACGCGGCGTCTCTTGCAGCACCGGCATCCGATGATCGGCGACGAGGATCACATCCACCATCGGCTCGAAGCCTACGGCGCAGGCCCGCGCGGGACGCTCTTCGTGATCTACAGTCTTGCGGCGCTGTTTTCGCTCGGTGCGATCCTGCTGCACTACTTCGACCAGACGTGGATGGAAGCATCCGTCCTCGCCGCGCTCGCGATGATCGTCGGAGCGACGCTGCTCCGCCTGGGCTACATCCTGACGTTGTGGAACAGCCGCAGCATCGTCTGGCTGCGGCAGCGCGTCTTCGCACCGGATGAGGGCGGTCAACCGTCGCCGGACTGAGCTCCGTTACGAAGCGGCGGCGGCTTGAAGCGCCGCCGCAGTTGCGCCGCCGCGAGCACTGCCGCGCAACGGCCGGCGATGCCGGC
>CAYQZE010000027.1:0-16721 GCA_964421985.1 uncultured Dehalococcoidia bacterium | reverse complement strand
CGCCGACGGAGACGCCGACGAGCACGCCGACTGAGACGCCGACGAACACGCCGACGGAGACGCCGACGGAGACGCCGACGGAGACGCCGACGGAGACGCCGACCGAGACGCCGACCCAGACGCCGACGGAGACGCCGACCCAGACGCCGACGAACACGCCGACCGAGACGCCGACGAGCACGCCGACGAGCACGCCGACGAGCACGCCGACCGCGACACCGACGAACACGCCGACGAACACGCCCACCAACACGCCGACGAACACGCCCACGAACACGCCGACGACGCCGACGAACACGCCGACGACGCCGACGAACACGCCGACGACGCCGACGAACACACCGACGACGGCCAGGCGGACGAGCACGTCGGTGCCGCCGACAGCTACGCCGGCGCTCGTGAACGTGACGCTGCCGCTGCAGGCGTCGCCGGGCCCGGCGGGCAGGGTCCTGCCGGACACGGGATTCGGGTCGTCGCACGGCTCGGGCGGGGCCACGGCGCTGATCGTGCTGGTGCTGGCCACCGTCGCACTTGCCGCCGTCGCCGCCGGCATGCGGCTGCGAGGGGGACTCGGGCGCTAGCTTCCGACGAGGATCACACGACGAAGGGGCCTCATCAGGAGGCCCCTTCCTGTCTTGGTTGCTCCGCCGCCTGCAGCTCGCGCGTCGGCAGGCTTTGGGCCTTGCACAGCGGATGTGGGTGCGTTAGCATCTTGGCCTAGCACTCTCCCGTGACGAGTGCTAACATGAACCGAACCCAGATACGGAATCAACACAGCAACAGGAGGAAGACAGTTGGCTAAGGCTGCGATCAAGTCCAGGCCCGCATCGAAGAACGGAGCCTCGAAGGCGAAGGTTGCCGTGAAGTCGCGACGACCAGTTTCGACCAAGCTGGTGCCGCTTCACGACCGGATCGTCATCCGCCCGGTCGTCCAGGAAGAGGTGCTGGCAAGCGGCATCGTCATCCCTGACACGGCGAAGGAGAAGCCCCAGCAGGGGACGGTCATCGCCGCGGGACCAGGGCGTCTCGACGACAACGGCAAGCGTGTCCAGATGGACGTCAAGGTCGGCGACCGGGTCCTGTACGCCAAGTACACCGGCCAGGAAGTGAAGATCGATCAGGAAGAACTGATCGTCATCGCCGAGAAGGATGTCCTGGCGAAGGTAGAGTAGCGAACGCCTGGCTGCTGATCGTCATGTCTTCACGACGTTCGGCGGCCATCGACTGCAACAGTACGACAGAGATCAAGTCGACGGCTCCTGGCTGGCCTGCTGCGGCCCCAGCGATCGGAGACTAGCGACCAGGAGACCAACAGATGGCCAAGCAACTGGTATTCGATGAAGAGGCTCGCCGTTCCCTGAAGGCGGGTGTCGACGCACTCGCCGATGCGCTGAAAGTAACGCTGGGGCCGCGCGGCCGCAACGTCGTGCTCGACAAGAAGTTCGGTCCGCCGGCCGTTGTCAACGACGGCGTGTCGATCGCCAAAGAGATCGAGCTGAAAGATCCCTTCGAGAACATGGGCGCCCAACTCGCCAAGGAGATCGCCACCAAGACGAACGACGTCGCCGGCGATGGCACGACGACGGCGACCGTGCTTGGCCAGGCGATGGTGCGCGAGGGGATGAAGAACGTCGCCGCTGGCGCCAACCCGATGGCGCTGAAGCGCGGTCTGGAGATCGGTGTACAGGCGGTACTGAAGTCATTGCGCGAACTGGCGTCGCCGGTGGCGGGCCGCGACCAGATCGCTCAGATCGCGACGATCTCGGCCGGTGACGACGAAGTCGGCACGATGATCGCCGAGGTGATGGAGAAGGTCGGCAAGGACGGTGTGATCACCGTCGAAGAGTCGAAGGGGCTCAAGTTCGAGACCGAGTTCGTCGAGGGTATGTCGATCGACCGCGGTTACGTGTCGCCGTACTTCGTGACGAACCCGGACCGCATGGAAGCATCGCTGGACGAGCCGTACATCCTGATCACGGACAAGAAGGTGTCGGCGGTCAGCGACATCCTGCCGGTGCTCGAAAAGGTCCTGCAGGTGACCAAGAACTTTGTCATCGTGTGCGATGACTGCGATGGCGAGGCGCTCGCGACCCTCGTGGTGAACAAGCTGCGTGGCACGATTAACGCCCTTGTTGTGAAGGCGCCGGGATTCGGCGACCGCCGCAAGGCGATGCTCGAAGACATCGCCATCCTTACCGGCGGCTCGTTCGTGACGGAGGAGATGGGCGTCAAGCTCGAGAACGCCCAGGTCAGCGACCTGGGCCGCGCGCGCCGCGTCACGTCGACGAAGGACGAGACGACGATCATCGAAGGCTACGGCACTGACAAGGCGATCCAGGGCCGGATCAAGCAGATCAAGGCGCAGACCGAGGAGGCCACGTCCGAGTTCGACCGCGAGAAGCTCCAGGAGCGCCTCGCGAAGCTCGCCGGCGGCGTCGCGGTGATCAAGGTGGGTGCGGCCACCGAGGTGGAGCTGAAGGAGAAGAAGCTGCGCGTCGAGGATGCCCTGTCCGCCACGCGGGCTGCCGTCGAAGAGGGCATCGTGCCCGGCGGCGGCGTCGCGCTGTTGCGCGCGGTGGCGGCGGTGACCCTCGCAAAGGCGAAGCTGAGCGGTGACGAGCGCACCGGAGCCGCGATCCTCGAGCGCGCGCTTGAGGAGCCCACACGTATTATCGCCGAGAACGCCGGCCAGGAGGGCTCGGTCGTCATCGAGAACATCCGCAACGGTAAGGGCAAGATGTTTGGATACGACGCCCGCAAGGACGTCTATTGCGACTTGCTGAAGGCCGGCATCATCGACCCGGCAAAGGTCACGCGCTCGGCGCTCGAGAACGCCGCCAGCATCGCCGCGATGGTGCTGACGACGGAGACGCTGGTGACGGAGATCCCGGAGGCACCGTCGGCCGCCCCCGCCCCGCCACCGATGGATTACTAGGAGTGCATAGTTCATAGTTTGTAGTTTGTAGTTTTGAGAGGGCGCCCCCTGCGGGCGCCCTCTCTCGTCGAACGGAGCGTCGTTACCCCGAACTGCGAACTACCGACTACCAACTCCACACTTCGCCCTATACGCTGCACCTGTATGAAATCGGTCGACCTCGTCATCCCCTGCTACAACGAGGAGAGCACGCTGGTCGCCAGCGTGGAGAAGCTGCGGGCGTGGTGCGGCGAGCACTTGGCCGCCTACCGCTGGCGCGTCGTCGTGGCCGACAACGCCTCGACGGACGCCACGCTCGAGGTAGCGCGACGGCTCGCCGCGGAAGATCCGGACGGCATCGCCGTCATCCACCTCGACCGCAAGGGGCGTGGCCGCGCACTGAAGCGGGCATGGCTTGAGAGCCGGGCCGACGCGATGTGCTACATGGACGTTGACCTGTCGACCGATCTGGCGATGGTCTCGCCTCTGCTGGCCGGTGTGCTTGAGGAGGGGTACGACGTTGCGTACGGATCGCGCGTCTCGCGCGGCAGCGATATCGAGCGTTCGATCAAGCGGGAGATCAACTCGCGCGGCTACATCGCGTGCATCAAGCTGTTGTTCTGGACGAAGTTCGCCGATGCACAGTGCGGCTTCAAGGCGATCGCTCGCGACGCGGCGCAGCAACTGCTGCCGCACGTCGAGGACGGCGAGTGGTTTTTCGATACGGAGCTGCTGATCATGGCGGAGAAAGGCGGCTGGAACCTGAAGGAAGTACCAGTGCGCTGGGTCGAAGACCGGGATTCGCGCGTCAAGTTCCCGCAGGACATCATCAAGATGGCGCGGAACCTGGTCAGACTGCGCTTCAGGAAGATGCCGAAGAAGCGGGAGTAGCGGTCAGCCGTCAGCTGGTCAGCCTGTCACCGTATCAGCCGGGGGCGAAAGGGCTCTGTCCGCTCTTGGCTTTCGGTCGTCCGAGCAAGGCGACTCACGGCTCAGGAGGCTGTGCCACGGCCGGCTGCGCGACGGAGAAATCGAAAGCTGACGGGCTGACTCGCTGAAAGCTGACGGCTCGCGCGTCATAGCTCGACGTACACATCATCACCTTCGACGCGCGTTGCGTAGGAGCCCACGCCGCGCTTCAGGAAGCCCGGGAACGTGGCGTCCATCAGGAGCCTGTAGGCGGCCGGGTGGGACACCCAGCCACAGAGCCCGCCGTCCGTCACGTCGAACTTGGCGCCGTGCAACGGACACTCGAGCACCGTGCCATGGAGCTTGCCGTTGTGCAGGTGGCCGCGCAGGTGCGTGCAGCGGTCGCCGATGGCATACGCTTCGCCGTCGATGTTGGCTACAAGCAACTCCTTACCCTTGGCCTTGACGCCCTTGACCGTCCCGGACGGGATATCGGACAAGCGCGCCACGCGTACGAATTCGGCCACGTCATGCTCCTTCCGCGCGATCGTTGGCGATTCTACCCGACTCGGTGGGCGTGCGCCACCTGCAGCGGGGATGCCGGCCGTTCGTTTGGGCCGGAACCGCGCGGCCGGGACACCGCGACGTCGAAGACGGCTCCCCGCTACGGAAAGCGTAAGGTCCGTCCGTCGCGCGTGCTGCGCTACTGGCGTTATCCTGAGGGTTGCTGGAGGTGCCACCATGACGGCAGACGGGGACGAGTTCGAGGGCATCGATATCAACGGGCCGTGGGGCGGCGTGCGCATTGGTTCTGGCCGCCACCGGGATCGTGACGGCGGCGATGGTGAGGTGCGCCGCATTCGGCGGCGCGTCCGCCAGCGGCTCGACTTCTACCGCCATAGCGTGACGTTCGCCGTGATCGTCGGCGGGCTTGCACTGCTCGATTGGCTGACCGGCGGCGATTGGTGGGTGCAATGGGTCGCCGGTATTTGGGGAGCGATCCTCTTGTTGCAGTTCATCGGCGCATTCGTGTCGCCGCTGCTGTGGGGGCGCGAGGTGGAGGAACGGATGGTGCGTCGCGAGGTCGAACGGCGGCGGAACCGCGTTTCCGTCGTGCCTGACGAGGACCAGGACGGCGGCCCGTGACACCATCGCGCCGGGGCGCCGCTTGCCCGCACGATGTGCGTCGCCATACACTCGCGGCGTGACGACTGCGTCCCCCGGCAGTGGACTCTCACTCGACCTCCGTGCGCTGAGGCGCTTCGCGTGGTTCCCTTTCGCCTCGCTCGCCGGCGCCGTGGGCTTCGCGCTCATCTTCGGCGCCCTCACGTCCACGGCGGGTACGGCAAGCTTCCGCGTGAACGTCGTGGTGAATGCATTGCCGCCGCTGTTCGGCCCCGCCGTGGCGCCGGGGCCCTTCGATTATGCGCGTCTGGCGACAAGCGACGACGTCGTCCGGAGTGTCGCACAGGCCAACGGCGTCGCATCGGAACAGCTCGCACCGCGTCTCACGGCGGAAGCGCGGTTCAACCGGCCAGAGCTCGACCTCCGGGTGACCGGCGCCAACGCCCTCGCGCTGGCGCGCGCCTGGCAGCGCGCGTTCAGCGACGCCGTGTCGTCGCAGACGGCTGAGATCGAGCGTCAACTGGTGCAGCCGTACACGCTCCAGCTCGAGCAGGCGCGGGTCCTGCTCGCACGGCATGCCGCAATCGCGACGACCAGCGCGGATGACCGCGTCGCTCAACAGGAGTTGAAGGCCGCCGAAGAGAACTACGAGACCGCTTCCAAGCTCGCGCAGTCCTACGAAGTGGTGGCGGCGACGATGAAGGCGCAGGCCTTCACGGTGGTTGGGCCACACGTGGAGAGCGCAGGCGCCGGTTCGCCTGCCGGGCGGCTGGGTGCGGCGCTGGCCATCGGGTTGCTCGTCGGTGTCGCCGGCGCGCTGCTCCTCGATTACGCGAGCCGCAGGCGTGGGCGCATCGTCGCCATCGTCGACGAGGCACCGGGCGCGCTGCGGCGCGATGCGGAGCGCCGAACGGGCGCTTCGACTCGATGACCGTCTGCGGCCGAACCGGCATCCATCGTCACCGTGTCAGGACGGGCCGATGCGCATCCTGCTGATCTGCGCGCTCGACGTCTGGTCGCTGGATCAGGGCAAAGGCGCACCGACGCTTGAACGCACATTGCGCGCCTATGCCGAGGCCGGCCATCAGATCGATGCCGTGTTGCCGGATATTGGGGCCAACCACTTCTATGATGGGCGCAGCGAGGGCCGCGAGGCGTCGGAGTCGCGCGCGCAGATCCCGAGGGTGGCGTTCCATACGTTCCACATGCCCGGTCTGCGAGACCTGCCGCTGCCGGCCCTACCGGAGGCGGCGCTGCGCATGGAACAGAAGCTCCGGTTCGCGATGGCCTTCCCCTGGCTCGCAGCGAACGAAGCGCAGCGCCTGATCGTCACCGCCACGCCGCCGTACGATGTGCTGTACGGCTACGAGGTGCACGCGGTGCTCGCGGCGCGTCTACTGCGGCGGCGCGGCGTCCGGCTGCCGCTCGTGGCCCGCTTTCAGGGCACGGTGATGCACCCGGCACTGAGCGACCGCCTGCTCTACCTGCGCAGGTACGAGGAGGCGCTGGCGCTGAAGGCGCCGGCGGCGTTGTACATCATGACGAACGACGGCACACGGGGCGCCGAGGTCCTGGCGCGGCTGAATCCCGGCTCGCGGGGCCGCGTGAAGTTGTGGCGCAATGGCCTCGACCTGGACCGGTTGCGGCCGGCCGATCCGTCGCAGCGCGAAGGCGCGCGACGCGACCTGGCGATCGCGGACGGCGCCTTCGTGCTGCTAACGGCATCGCGCCTGGCGACGTGGAAGCGCGTGGACAGAGCGATCCGTGCGCTGGTAAAGGTCCGCGCCTGGCTTCCGCTGGCGATGCTCGTCGTGGTCGGGGACGGAGAGGAACGCGCGCGTCTGGAAACACTCGCACATGAGCTGGGCGTCGCCGAGGCCGTCCGGTTCGTAGGCGCCGTGTCGCAGCCGGATGTCATGCACTACATGCACGCCTCCGACGCCTTCCTCGCGATCGCTGACCTGTCGAACGCAGGCAACCCTCTGCTCGAAGCGATGGCGTGCGGCATGTGCATCGTGGCGGTGGACGCGGGCGATACGTGCGAGCTTGTCATCGACAACAAGACAGGCCGGCTCGTTGACAGCTCGAACCGCTCCGGCTTCGTGAAGCCGCTCGAAGACCGCCTCGCGGATCTCCTCGTGACGCTGGGGGGCGACGCTGCTCAGCGTGCTCGCCTGGCCGCGGGCGCGGCAGCATACGCTCGCGAGCACTTCTGGACATGGGAGCAGCGGATGGCGGCCGAGGTGGACGCTGTCACGGAGTTGGTCTCCGGGCCGCAGCCCGTGTAACCCCAGCCGTTACAATCCATCACATGCTTGAAGCCGAGCGTCAGCTCGAAGCGCCCTCCGGTTCGTTTCTTGAGCACGTGAACGTCGTTGTGCTGACGTACGCGCTCGACGGCGCGCTCGCCTTCGCCTCCGGCGTGCTGGTGGCGAACGCGCTGGGGCCGGATGGACGGGGCGCCTTCACGCTGTTCGTCGTGTCGACGGCGATGGCGCAGATGATCCTCGGGCTCGGCTTCGGCAATGCCGCGGTCTACTTCATCAACAAGCGCGAACTGCTGCTTCGCGACGTCGTTGGTGCGGCCCACGTCGTCGTGCTCGGGTCGCTGACGATCACGGCGGCGGCGGTCGGCGTCATCGAGCCGTGGGCGGGCGACCAGGTGCTGGGCGATCAGGTGTCCGCGTGGCTCCTCATCGCAGCGGTCCCGGTACTGATCTACGCCTCCGCCCTCCGCGTACTGCTCCAGGCGCTCAGCCGTTTCTTCGCGATGGGCGCAGCGACGCTGACCCAGCCATTGGTGATGCTCGCGCTGGTCGCCGCGGACTACGCCTTCGGCGATCCCTCGCCGTCGCGGACAGTGATGTTCTGGATCGTTTCCAACTCGGCAGCCGCGCTGGTCTCGCTCGCGTTTCTGGGGGTCGCATCTATCGATTTCGCGCAGATCGTGCGTCCGCGCTGGGATGTCTTGCGCAAACTCGCGCGTTTCGGCGTGCAGGGCGAGGCGGGCAACGTCTTGCAGTTGATGAACTACCGGCTGGACCAGTACATCGTGCGCGGCTTCGTAGGCCTTGCGGGCGTGGGCATCTACGCGGTCGGTGTTTCGATGACCGAGGCGGTCTGGATGATCGCGAACGCCGTCGCGATCGTGTTGCTCCCGCGGCTGACCGCCGCCGACGACGATGATGTGCGATGGATGGCGCCCGTGGCGGCGCGCAACACGATCCTCGTCGCGACGTGCGGTGCGATTGCGCTCGCGGTCGCCGCCCCCTGGCTGATGTCCGTCTTCTTCGTCGCCGCCTACGACGACGCCGTACCGGTGTTGTGGCTGCTGCTGCCCGGGACGGTCGCTCTGACCGGTTCGAAGGTGCTGACGAGCTACATCTTCAGCCGCGGCAGGCCTCTCGTGAACACGGGCGTTACGCTCGTGTCGCTTGTCGCGACGGTGGTTGCCCTGCTCGTACTCGTGCCGGCCTTTGGCGTGAAGGGTGCGGCGGCGGGGTCGTCGATCGCGTACGTGGCACACTTCATCGCCGCCGTCTGCGCCTACCATCGGATCTCGGGCGCACCGGCGCTGGAGGCGGTGCTACCGCGTCCTTCGGACGCATACCTCTACGCCGACGCGGTGCGTGGCCTGGCCGCCCGCGTCTCGCGCCGACGGACGCTCGGCGCCACGCCGCGCGGTGCGGCGACACCGCCCGGACGGGGCGGTTGAGCATGGACGTCGAACCGGTCGCGGCCGATCGGCGCCTGCGTGTCGCTGTGCTGGGCGACTTCGATGGCGTGCATACGCGGTCGTGGCTCGGGTGGTTCATTCAGCGCGGTCATCACATGCACGCCATCTCCTACCGTCCGCTGGCAACACCGCTCGACGGAGCCATCGTGCACGTGTTGCGTCCCCGCCGAGCTCCTGCTCGCAGGTTCGGCTATGGCGTGGCGACGGGCTCTCGACGACTGATGCCACCCGCCTCTCGCGGGCTGATCAGGCTCGCGAACGGCTTGCGCTATCGGGCCGCCGGCCTGCGTCGCGTGTTGCGCGACATCGAGCCCGACGTGTTCCATGCGCACTTCCTGGTCGAGCACGGGTTTTACGGTGCGCTCGCCGGCCAGCATCCGTACGTCGTCACGGCGTGGGGATCCGACGTCCTCGTGGAGCCGGAGCGCGATGTCATCTCGAGGCAGATCGCGAAGTGGACGCTGCGGCGCGCGGATCTCGTCACGTCGAACAATGCGTATATGGCGGACCGGATCGCCAGGCTCGGGATGCCGCGATCAAAGATCGAGATCATTACGCTTGGCGCCGACCGCTTCTTCCTCGAGCGCCACGCCGCGTCGGTGAACGTGGGGCCCGTCGACCCGGCGCGCGAGCCGGTCGTGCTGAGCACGCGCGCCCACGAGCCGCTGTACAACATCGGCGAGATCATCGACGCGTACGAGCGTGTGGCACGGACGATCCCGCGGGCGAAGCTCGTCGTGGCGCATCGAGGATCGCTGACGCCGGAGCTGTCACGGCGGACCGCTGCCAGCGTGGGGCGCATTGAGTTCGCGGGCTTCATCGAGCGTAACGCCCTTTGCGACGCGATGACCCAGGCGGAGGTGTTCGTGTCGGTGCCGTCGTCCGACGGCACATCCGTTGCGCTGCTACAGGCGATGGCTGCCGGCTGCTTCCCTATCGTTTCCGATCTGCAGACTCAGCGTGAGCTCATCGACGATGGCGTAACCGGCTTCCGTGTCCCGCTCCACCGCCCCGATCTGCTCGCGGAACGCATCGCCCAAGCGCTTGCGAACCCCGACCTTCGTCGCTCCGCTGCCGCGCGCAACCTCGCTGTGGTCGAGCAGCGCGGTGTAAACGAGACCGAGATGGCGAAGATGGAGGCGCTCTACGGCTCGGTTGCCCGGAGCCGTCCGGGGTAGAGCGCCGTACCTCGAGGCTGTGGCACGTGAACCCGACCTTGGCCCATCGCCTCCGATATCCTTGTTTCATGACGTCTTCCCACATGCGACGCGCGCTGGCGCTCGCCGACGCCGTCGTCGGTCTCACCAGCCCGAACCCGAGCGTCGGTTGCGTGCTCGTCAAGAGCGGCGTCATCGTCGGTGAAGGGGCGACGCAGCCGCCGGGCGGCGCCCACGCCGAGGTGATGGCGCTGCGGCAGGCCGGGGTGGCCGCCCGCGGGGCTACCGCATACGTGACCCTGGAGCCGCATGGCCACCAGGGGCGCACGACGCCATGCACCGATGCACTGATCACCGCCGGTGTCGCCAATGTCGTTGTGGCCATGCTCGACCCGAACCCGGACGTCGCCGGGCGCGGTGTCGCGGCGCTTCGCACCGCCGGAGTGGCCGTGGATCTGGGCGATGGCCAGGCGGAATCGGCGAAGCTCCTCGAGGCGTATCTCAAGCATCGGGCGACCGGGCTGCCCTTTGTGATCGCCAAGTTCGCAGCGACGCTCGACGGCAAGATCGCGGCGTCCAGCGGCGACTCCCGCTGGGTTGCGGGCGACGAGGCGCGCGCCTGGGCGCACGCGTTCCGCGCGAGGGTCGATGCGATCATGTGCGGCGTCAACAACGTGTTGCTCGACGACCCACAGTTGACGGCGCGGCCCGGCGGCGTCGTGGCGGAGCGCCAGCCGCTGCGCATCGTCGCGGACTCGCGCGGACGCACTCCGCTCGATGCAAGGGTGTTGGGCGAAGGCGGTCCGACGTTGATCGCAACGACCGAAGCGGCGGATACCGGCTGGCGGTCGTCGATCCTGGCACGAGGCGCGGAGGTGTGCGTGCTCCCTCCCGACACCAGCGGCCGTGTCGACTTGCACGCGCTGATGCGCCTGCTGGGAGAGCGCGGCGTGCTGTCGCTGCTCGTGGAGGGCGGTGGGGTGCTGCACGGCGGTCTGTTCGACGCCAGGCTCGTCGACAAGGTGCACGCGATCATCGCTCCCAAGATCGTCGGTGGCAGCGCCTATCCCGCCGTTGCGGGCGCGGGCGTGGCGCGCATGGCCGATGCCGTCAGCCTCCGTGAGATCGAAGTGCGACGGCTCGGTGATGACGTCGCGGTCGTGGGCTACGTGTAGGTGCGGGAGGCAGGGCGTGGCGCATAACGACGCGAGCGGCGCGTGCTCTGCGTGTTGGCTCCGCACCCCTTCGGGAACGACATTCGTAACCGGGCGCGAAGAAGCTGCGGTTTCATCAGGTGATGAGCTGCGCATTGACGGTTTGGTGACTTAGTGTTAGGGTGACACCAAGTCCGATCCATCTGGCGTCCGGGGGAGAGATGTTCACCGGCATCATCGAAGAACTCGGCACGATCCGTTCCAACGTCGAAGGGGAGATCGCGGTCAAAGCGAAGATGGTGCTGTGGGGCACGAACCTCGGCGACAGCATCTCGGTCAACGGTGTCGACCTGACCGCGAAGTACTTTGACGAAGAAGGTTTCATCGCGAACGTCATGCCCGAGACGTATCGCCGTAGCAATCTAGGCGATCTCAAGCCGGGCGATCTGGTGAACCTGGAGCGCTCCCTACAGCTCGCCGGGCGCATCAGCGGTCACCTGGTGCGGGGTGTCGTAGAGGAGACCGGCGTCGTCGACTCATTCACGCCCGAGGGCGACGCGATCATCCTCCGCGTCAACGCGTCGCCCGACATCCTGCGGTACATCGTCATGAAGGGGCCCGTGGCGATCGATGGCATCAGCCTGACCGTGATGGCGAAAGACGATCATTCGTTTTCCGTGTCGCTGGTGCAGTACACGCAGGAGCACACGAATCTGCATACCAGGGGGCCGGGCGATCGTGTCAACCTCGAAAGCGACATCTTCGCCCGCTACGTAGAGGCGATGCTCGAAGACCGGCGTGCCGGCGCTGCGGCGTCGTGAGGCACGGCTGAGGGACGGATATGCAAGAAGAACTGCCCACCATATCCGACAAGGAGGTCCGCCGTGCGAAAGGGCTGGCCAGCGTTGAAGAGGCGATCGACGAGTTCCGCAACGGACGCTTCGTCATCATCATCGACGACGAAGACCGAGAGAACGAGGGCGATCTGACCATCGCCGCCCAGTTCGCCACGCCCGAGGCGATCAACTTTATGGCACGCTACGGCCGGGGCCTGATCTGCGTGCCGATGACGCAGGAGCGTCTCGAACAGCTGCACATCCCGATGATGGTGAACTACAACGACTCGCACTTCGGCACGCCGTTTTCGGTATCGGTCGAAGCGCGCGCGGGCGTGACAACGGGCATCTCCGCGGCGGACCGGGCGCGCACGACGCAGGTGCTGATCGATCCGAAGACGCGCTCCAACGACCTCGTGATGCCCGGCCATGTCTTTCCGCTTCGGGCGCGCGATGGCGGCGTCCTCGTCAGGGCCGGTCAGACCGAGGCCACAGTTGACCTCTGCAAACTCGCCGGCCTCTACCCGGCGGGCGTGCTGTGCGAGGTGATGAACCAGGACGGCTCGATGTCACGACTGCCGCAGCTCAAGCGCTTCGCGAAGCGCCACCACTTGAAGATCATCAGCGTGACGCAGCTCATCGAGTACCGCATGCACAAGGAAAAACTCGTGCGGCGCGTGGCGGAGACGAAACTTCCGACGGAGTATGGCGAGTGGCAGTGCGTCGCCTATCGGGCTATCACCGACCCGGACGAGCATATCGCGCTCGTGTACGGCGATGTCACGGTGGACGAGCCGACGCTCGTGCGCGTGCACAGTCAGTGCGTCACGGGCGACGTCTTCGGATCGCAGCGCTGCGATTGCGGTGAACAGTTGCAGATGGCGATGAAGATGATCGCCGAGGCCGGCAAGGGCGTCGTGGTGTACATGCGCCAGGAAGGGCGCGGCATCGGGCTGCACAACAAGATCAAGGCGTACAAGCTGCAGGACGGCGGCATGGACACCGTCGAAGCGAACGAAGCGCTCGGCTTCCCGGCCGACCGCCGCGACTACGGGATCGGCATGCAGATCCTCGTCGACCTCGGCCTCACAAGACTGCGCTTGCTGACGAACAATCCTGAGAAGCGCGCGGGCCTCGAAGGCTACGGCCTGCACGTCGTCGAGCGGGTGCCGCTGCGTGGCACGCCGAACGAGCACAACCTCCGGTATCTCGAAACGAAGCGCACCAAGATGGGGCACCTGCTCGGGTAGCGGCCGGGAGCCTTCGGTGAGGCTCTCGTCTCGAGGCCTCGTCCTGTCTCAGCGGACAGCCACCAGGTGGTTCAAGCGCGCCGCGAAGACTATGATTCTCTCACAATGACTTCGAGATCCAAAGGCGCTATGACTAATGACCAGAACGCCATCCCGGCGGGGTACTGGCAGCGCGAAGCGAGCCACAATCCGCGTCCGATGACGCCGCTCGGTTCCAGCCTGTTCATCGAAGGCGCCCGCCAGTCGTTTCCCAAGGTGTTCGCAGCGTTCGGGCTGCTGGCGGAAACGCTCGAGTTCCGCGAGATCCATGGCTACGTGTATACGGCGATCAAACCCTTTGGTGTTGGTGACCGCGGGGGCGGCCGGTTGCCTCCGAAGTGGCTGCTGTGGCTCGTGTTACGCGTGCACCCGGTGATTCGGCGCCGGATCGCCGATAACAAGCGCGCGATGCGCGACCGGCTCGACCTCAAGCTGCTCGACCGCTGGGATAACGAGTGGCGCCCGAGCGTCATCGCTGGGATTGAACGCCTCCGCGCGGTAGATCTGCCGGCTCTTTCGGACGACGGGCTGGCAGAGCACATCGACGACGTACGCAGGTTCTTGTTCCACGCGTCCGATGTGCACTTCTACCTGAGCGGCGGGAACGGCTTTCCGATCGCGCGCCTGGCCTGGTTCTGCCGCGATCGGCTTGGCCACGACACCATGGACACGCTCAAGCTGATGTCCGGCCTCTCCGGCGCATCGAGTGAGCCGGCACTTCGCCTCGCTGAACTCGCGACACTCATACAGTCAGACGCGGCGCTCACGCAGATGGTTCAGGCCGCGCCGGCGGGCGACGTGCGGGCGTTGCTGCGCGTACATGGTGGTCCGGTCGCGTCGCAGTTCGACGTCTACGTGCATGACTACGGTCTTCGCGCGTTGCGGTATGAAGTCGTCGAGCCGACGCTCGCCGAGCAGCCGGAGCTGCTCGGTCGCCTGCTGCAGGACCAGCTCGGGCGCCCCAACGACCTGCCCATCGAACAGGACCGGCTTGCGCGCGAGCGTGCCGAGGCGAAGGCCGCCGCGCTAGCTGGATTGCCGGACGAGGCGCTGCGTGCGCGCTTTCTGACGCTACTCGCTGAGGCGGAACGCGCGTATCCGGTGCGCGAGGACAATGAGTTCTACACGATCAGCGTGCCGCTCGCGCTCTGCCGCGTCGCCGCGCAGGAGGCTGCTCAGCGCCTCGTCGCCGCCACTGCGATCACCGTGCCGGGAGACGTGTTCTACCTGCGCTGCGATGAGGTTCTCGACGCGCTGCGCGCGCATGGTGCCTATGCGGAGCTCGTCGCTGCCCGGCGCGAGGCGATGCGCGTCGCCGAGGCGTTCGACCCGCCGTCATCGTACGGCGTCGAGCCGCCGCAGCCGCCGCTTGACCTCCTTCCCGCCGAGATGCGCGAGGCGATGGAAGCGATGATCTGGATGCAGGAGACCATCTTAGAGAGCGAGCAGAGTCAGTCCCGAACCGAGACGGGTGCGACGGAGATCCGTGGGCGCCCGGCCGCGCGCGGTACCTACACGGGCACCGCCCGCGTGATCATGAGCGAGCACGAGTTCGACAAGCTGCAGCCGGACGACGTGCTCGTCTGCCCCGTCACCTCGCCCGTCTGGTCGATCCTGTTCGCCAACGTCGGAGCGCTCGTCACCGATACGGGCGGTATCCTCTCGCATCCGGCGATCATCGCACGCGAGTACGGCATCCCGGCCGTAGTGGCGACGGGCAACGCGACAGCGTTGATCCGCGATGGACAGCAGATCCTGGTTGATGGCGACGCTGGCCTCGTGCGAATCCTGACATAAACTCACGCGGATCTACGCACGTCGAGAGCGAAGATGGTGCATACGTACCATGCCGGTCACGCGCGTCCGGCGCGATCCTGAGTGCAGGGATTCGGTAGACTGACCGTATCCCGGAGGAGCATTGCCCAAGAGCGGACTGACCTTCGAGGGCGGGCTTGATGCCACCGGCCTTCACGTGGCGGTGATCGTGGCGCGGTTTAACGCCCACGTAACACGCAAGCTGTACGATGGCTGCCGTGACGAGCTCGCCGCTCACGGGCTGGACATCGACAGGCTGGAGACGGTCGAGGTTCCCGGGTGTTTCGAACTGCCGGTCGTCGCGAAGGCGCTGGCGGCGAGCGGCGACTATGACGCAGTGATCTGCCTGGGCGCGGTTATCCGCGGCGATACCCCGCATTTCGACTACGTGTCGTCGGGGGCGGCGAGTGGCCTGCAGCGCGCGGCGATGGATACGGGCGTGCCCGTGATCTTCGGTGTGCTGACGACCGACAATGACGAACAGGCGATCGAACGCGTCGGCGGCAGCCGCGGGCACAAGGGCCGAGATGCCGCGCTGACAGCGATCGAGATGGTGCACACGATGCGTCGCATCGGCGGCGACCGCTAGCGACGGTCGAGACACAGAAACGGGCGCGCGGCCTCGCCTCCGGGGCAGTCGGGGGCTCGGCGATAGGAGGCGGGCACATGGCAGTGAAGGCAGATGAAGTCCAGCACCCCGATCAGATCGAAGATGATTTTGATTGGGCAGCAGTCGCGGAGGGTGAGCCGGTCGACGCGGAGACCCACCGGACGCTCCGCCTGGCGCACCGCGCGGTCGCAAGGTTTCCCGAGCTGAAGAGCCATTACAAGGCGTACGCCGGCGCCGCAGCCGTCGTGTCCAGCGTCGCGACGCTGATGGCGGCGGTAGCGATCAGCCGAAAGACGAGGCGCGGCATGAGCGCCGGACAAGCGCTGGCCTCGCTGACCGCGGCGGATATCGAGGCGGCGGTCCACGTCGCCGCGCGAGACCAGCGTTACAAGCGCTTATTGCGCAGGCTGAAGATACGGCGCGGCAGGACAAGGTCCGGCGACTGATACATGCGGTTCGGACGCGAGGGCAGCGTCTTCTACGTCCACTGGAAGGGTCCGGACGCCGAGGATTTCGGCGCGCTTGGCCTGGCAGTCCGATTCATCATCAACGTCGCAGCGCTGTGGCTATCGCAGCTGATCATCCGCGGCTTTGTCATCGATAGCTTGTCGGCGCTGATCTTCGGCGCTGTCATCTTCGGCACGATCAACGCGCTCCTCAAGCCCATCGTCGCGATGGTGTCGTGCGCGCTGACCTGCGCAACGCTCGGCCTCTTTGCGTTGATCATCAACACGCTCATGCTCGCGCTTACGGCGTGGGTCGCCGGTCTGTTCGACCTCGCGTTCACGGTCGATGGCTTTTGGGCGGCGTTTCTGGGCGCGCTTGTCATCTCGCTGAGCAGTACAATCCTCGGCGCCTGGGCGGACAGGAGCATCCTGCGCCCTGCGCGACGCAGTGCCCGCGGCGACTGGTAACGTGCCGGCGCGAGATAGGGTTCGGTCAGCCGAATCTCATCGACGGCGAGCAACGCCGTGTCCGGGGATACTCCTCGCGGACGCGCCGTCCGGTGCAGCCACCCGCGTGGTAAGTTTCGGATGTTGAAGTTCCGAGACTATGACCGCTAAGTGTTCCGAGACCTTGTCCGCGGCATCGATGACTTCGTGCTAGAATCGGCATCGTATGACGGGAGGCGGGCGGCAGCATAGCGCTGTCGTCCGTTTTCTGTTGTGTGGGTAT
>CAYQZE010000026.1:0-27585 GCA_964421985.1 uncultured Dehalococcoidia bacterium | reverse complement strand
TGTCACCCTCGATGGAATCAGGGGGGTATCGTACGCGGCCTGGCGCGAGTTCAACCCCGAGGACACCATGCGATTCTATGCGCTTCGGCTCAAGGAGGCGGGCCTCGTCAAGAGTAACCCGGACGAGCTAATCGCCCGCGCCACCGACTTTCGCTACCTCAACGAGATCAAGCGCGAGCTGGCGGTGTAGGACAGCCGCCCCCGGCTGTTGGTCGGTCCGGGCGGTGTAGGACAGCCGTCCCGGCTGTTGCAATGTACGGCCGTCGGCTGCGAGTCCCTCCAACATCCAACATCCAACCTCCAACATCCAAACTTACGGCACCAGCACTACCCGCCCCAGCGCGGCCCGCGACTCGATATACGCGTGGGCCGCGGCGGCCTCGCTCAGCGGGTACGTGCGGTCGACGACGACCTTCAGTTCGCCCTTCGCGATGTCGCGGAGCAGGCTGTCCATCATCGGCACGACGCGCCCGGCCGAGCGGAACGTCTCGAGCCCGAAGAAGACGCCGGTAATCGAGCCGTTCGTGCCGCTGAGGCCGCTGATGTCGATCGCCCTGCCCTCGCGGCTGACGTTGCCGACGGTGATCACGCGGCCGCGATAGCCGATGCAGAGGATGCTGCCCTCCAGCGTCTTGCCTCCCACAGAATCGACGACGAGGTCGACGCCGCGCCCGTCCGTCGCCTTGCGCACAGCGTCGACGAAGCTGCCTTCGCGGTAGTTGACGCCGCTGTCCATGCCATACTGCTTCAGCCGCTCCAGCTTGTCGTCGCTCGACGACGTGGCGATCACCTTCGCGCCCGCGCGATGCGCAAGCTGCACGCAGGCGATGCCGACGCCGCTCGTGCCCGCCTGCACGAGCACGGTCTCGCCCGCCTGCAGGCGGCCGAACTCGAACAGGCAGTCGTGCGCGGTGCCCCACGAGACGGGGACGCAGGCGGCGTGTTCGAGCGAGCACCCGTCGGGCACAAGGAACGTCGATGTCGACGGCACGGAGACGACGGCGGCGTGTGAGCCGTCGGCCATCAGCGCCGTCACGCGGTCGCCCGGCTTGCGGTCCGTCACTTCGGCGCCTACCTCGCGGATCACGCCCGCGCAGTTGTAGCCGACGATGTGCGGCTTCTTCACCATGCCGCCGCCCGCGCGGTTCAGCACGTCGCCGCCCTCGATGGCGATCGCCTTCACGTCGATCAGCACGCCGCGCGGCTGCAGCGGCGGCTCCGGCACTTCTTCGTACTTGAAGACGCTGGGGGCGCCGGTTTCGTAGTAGACAGCTGCTTTCATATCGGTCTCGCTCCTCACAGATTCACTACAAACTACGAACTACCAACTACCAACTACCAACTCACCGCGCCCCTACACCCTAGCAGCGTTACTCGCTCTGCGCTCGCTTGTAAATGTCCGGGTCGGCGCGCTCCATCCAGCGATCGGGCGCGGCGACGCGCCTGAAGCCGGTCTTCTCGTAGAGCTTATGCGCATCCGCCGTGCCGAGCATCCAGCGGCGGAACCCCTGCAAGCGCGGGTGCGCGGCGACGCACTCCATCAGCCAGACGCCCAGCTTCTGTCCGCGGAACTCGTCCAACACGAAGACGTCGCAGATGTAGGCGAAGGTCGCGTAGTCAGTGATGATGCGTGCCAGGCCGATCGTGCGACCGCCATCTGCGTACAGCCCGAAGTTGAGCGACCCCTCGACTCCGCAGCGCACCACATCGAACGGGATGCCGGGCACCCAGTACGACGACTCTGACAACCAGCGGTGCACAACGCCGAGGTCAAGCCTCGCCGAGTCGGTGCTGACGGTGAAGTCGCCCCGCCGCCACTCCAGGGCATCGCTCACCCGAGGTGCTTCCGAAAGAAGGCGATCGTCCGCTCCCACGTCTGCTGGGAGGACGCGGCGTTGTGCACCTCCGGCCGCGTGTCGTTGAAGAAGCCATGGGAGGTGCCGTGGTACTGATGAAACTCGACGGACTTGCCGAGGTCGCTGAGCTTCTTCGCCAGCGCCGCCGCCGCTGCCGGGCTGGCCCACTCATCATGCTCGGCGTAGTGTCCCAGGACGGGGCCCGCCACCTTCGAGAGGTCGGGCTCCACGCCGGGCAGCGCGCCGTAGTAGATGACGGTCGCGTCGATCGGGCGCAGCGTCGAGATGTACAAGGAGAGCCCGCCGCCGAGGCAAAACCCGACGCTGCCCACCTTGCCGTTGCCGGCGCTGGCGTTCTTCAGGTAGTCGTAGGCGCCGGACATGTCCTTCGCCGCCCCGTCCATCTTGAGCGACATCATCATCTTGCCGGCCTCGTCCGGCTCGGCCGCCGACTTGCCGTGGTAGAGATCCGGCGCGAGCGCGAGGAATCCTTCAGCGGCGAAGCGGTCCGCGATGCCCTTGATGTTGGCGTTCAGGCCCCACCACTCCTGGATGACGATGACGCCCGGGCCCTTGCCGGCCGCCGGCGTCGCCAGGTATCCCTCCGCCGTGCCGCCGTTGCTGGGGAATGACACCATCTGCCCGGCCATCGCATGCCTCCTGTACAGGACCGAAGCGTTGGGCTTCGTCGAACCGGCATGATACGGGGCGATGGCGGTTGGCTCCAGAGCCACCGCTGCGGGCAGCGCGGAGCAGCGGCCGGACGCGATCTCAGCCGGCGATGCGTCCGACGGCTGCCGCCGCCTCGCGGCGGCGGTACTTCATGCGGGCGTCGCGAGGGCGGACGCGCTCGCCGCAGTGCTCGCAGACGCTGACGACGTCGAGTTCGTGGCCGCAGGCTTCGTGCACGACGGTGACGCCGTCGTACAGGTACTTGTTGCCCCAGCGCACCATCGCCTGCATGACGACGCCCAGGTCTGCACCCTTGCGCGTCAGCTTGTAGCGCGCGCGGGGCGGATGCTCCTCGTACAACTCCCGCTCGATCAGGCCGTGCGCTTCCAGGAGCTTGAGCCGATCCGAGAGGATGTTCGGCGCGACGCCCTTCAGCGACGCGGCGAACTCGACGTATTTGCGCGGCCCCAGCGTCAGCAAGTCGCGCACGATGAGCAGTGTCCAGCGGTCGCCGACGATGTCGAGCGTCTTCGCGACGGGGCAGGGCAGATCATATTGCTTGGACACGGCGGCTCCTGGAGGGCAGTCTACGCCGGTCGCTACAGTTCAGCAAGCGACTCGGCAGCGGGTTAAGTCTGTGTTACGCAGGTCGCCTTGACTCCGCCGGGCTGCCGTCGCAAGGCAAGCCGTCGATACAATGCACGGCAACCGCGTGGGAGAGGGAAGAGGCATGCTCGACGACCAGAAGGGCTACGTGCTCCAGTCGTGCCGCGACCACGACGTGAAGTTCATCCGCCTGTGGTTCACAGACATCCTTGGACAACTGAAGAGCTTCGCCATCACGGTCGAGGAGCTGGAGGAGGCGCTGGAGGAGGGGCAGGGCTTCGACGGCGCCAGCATCGAAGGCTTCGCGCGCGTCGACGAATCCGATATGGTCGCTCTGCCCGACCCGGCGACCTTCGCCGTGCTGCCGTGGCGCCCGCGCGAGCGCGGCGTGGCCCGCATGTTTTGCGATATCCACCACCCCAACGGCACGCCGTTCGAGGGCGATCCGCGCTTTGTACTGAAGCGGCAGCTCAAGCGCGCGTCCGACCTCGGCTACACCTTCTACGTCGGTCCCGAGCTGGAGTACTTCTACTTCAAGTCGTCCGACGCGCCGGAAGGGCTGGACAAAGGCGGCTACTTCGACCTGACCCCCCTGGACGTCGCGAGCGACCTGCGCCGTCAGACGATCATGACGCTCGAGGAAATGGGCATCGGCGTCGAGTTCAGCCACCACGAAGTCGCGCCCAGCCAGCACGAGATCGATCTGCGATACACCGACGCGCTGACCATGGCCGACAACGCGATGACATACCGCCTCGTGGTGAAGGAAGTGGCGCTGGCCAACGGCGTCTACGCGACCTTCATGCCCAAGCCGCTGGCCGGCGAGAACGGCTCCGGCATGCACACGTACCAGTCGCTGTTCAAGGGCGACGAGAACGCCTTCTTCAACACCGACGACGAGTACAACCTGTCGCCGATCGCGAAGTCGTACATGGCGGGGCTGCTCCGTCACGCGCCGGAGCTGACGCTCGTGACCAACCAGTGGATCAACAGCTACAAGCGCCTCGTCCCCGGCTACGAAGCGCCCGTCTACCTGACGTGGGCGCGCCGTAACCGCAGCGACCTGATCCGCGTGCCGCACTATCGCAAGGGCAAAGAAGCCTCAACGCGCATCGAGTACCGGGCGCCGGACGCCGCCTGCAATCCGTATCTGGCGTTCGCAGTGATGCTCGCGGCCGGCCTCGAAGGCATCGAGCGCGAGTACCCGCTGGCGCCGCCGACGGAGGAGACCGCCTTCGAGTTGGGAGCTGACGAGCGCAAGCGCCGCGGCATCGAGATGCTGCCCGGCAGCCTGAAGGAGGCGATCCAGGCGTTCGAGGGCAGCGCGTTCGCACGAAAGGCGCTGGGCGACCACGTCTTCGAGAGCCTGCTGGAGAACAAGACGATCGAGTACGACGCCTACCGCCGCCACGTGACGGACTACGAGCTGGAGCGCTACCTGGCCGTGCTGTAAGCGTGGCGCTGCAAGGCGTCGCTAGGCGTCTCTCGCCGTCGTGGCGTGGACGTTGCCATGTTCGCGCGACCTGACCGACAACTACCGCTCTGGGCAGCACGGACGACCACGCTAACGGTGCTCGTGACAACAGACATCAATCGGCATTGAAGACGAGAGCTCGAAGTGTGCCACTTGCATCTTGCTCCCCAGTCCTTCGTGAAATGTCCAGACGCCGTGCTCACACATGAAGAACCGGCCACCGAGCGGTCGTAGAGCCAACACAAGGTCGACGGTTAGGTCGAGGGTGGAGAATCTGCCCGCGACCTGGTTCCGTCCGCTCGCACCCGAGTAGCCAAGTGACGGGGTTGGCCAAACGTCGCCGCGCGGGTTGCAGCTGAAGCGCGCGGGCCAGTCTCGCCAAGCGCGGACTTGTGCTGCAACAATCTCTCCGAGCTCTTCGCCGGAAAGCTCAACGCGCCGCATGCTGAATCCCCCGTCTGCGACAGTGTTCGGCGACCCCCGCGACGAGCGCGGGCAACCCACGGCGCGCGATTGTGACAGACTTGGGAGCGTATGCGGCGGTCGTCACGAACTTCGAGACAGCATGAGGCAGGATCGTGCTGCCCCAGATGGCGATGACGTCGGCGTTGTCTGCGAGCGCCCGGGCGCGGCGGGAGTCAGCCCTGCGACTTCCGTCTATGACGTCGACGCGGATCTGATGTCCCGCCATAGCCCTCAGCTCTTCATGCGTCCCAGGTCCACCACCGACGACCAGCAACCTCGTCAATCCCAGGGCTTCAAAAGTGGACCGCAGCGTGCTGGACGCGCGGGCGTTCGGACTGCCCGCGCACGTCTCGCAGTCAGCGGGCGCGACACGAATCAGGTCGCGAGTCAATCGCGAGGCATCAGCGGCGCACTCTTGTGATCCGCACGCCAGGAAGAAGCGGGAACGAAGCAGCGCCCTGATGGCAGGGCGCTTCCGGGGATGGATACTGCTCTTTCCCGCGTTGGTGAGCCCGGCATGCTCCAGTGCTCGGCGTGCCCGGTGCCGCGCGGCAGGCGTCGAATATCCAAGTTGGCTCAGCACTTGGTCGATCGGCACCGCATCCGGAAGAGCGGGCCTCTTGCGCGCCGTGTGTATACACGATTCCTTCGGCATGGCCACCTCCCGCTCCATCGTGGCGGATCACCGGTAGCGCGAGAAGACACAAGGTGGCGGTGCCGAGGACGAGGCTCCGTGTATATTCACGTACAGCCTCCGTCAAAGGGCGTAGAGTCTGTGGGGGGTGTGCGTCCAGTGGATCTTGCGTCATTCGTCGAGCTCCCGGCCATCAAAGTCTCACCCGACGAGGTCCGTCGTGCACATGGCATTCGCACGAAACACAGGAAGGCACCGACGGCGCCGGTGCAGATTCCAGCAGCCCTAGTACTACCGGGCCGTGAATCGCCGGACTGCGCATGGGACTGCATTGCCTGTGGGCTGACCCGCCGGCGCAGGGCGGGGCTAACGAAAGATACCGCTGGTCGGCTCGCATACGGCAGGGGCGTTCCGCTTCGCGTACTGCTCACGCTCTACCGTTGGGCGCGTGCGTATGCAGGCGTCCCCCTCGAGAGCCCGCCCGACACGCGAACTTACAACGCCACGGCGCGGTTATCTACCGGTGAGCTTGCCTTAGAGACCCTCGGCGCGGCCGGTCATTCGGAGCAGATGGCGGTAAGTCGGGCCGTAAAGCTGCTTGGCCGGCTCAACATCGTGACGGTCGTTGAAGATCCTGGCAGACCCAGCATCTTCGTTCCGCACGCGATTGGCACACCGTTCCGGATCCCTCAGCACTTGTGGCGGGGCGGACATCTCGGTCTCCGAGAGAGCGGTGGCGAACTGGCGCTCGGCGGGCAGGCGCTGCTGTTGCTCATCGCGCTTATGTCACTGCCGCGTTTGGATTTTAAGGATGTCACTGGCCGCCGAACGACGTCCCCGCTTCTTCTTACTCCGGAGGACTCAGTCGTTGGACTCGTGTCTTACTCGACATCACAGCAGCGGCGTGCGCTCGCCGTGTTGGAGAAAGCGGGCCTGTTGGCTAGATTTCGAACGCGGGGACACGCGATGCTGGCCGTTTTGGAACCGCCGTAATGCCGAGACGAGTCTCAGATTGATTCGTCGTCGGAGCAGCTCCCTTAGCGAAGGGCTTCGACTGCTCGGTCTGCCAGAACTCGAGGCGGCTCACCCACGGCGGGCATACTGTATCTTCAGTTCCACCGCTATTCTACACCCTTCCCCAGCGCCTGCAACGCATCGCCCGTAAGCCGGAACGTCGTCCATTCGTCCATCGGCTGCGCCCCCAGCGAGCGGTAGAACTGAATCCACGGCGACAGCGGAGCGCGGGCTTTTCAGCCCGCGTACGCCCGGCGGATCACGACTCTTCCTGCCACCGCACCGCGTACAAACGGACCGGATCCTCGAAGCCCTTCAGCGGCACGACGCCCTGGTCCGCGAACAGAAATCCCTTACCCGCCACGAGATGGCGGACGCCCTCCGGGACGACGATCTGCCCCGGCTCGGCGGCATCGCAGACACGGCGCGCAAGCTGCACCGCCGTGCCGAACAGGTCGCCGCCTTCCGCAACCGGCTCGCCGACGTTCAGCCCGATACGCACGCGCACCGGCGCCCCATCGGCGCTCCGCTCAGCGAACGCGCGCTGGATCGAGATCGCGCTCTCGATCGCGCGCGACGCCGAAGGGAACGATGCCATGATGCCATCGCCCGTGTGCTTGATCTCGCTGCCGCCGTGAGTTCCCAGCGCGGCACGGACGATATCGTTGTGGGCGCGCAGAAGCCCCTGCGCCGCCGCGTCGCCCAGCCGCTGCGTCATCGACGTGGAACCCTCGATGTCGGTGAAGAGGATGGTCACCGGCGCCCCCTGCGCCACCCGCTCTACAGGAGAAGCCCGCGGCTCGTCCTCGTCGAGGAACTCGAGGAGCGGACGCAGGATGGACTCAGTGTCGCCATAGACCAGTTGGTGGCTACTACCCTCGAGCGGGACGAGCCGCGCATGCGGGATCAGCATCGCCATCTTCCGTGCATGCTCGAACGGTGCCACTTGATCTTCACGACGGTGCATGATGAGGACAGGAAGGTCGAGCCTGTGGAGGTCGGGGCGCAGATCGAAGGGTTGACCGGAAAACAGGTCCGCGGCCATCTCCGCGCTGCAGGACAGGCGCTGCGCCTTATCGAACTGTGCAAGCGCCCTGGCGTTGGACTCATCCCCGAAGAAGAGGTCGGTCAGCGCTTTTGATCCCATGCCCCAGTGAGCACGCACGAGCCCAAGAACGGCGGAGTAGATGGCTTGCATCTCGGCCGATTCGGGAGGATGGTTCGCAAACGTGCCGAACAGGACCAGGCGCTTCACGTGATCCGGCTTCTCGAGAGCATACGACATGCTGATCGCGCCGCCACCCGAGTACCCGAGCAGACTGAACTCATGGAGCGCGAGCGCGGACACGACAGCCCGCAGATCCGTCAAGTCGTCTTCCAACGTGAAGGCCGTGCGATCGCGGTCGGAGAGGCCGCAGCCATGTTTGTCGTACAGGACGAGCGTGTGGTTCGCCGCTAGCCGCTCCGCGAAGGGCTTCGACTGCTCGGACTGCCAGAACTCTAGGTGGGTGAACCACGGCGGCGGCACGATCAGCACCGGCCCGCTGCCCATCGTGCCGTAAGCGGTCTTCGCGCCGTCCGAGCGTTTGGCGTACTGTATCTTCAGCTCCACGCCGCTATTCTACACCCTCCCCCAACGCCTGCAACGCATCGCCCGTAAGCCGGAACGTCGTCCATTCGTCCATCGGCTGCGCCCCCAGCGAGCGGTAGAACTGGATCGACGGCTCATTCCAGTCGAGCACCGACCAGTCGAGCCGGGGCGCCCCGCGCTCAACGCAGATCTGCGCGAGCCGCACGAGCAGCGCCTTGCCGTGGCCGCTGCGGCGATGCTGCGGGTAGACGAACAGATCTTCCAAGTACATGCCCGGCCGCGCGTGGAACGTCGAGAAGTGCGGGAAGAAGAGCGCCATGCCGACGGCCTCGCCACCCTCGTCGGCGATCAGCGCCTCGCAGTAGCGATACTCGCCGAAGAGGTGCAGACGCAGGTCGTCCTCGTTCAGCACGACCTGGTCCGTCAGGTGCTCGTACTCGGCCAGCGCGCGGATCATGGCGGCGATGGCGTGCGTGTCGTCCGGCGTGGCTGTGCGGATCATCGCTCGATGGTAGCGATCTTCACCATCGAGGCACAGAGACACAGGCGTCGGATTGCCTTGGGGTAGCGCGTCTCGAGTTATACGAAAAGGAAGGCCGTCGCGTTATCGATGGCATCGAAGAGTTGCTGGGGGTACAGGCCGACGTAGAACACGCCCAGCATCAGCGCCGCCGCCATGCCGTTCATCAGCAGCGGCACCGGCAGCAAGCTCTCGTCACCCTCGTCGGGCTTGATGACGAACGCCTGCTTCATTACCTGCAGGTAGTAGTACAGCGAGATGACGCTCGTGACCACGGCGATCGCGGCGAGCCAGTAGTATCCCTGGTCGGTGACCGCCTGGAACAGGATGAACTTCGTGACGAACCCCGCGAACAGCGGTAGGCCGGCCAGCGAGAAGAGCGCGCCCGCGAGCACGCCGGCGAGCAGCGGCGCCCGCTCGCGCATGCCGCGGAAGTCGCCGATCTCCTCCTTGCCGGTCATGTTGTACCAGGCGATGATCACGACGAAGATCGCCATGTTCGAGACCATGTAGCCGGTCATATGCAGCACCAGCGCGCTGGCCGTGTCGTGCGAGAGGCCGGCGATGCCCATGAGCATGTAGCCGACTTGCCCGATCGACGAATACGCCATCAGGCGCTTGACGTTGTGCTGCTGCAGCGCGATCAGGTTACCGGCGATCATCGTCGCCGCGGCGATGCCGGCGATCATCCAGCTCCAGTCGTCGTGCACTACCTGGAAGGCGCCGCCGAACAGGCGCAGCAGCAGCGCGAAGCCCGCCGCCTTCGATGTCGTCGAGAGGTAGGCCGTGATCGCGACCGGCGCACCTTCGTAGGCGTCGGGCGTCCACATGTGGAAGGGAACGGCGGCGACCTTGAAGCCGAGCCCCGTGATCATCAGCACGAGGCCCATCAATAGCGCCCACTCGAACTGCTCGGTGCCCTCGCCCAGGCGTGCCGAGATGTCGGCGTAGTACGTGCTGCCCGCCACGCCGTAGATCAGGCTCATGCCGTACAGGAAGAACGCCGACGCGAATGCGCCCAGCAGCAGGTACTTGAGGCCCGCTTCGTTGGAGCGAGGGTCGAACTTCTCGTACGAGACGAGGATGTACAGGCTGAAGCTCAGGAGTTCAAGCGACAGGTAGGCGGTCATCAATTCGCGGGAAGCGGCCATGCCCACGGCGCCGATCGTCGAGAGGACGATCAGCGCGAAATACTCGCCGGGGTGGCGCAGCTTGTCCTCGACGAGCTTGCCCGACGCGAGGCAGACGACGGCGCCGGTGGCCATGAAGAAGACGCGGAAGAAGGTCGTGTAGTTATCGATGGCGGCGATGCGCGCGAAGTCGCTCTCCATGTTCACCCACGCCAGCGACACGCCAGCAGCGCCGGCGAGGCCCGCCGCCGCAACGTACGACAGCCACGACTTCTTCATCTGCGGCACGTAGAGGTCGAGCGCCACGAGCACGACGACCAGACCCGCCAGCAGGAATTCCGGGATGAACAGCGTGTAGTCCAGATTCAGTTCGTTCACGACACCCCCGGAAGCACGCGCACGGTCTCGGAGATGCGGTCGATGAAGGGCGCCGGCCAGAGCCCCATGAAGAGCATGAACGAGAGCAGCAGGACAGCCGTGCCCCGCTCGAAGTACGTCATCTCCTTCAGCTCGCCCCACTTCTCGTCCACGGGCCCGAACATCGACATGCCCATCATCCGCAGGATGTACACAGCCGTCATCGCGGCGGCGAAGATGCCCAGCGCGGCGGCCCACGGGTACGTGCGGAACGCGCCGACGAAGATGTGGAACTCGGCGACGAAGCCGGAGAGGCCGGGCAGCCCCAGCGAAGCGAGCCCGGCGAGCCCGAAGAAGAAGACGAACAACGGCATGCGATGCACGAGCCCGCTGTAGAGGCGCATGTCGCGGGTGTGCGTCTGGTCGTAGATCGAACCGACCATGGCGAAGAACGTGGCCGTCATGACGCCGTGCGCGAACATCTGCAGCACGGCGCCGTTCACGCCGATCTGGTTCATCGTCGCCAGGCCCATCAGCACCAGCCCCATGTGACTGACAGACGAGTAACCGATCATGTACTTGAAGTCGCGCTGCGCGGTCGCCGCGAACGCGCCGTAGACGACGTTACAGGTCGCAAGGATCATCAGGCCGGGCATCCAGAACGTCGCGCCCTCCGGCAGCAGCTGGATGCCGAGCCGGATGATCCCGAAAGCGCCGAGCTTCATCAGCACGCCGGCGTGCAGCATCGACACCGCGGTGGGCGCCGAGACGTGACCGTCGGGCGACCAGGTGTGGAAGGGCCAGAGGCCGGCGAGCACACCGCAGCCGATGACGAACAGCGGGAACACCGCCTTCTGGAAGTTCTCGTCAAACTGGTATGCGTAGAGCTGCTGCAGATCGAACGTCCCGAGACCTGCTTCCTTGAACACCGCGGAGATGCCGAGGAAGATCAGGATCGATGCCGCGACCAGCATCAGCGTGAGCTTCATCGCGCTGTACTCCTTGGTACGCGCGAAGGTCTCGAAGACGCTGCTGGAACCCCACACCGCGATCAGCAGGTACATCGGCAGCACGGCGACTTCGTACCAGAAGAAGAAGAAGAAGAGGTCCAGCGACTCGAACGTGCCGTAGACGCCCGCGACGAGCACCCAGAACAGGATGAAGAAGTCCTTGTTGTGATGCTCGATCTTCCACGAGATCAGCGTGCCGCCGAACGCGACGATCCCGGTGAGCAGCACCATCGGCGCCGAGATCCCATCGATGCCGAGCGCGAGCGAGATGCCGTGCGGGCCGAGGAACGCCACGTTCTCGAGCCAGTCGTAGCGGATGAAGAACTGGTACCCGGCGCCGTGATCGACCTCGTACGCGAAGAAGACGTACGTCGAGAGCGCGAAGAGCGCCGCGCCCGTCGCCACGCTGATGTAGCGCACGATGTCCTTGCGGTTGTCCGGCACGGCGACGAGCACCGCCGCCGCAATCAGCGGCAGGAACAGCGTCGCCAGCAGCCAGTACCCAGAATGCATGCTACGTCCTGTATCCGAAGGCGACGATCGTGATGACGACGATGCCGATGACGATGGCCAGCGCGTAGTTGGGGATCTTGCCCGTCTGCTGGTACTTCGCCAGGAACCCCAGATAGTTCGTCGCTTCGCCCGTGCCGTTGACGCCCGAGTCGTTGACGACCGCGCGGTCGAACCAGGCGACCGCCTGTCCCGCAGCGAGCACGACCTTGTCGATCACAAGCTGATACACCTCATCGACGTAGAAGCGGTTGAGCAGCATGCGGTAGAAGAACGGCGAGAAGGCGGCCGCGCGCTTCGATGGTTCGGCCGCGCCACCCCAGATCCAGGCGCCGGCAACGATGCTCGCGCCGACGCTGACGACGGAGAAGATCGACAGCCACCAGACGACCTTGAACTCCTCCGGGCCCTCGCCCAGGTTGTACACGAATCCGAGCCAGCCGCTGTGGAAGCCGAGCGCCTCGCCCACGCCCTCGAAGATGACGAATCCGGCGACCAGCGTCAGTCCGGCGAGCAGCGCGATCGGCGCCGTCATCAGGGGCGGCGATTCGTGCGCGTGCTCGAACACGTGGGGATCCTTCGGTTCGCCGAAGAACGTCAACATAACGACGCGCGTCATGTACAGCGCGGTGATCGGCAGCGAGATGAGGATGAGCACGAGGGCCGCCTGATTGATCGGGCCGTGATAGATACCGGCGAGGATCTCGTCCTTCGCCCAGAACCCCGACAGCGGGATCAATCCCGCCATCGCCGCCGCGCCGATCGTGAACACCGGCGCCGTGATGTGCATCTTGTTCCAGAGGCCGCCGAGGTTGTCCACCTCCTGCTGCTCGGTGGCATGGATCACCGAGCCGCTGGCGAGGAAGAGCGCCGCCTTGAAGAAGGCGTGCACGAACAGATAGAGCATCGCCGCGCCGACGGCACCCGAGCCGAGCGCCACCATCATCAGGCCCAGGCTGTTCAGCGTCGAGTAGGCGACGATGCGTTTGATGTCGCGCTGCGCCAGTCCAACCAGCGCCGCCCCCAATGTGGTGATCAGGCCGATCACGGTGATTAGCTCCGGCATGCCGTCGACCACTTCAAACAACGGCAGCATGCGGGCCACCAGATAGACGCCGGCCACCACCATCGTGGCCGCATGGATCAGCGCGGACACCGGCGTCGGGCCCTCCATGGCGTCCGGCAGCCAGACGTGCAGCGGGAACTGCGCCGACTTGCCGCAGGCGCCCGCGAAGATGCAGATCGCGGCGCCGCTAAGCCAGGCGCTGTTGATGTCTCCCGCCTCGGCCATCTCGAGGATGTGCTGGATGTTGAACGTATGCGTCTGCGTGAAGAGGATGATGATGCCGATCAGCAGGCCGACATCGCCGACACGCGTGGTGATGAACGCCTTCTTGGCCGCTTCGGCCGCCGACTGCTTGTCGTTGTAGTGCCCGATCAGCAGCATCGAGCAAAGCCCCACCAGCTCCCACGCGAAATACAGCAGCAGCAGGTTGTCCGCAAGCACCAGCGTCAACATCGAGGCGACGAAGAGCGAGATGATGGCGTAGAACCAGCCGTAACGGCGGTCACCGTGCATGTAGGCGGTCGAGTAAATCATCACCAGCGTCGAGACGAGCGTGACGCAGAACAGCATCACGAGCGTGATCTGGTCGACGAACGTGCCCATGCGGATCTCGATCACGCCGGCGATGTTCGACCACTCCCAGCTGCGCGCAACACCGTGGAAGTTGCCGTCACCGATGGCGTTCTGCACGTCGCGGCCGATAACCAGCGTCAGGACGAACGCCACCGCCATCAGCGCGATGGCGAGCCAGTCGCCCTTGCGCGGTAACCACGGGCTGAACAGGAGGAGGAAGACGAACCCGGCCACCGGCAGCGCCGGCAGCACCCAGGCATCGTCCATACCGAATCCGCTGATCGCTACTCCCCTTCGTGCGCGCAGGCAGTGCGCGCGACCATGCTCACCATTTGAGCGTCGCTATCTCGTCGACATTCGCCGTCCCACGATTCCGGAACACCCGCAGTACGATCGCCAGCGCGAGGCCTACCTCGGCGGCGGCGATGGTGATCACGAAGATGGCGAAGATGATCCCCACGAAAAACGACGGCGCCGTGTAGACCGCGAACGCCACCATGTTGATGCTGACGGCGTTCAACATCAACTCAACCGACATCAGGATCAGCACGGCGTTCCGGCGCGCCAGCACACCGTACACGCCGATCGAGAAGAGGATCGAGCTGAGCACGATGAAGTGTTCCATCGGGATGCTCTGGCTGACCGTCTCCACCTAGCGCTCCCCCTCTTCCTGCATGGCGATGACCACCGCGCCGACAAGCGCGACGAGCAGGACGCCCGAGGCGATCTCGAACGGCACGGTCCAGCGGCTGAAGAGCGCATCGCCGATATCGGAGAACGGCACGACGGTGAGCTGGTTGATGTCGCGCGGCCACTCCGTCTGGCTGATCATCGCAAAGAATGCGCCCAGCAGCATGAGCGCGGCGACCGCGGCCAGCGGCTTCTGGTCGCCGTCCAGGTGTTCCTTCAGTTCGCCGGTCTTCGTCAGCATCAGCGCGAAGAGCACGAGCACCGTCACCGCCCCGCCGTACACAAGGACCTGCACCAGCGCGAGGAACTCGACCGAGAGCAGGATATAGATGCCGGCGACCCCCATCAGCGAGAGGATCAGCAACAACGCTGCGTACACCACGTTCCGCACCAGCACGACGCCCAGCGCTCCGGCGACCACGATCGCGGACATGATGTAGAAGAATACGAGCGTCATGCAGTCAGCCCGGGCTGCACCTTGCCCGCCTTCGACTGCGCGAGCAGCTCGTCGAGATCCAGCACGAGCTGGGAGCGGTCGTAGCGCGACAGCTCGTGACCGGCCCAGGTGTTATTCATGCCGATCGCTTCAAAGTTGCAGACCTCGACGCAGATGTTGCAGCGCATGCAACGGCCGTAATCGATCCAGAACTCATCGATGATCTTCCGCCGTTTGCTCTCGCCGGCGGCGTGCTTTGGGTTGTCGCGCATCACCACCGTCATGCACTCCACGGGGCAGGCCCGCTCGCACGCGTGGCAGCCCGTGCAGTACGGCTCGTCGTGTTCCTCGTCCCAGAGCAGGATCGGGAACGCCCGGTCGCGGTTCGGGATCTCGCGATGCACTTCCGGATACTGGATGGTGACCGGCTTCCGGGTGAACATCACCTTCGCCGTCACGCCCATGCTCCGCAGGATGCCCAGCATTACGTTGCACTCCTCGCCGCCATCGCCGTCGCGCGCACCGGCACCATCCGCAGCGGCAGCCGCGGCTCCCCGCGGCGCACGACACGGAACGCCAATGCCGCCAGCGCAGCCGTGGCGGCACCCGATGCGATGCCCAGGGCCGCGCCCGGCGCATCGTAAACGATGAACAGCCCGTTGAGAAATATCTGGAGCAGCGCGAACGGGATCAGCACCTTCCACGCGTAGGACATCAGCTGGTCAACGCGCATTCTCGGCATCGAGGCACGGATCCAGAGGTAGAAGAAGATGAACAGGCTCATCTTCAGCACCGTCAATAGCAGCTGGTACCCCCAGCCGACGTCGCGGCCGAACGGCCACTCCCAGCCACCGAGGAAGACGAACGCCCCCAGCAGCGCGAAGACGTACATGTTGACGTACGACGTCAGCTGGAACATCGACCAGCGGATGCCGCTGTACTCGATAAAGACGCCGCCCGCGACCTCCGACTCGCCCGTCGGGATATCGAACGGTGGGCGCTCCACCTCTGCCACGGAGGCGATGAGGAAGATGACGAAGCCCAGCGGCTGCCAGACGATCAGCGGCACGCGATCCTGGAAGAGGATGATCCCGTAGACGTCGGCGCTACCGACGACCATCACCACGCCGATCATCGCCAGGATCAGCGGGATCTCGTACGAGATCAGCTGCGCCGCCGCGCGCATGCCGCCGAGCAGCGCGTACTTGCTGTCGGAGCCCCAGCCGGCCATCAGGAAGCCGATGAACGAGAGCCCGGAGATCGCCAGCAGATAGAGCAGGCTCAGCGGCAGCGGACTGATCAACCAGTCCGACGTGAACGGCACCGCGACGAACGCGAGAAACGCAGGCACGAAAATCGCGAACACCGCCAGTTCAAAGGCGACGGGGTCGGCCGTCGCCGGCCGCAGGTCTTCCTTCACAAGCAGCTTCAGCATGTCGGCGATCGGCTGCAGCAACCCGAAGGGGCCGGTGCGCGTCGGGCCGAGGCGCAGCTGCATGCGGGCGACGATCTTCCGCTCGTACCACGTGGCGTACGCCACGCCGACCGTCATCACCAGCGTGATCGCCACGAGGCCGATGATCGAGGCAAGCGCCCCGGGCATATCGATCGCCGGCGCCGAAAGCAGCATCATCGTCATCGGTCCACATCGCAGAGCACGATGTCCATAGAGCCCAGGATCATCACGGCATCCGCCAGATACTGCCCGATCGTCATGTCACGCAGCGCCGATAGATTGCAGAACGATGGCGACCGCATCTTCAGCCGGTACGGCTTGTCGCCGCCCTTCGAGACCAGGTACACCCCCCACTCCCCGCGCGGCGCCTCGACCTTCGCGTATACCTCGCCGGGCGGCGTGCGCAGACGGCGCGGCATCTTCTCCGGCATGATCGGCCCGTCCGGCGGCAGCTGCTCTAGCGCCTGCTCGATGATGCTGATCGACTGGCGCATCTCCTCGATGCGAATCAGATAGCGGTCGTAGACATCGCCGTAGTTGCCCACCGGGATCTCGAAGTTGAAGCGGTCGTAGATCGAGTACGGCTCGTCCTTGCGCAGGTCCCACGGCACACCGGAAGCGCGCAGCATCGGCCCGCTCAGCCCGTACGCGATCGCCTTCTCCGCGCTGAAGTTGCCGATGTTCTGGCAGCGCGCCATAAAGATCTCGTTCTTCGTCAGCAGGTCGTCGATGTCCTTCAGCCCCTGCGCCGAGTGGACGAGCACTTCCTGCACACGCTGCGTGAAGTTGTCGGGCACCTCCCACGCCAGGCCGCCGACGCGGAAGTAGGCGTACATCAAACGGTCGCCCGAGACCTCTTCGAAGACCTCCTGCAAGAACTCTCGCTGCGGGAAGGCGTAGGTGAAGCTCGTGCCGAAGACGCCGGCGTCGATGCCGAACGCGCCCGCGAACATGAAGTGGCTGCTCAGCCGGTTCATCTCGGTGAGGATGACGCGGATGTACTCCGCGCGCTCCGGCACCTGCAGGTCCATCAGACGCTCGACGGCAAGGCAGTACGCCAGCTCGGCGCTGAATTGGGCCAGGTACTCGGTGCGGTCGCAATAGCCGATGCCCTGGCGGAAGTCCATCGCCTCCATCAGCTTCTCGCCGCCACGGTGCATGTAGCCGATGTGCGGGACGACGTCGACGATCTTCTCGCCGTTGATGACCAGCACCATGCGGAAGACGCCGTGCGTGCTCGGGTGCTGGGGACCCATGTTGATGGGCATGTCGACGATTTCGAGCGCGGGGTCGCGTTCGAGCACCATCGCTACTCGTCCCCTTCGCCGGCGCCGTCGCGAAGGTTCTCGCCCTGCCACTCCTCGATCTCCTGCAGGGGATTGTCCTTGCGGAGCGGGAAGTGGTCGGTCATGTCTTCGGGGAGAAGCAGCGGCACCAGGTTCCAGTGCCCGGGAAAGTTGATGCCGAACATGTCACGCGTCTCGCGCTCGTGCCAGTCGGCGGCGGGATAGATGGTCGCGATGCTCGGCACGTTCGCGTCGTCGTAGGTGACGCGCGTCTTCACCTGCAGGCTGTGCTGCTTCGTGAACGACCAGAGGTGGTAGACGACCTCAAGGCCCTCATCCTGCCAGTCCACGCCCGAAAGGCACCTCAGGTACTTGAGGTCCAGGCGCTCGTCATCGCGCGCCGCCGTCATCACGGCAGGAATGTCATCGCGCGCGACCTCGATCGTCACGCACTCGCCCTTCATCTCCGGCACCATGTAGGCCGCCGTCAACGTGACGCCGGCGGCGGAGGCCAGTACCTCGTTGATGCTGCCGGGGGACGGCGCGACGCGAGGCGCCTCTTTCGGCTCCGCCTCTTTCGCGGGCCGCGCGGGGCGCTCCGCGGCGGGCTTCGCAGCCGCCGCGGCGGCCGCATCCGAAGCGGGGGCCGGAGCTTCCGGCGGCCCACCGGCGCCGCTGGTCACCTCTGGTTCCTGACCTTCGGGCAGCGTCATTACTTGTTGCGCTCTTCCATGATCTTATGCTGCAAGGCCAGCATGCCGTCCATCAGCGCCTCGGGCCGCGGCGGGCAACCGGGCACGTACACGTCCACAGGGATGATCTTGTCGACGCCCTGCAAGACGCGGTCGTAACGCGTGTACGGCCCGCCGTTGGTGGCGCAAGCGCCCATCGCGATCACCCACTTCGGGTTCGGCATCTGTTCGTAAAGCAGCTTCACGGCCGGCGCCATCTTCTTGGTCACCGTGCCGGACACGATCATCACATCAGACTGCCGCGGCGACGGCCAGGGCACGATGCCGAAACGGTCCAGATCGTGACGCGACATGAACGTCGCGATCATCTCGATCGCGCAGCAGGCCAGCCCGAACGTCATAGGCCAGAGCGACGACTTGCGGGATGCGGCCAGCAGCGCATCCGCGGGCACCTGCAGGATGCCCGGGAGGATCTGGCGATAGAGGGCCACCCCGGGCTCGTACGGCACGGGCGTCAGTAGCGCAGCCTCGCGCTCCACGCTGGTCGGCTCACGCTGCGGCGCGACCACGGGCGCGCCTTCGATCTGCTTCTCGGGCAGCGCCGGCGGTGCGGCCTTCTCGGCGGTCACTTGTTCCATTGCAACACGCCTTTCTTCCAGGCGTAGCCAAGGCCGGCGCCCAGAATGCCGATGAACAGCACCATCTCCCAGAAGGCGGCCTTCCCGGCGTGGCCGAAGCTGACCGCCCAGGGGAACAGGAATACGGCCTCTACATCAAAGATCAGGAAAAGGATGGCGAACAGGTAGTACCGGATGGGGATCGACGCCCGCGTGCGGCCGATCGGCAGCATGCCACACTCGTATGACACCGATTTGCCCTTCTCCTTCGAGAACGGCGCAAGCACGCGGGCGGCAATCAGGGCGGTGGCGACGAGGAAGAACCCGACGATAGCCGCGATGAAGACGGCGAGGTAACTGTCGAGCAGAGCATGGAACGGCAAGCGATCCTCTCCCGCCCGGACGGCAACTTCGGCGCGCGCAGAGCCGTGGGCACGCGCGATCACCTCTGCCCCGGTTCGGCCAAATCGTATCAGCGAGGTGCTTGTAAGTCAATTCACAAAGGCGTTTTCTCGGGGCAATCGCTCATACCGATGAGCCGTTCTCGCTGTCGGCGCCCCCGGGCTTGCGGGGCGCCGGGATCGCCGATATCCGTATGACAGCGCCGGGCGGTTCCAGGGGGTCGCATGACGGACGAACAGCACACCGAGAGCGGCGAGGGCGCACCCAAGCTCCCCAAGAAGGCGCTGGTCGTCGTCAACACGGGCAACGGCAAGGGGAAGACGACGGCCGCCCTGGGCGTGCTCTTTCGCGCCTGGGGACGCGGCTACCACGTGTGCATGTTGCAGTTCATCAAGAGCACGACGTCCAACTACGGCGAGAACAGGGCCGCCCAGAAGGCCGGTATCGAGATCGTGTCCCTCGGCGGCGGCTTCACCTGGCTCTCGAAGGACATCGAAAAGGACAAGGCCCTCGCACGCGAACTCTGGGAGCAGTGCAAGGCGAAGATCGCCTCCGGCGACTACGACGTCGTTGCGCTGGACGAGTTCACGTACCCGCTGACCTACGGTTGGCTCTCGACCAGCGACGTGATCGCATTCCTGAAGGCGCGCCCGCTACGCACGCACGTGATCATCACGGGCCGCGACGCGCCGCAGGCGCTGATCGACTACGCCGACCTCGTGACGGAGATGCGCGAGATTAAGCACCCCTTCCAGCAGGGCCTGAAGGCGCAACCCGGGATCGAGTTCTGATGGCCGCGGAGAACGCCCGCACGACGGCGTCGCGCGCCGTGTCCCGAACGTGATCCCCATCCGCGACAGCGAGCGCGCTCGCTCGTTCCCGTACGTCAACGTCGCCATCATCGCGATCAATGTGGCGGTGTTCCTGTACGAAGTTTCGCTCAGCCAGCTAACGCGCATCGGCGAAGCGACCGAGCTGCAAACCTTCGTCTTTCACTGGGGGAACATCCCCGCATGCACGTTCGATGCGTTCGGTTGGGATCGACATCTCGCCGCCGGCAGCGCGAACGTCTGCGCGGGCCAGCCGCACCCCGCATGGACGATCTTCACCGCCATGTTCATCCACGGGAGCTGGATCCACGTCCTGGGCAACATGCTGTTCCTGTGGATCTTCGGCGACAACGTCGAGGATGCGATGGGGCACGCGCTCTACGCCATCTTCTACCTGCTGGGCGGCACGGCCGGCGCGCTCGCGCACGGCTTCGTCGATCCAGACGCGCTGACGCCGGCCGTCGGCGCGAGCGGCGCCATCGCGGCGGTGATGGGCGGGTACATCGTCCTGTTCCCGAGAGCGAGTGTCTCGGTGATCATCCCGATCTTCTTCTTCATCCCCTTTCCGCTGCCGGCATTCGTGCTGATCGGGTTCTGGTTCGTCGCCCAACTATTCAGCGGGTTCTCGACTCTGGGGGTGGATGCGGTTGGGGCGGGCGATGGGGTGGCCTATTTCGCGCACATCGGCGGCTTCATCGCGGGCGCGGTGCTGGTGAATGCGTCCGCCTGGAACCGCCCGCGGCGCCGCCTTCGTCCGTCGCGGCCGCCCAGCCGTTCGTGACGCACAGGTAACCTAACCTTGACGTACGCGTTAGCATGCCGATAGGATCGGTCGCATGGCCACGAAGCGCACTCCGACCATCGAACCGGAATCCCAAGAACACGCCTACCTGCAGATCGGCGAGGCCGCGGAGCGCGCGGGCGTCACGCAGCGCACGCTGCGGTTTTACGAAGAGCGCGGCCTGCTGAAGCCCCCCTCGCGCCTGGAGGGCGGATTCCGCCTCTACTCAGAGGACGATGTGCGCCGCGTCGAACAGATCAAGCGGCTCAAGTCGCTGCTCGGCTTCACGCTCGCCGAGATCAAGGACATGGTCGAAGCGGACGAAGTCAAGATGCAGATCCGGGCGAACTACCGCAAAGACGCCGCGATCCCGGAGCGGCGGGCGCAACTACTGCGTGCGCGCAGCGTCACCGAAGGCCAGGTGGCCGTCATCAAACAGAAGTTCGCCGCACTGCAGGAGATGAAGGACACCCTCGAGGAAAAGCTCGTGCGCTACGAAAACGGACTCGCCAGTCTCGACGAACAAGAGCGCGCGCAGAACGGGTAGCGGCCTCTACGTCGCTGACGCGCGGCCATCCCCCACCTTCGATGTCTGCTCGCCATCCTCGTCGCCTTCGTCCTCATCTTCGTCATCCTCCTCGGAGTACACGCCGGCCTGCACCCCGCGCCACACGGTCACGATGAAGTCGTCGCGATAGGCGTCCGTGCTCAACACGAGACGCTCGTCGATCTCGCCGATCAGGTCCTCGATGTCGGCTTCGTCGTAGTCCTGCGGCACGCAGACCGTGGCGTACACCATCCCGGAGGGCGTGAAGTGAAGATCGGCGCGACCGATCGGGTCACCGCTCTCCGTCACGGAGTACGCCTCCGAAAACGGCGTGCGCGACTCGCGCTCGAACTGGTAATCGGACACGGCGGGCTCCTTTCGCTGCCGGCGGGACGCTGGCGCAATCATACGCCTCCGCGCGGGCGCTGTGAAGCGCATGTACTGGTCCGCTACCTGCCAGGGCGCTGCGCTATACGAGCGTCGCCTTCCCGGTGTATTGTTGCCGAACGGGGGGCCGCCATGACCGCGATCGATTTCGCATCCGCAATTCCACAGTGCGACGGGGAGCTTCGTCTCCCTGGCCTCCACCAGCGTGTCATCCTTCGCCGCGACACCTACGGCATCGGACATGTCGCCGCGGAGAACGAACACGACGCCTGGTTCGGCCAGGGCTACGCCGCGGCCCAGGATCGGCTCTGGCAGATGGAGTTCGACCGGTTGCGCGGGCAGGGCCGTTGGGCCGAGGCCGCCGGCCCCAGCGCAATCGCCACCGATACGCTCGCCCGCCGCATGCAGCTCGTCCGCGCCGCACGCGAAGACACGGCAGCGATGAGTCCCGTGACGCTCGCGATGTTCGAAGCCTTCGCCGCCGGGGTGAGCGCCTTCCTCACCTCCGGGCAGCCACTCCCGGTCGAGTATGCCCTCACCGGCATCACCCCCGAACCTTGGGAGCCCTGGCACTCGGTCGTCGCCTTCAAGATTCGTCATGTCCTGATGGGTGGCTGGCAGATCAAACTCAACAACGCCAGGCTCCTTCTGCTCGCCGGCCCGGCAGCGATAGGGAAGCTCCCGCCCGTTGGCACATCTCCCCATGCTGCCCTCATCCTTCCGCCTGGCGGTACGTACGCTGCCGTAATCCAGCAAGCCTCGCTCGACCTGACTGCCATCTCCGAACAGCTCGCATTCATCGGCGCCAACGAGGGCGGTTCAAATTCTTGGGCGGTGCACGGCTCCCGCACGACGACGGGCATGCCCGTCCTCTGCAACGATTCCCATCGCGCCCTGGATGTGCCGAACGCCTATTGGCAGGTCCACGTCTGCTGTCCCGCCTTCAACGTCACCGGCGCCACGTTCCCATCAATGCCCGGCTTTCCGCACTTCGGCCACAACGGCAGCGTCGCCTGGAACATCACGCACACGCACGCCGATTATCAGGATCTCTATATCGAACAGTTCGACCCCGATATGCCCGGCCGCTACCTCGGTGTCGATGGCTGGAAGCAGGGGGAACGCGCGCAGGAGACGTTACGCGTCCGCCAAGCCGCCGCACTCACGATCGATGCGTATCGCACCCAGCACGGCCCGATCATCTTTGGTGATCCGCGCTCGGGCTCGGCGCTCGCGTTCCGCTACACCGCCACGGACGGCCCGACACAGGCTTTCGAAGCGATCCGTCGGATGATCGATGCGAAGACTGTCGCCGAGCTGCATGAAACTCAGCGAGATTGGGTTGATCCAGTCAACAATCTCGTCTCCGCCGATACACGGGGCAACATTGGCTACCTGACGCGCGGCCGTATCCCCATCCGCCCCACACCTCATCACCGCCGCTACCCCGTCCCGGGCTGGGATGGCGCTTCCGAATGGACGGGCTTTGTCTCGTTCGAACATCTTCCCCAGGCGATCAACCCGCCCGAGGGTTATATCGCGACAGCCAATCAACGCGTCATCCAGTCGGATTACCCCTACATCGGCACTGGGCTAACCAGCCCCGCTCGCGCTGCCCGTATCGTCGAACGGATCACCGCGCGGGCGAAGCACACGCCGGCGGAGGTGGCGGATATCCAGGCCGACACCGTCTCCATACCCGGCCGCGCTTGGTCCGCGCTACTCAAGCGGATGGGGCCGTTTAGCGGCGATGCCGAAGCCTGTCGCCTGCGGCTCGCTGCGTGGGACGCCGACCTTCTCCCGGAAAGTACAGAAGCCGCGGCGTACGCACACTTCCGCCGCGCCATCGCACGCGCCATGTTCGAGCCGATAATCGGCGCGAAAGCCTGGGCCTGGGCCTCGAAAGACGAGACCTTCGGCATTCCGGCTGTCTGGATGACTGCCCTCCTTGCCCGCCTTGATTCGGATTATCACGACAACGCGCCCGGCGACGTTCCCTGGTCGAAGATCCTTCCGTCCGCGCTGGAAGCCGCCTGGCAGACCAGCCAGGGCATGACGCAGCGCTGGGACAGCTGTCACGGGACGAATGCGAAGCATCCGCTTTCGTCGCTGTTCGCCGAACTCGCGACCACCCTCAACCAACCGCCCACTCCCGTCGGCGGCGATGGTGACACGATTAAGAGCGCGGCCTACGGCTGGTCGAAAGCGGAGTTCGACGTGCTCCTCACCTCGGTTTACCGCCAGGTCGTCGATCTTGCCGACATTACCCACACGACCGGCATCATCCCGGGAGGCGCCTCCGGCCTGCCCGGCACGCCGCACTACACCGACCAGGTCGAACGCTGGCGCAGCGCCGAGCGCATACCGATGCCGTACACCCCCGAAGACGTCGCCGCCGTCGCCGCCCACACGCTCGTCCTCCGCCCCTGAGCGCGCACGTTGGTCAGGAGGACGCGCGCCGAGCTGTTGGTGCGGCGGGGCTGCGCACGAGGACGCGGGCCGCGCGATGCAAGGCTTCCCGCTGGCGCTGCGTGTCTCCGCGCCCTCCGCAAGATCGGCGTGGTGGTCGTGCGAGGCGCGCCATCCCTCGCGCGGCGCTTCCGCATGCTTTCGACGGCACATACAATGGCCGCACTGGAGACGCAGGAGCAGCGGACATGGTCCTTGAACGCCTGAAGCTCGACGGCAAGGTGGCGATCGTGACGGGTGCGGGGCGCGGCCTCGGACGCCAGATGGCGCTCGCCCTTGCCGAAGCGGGCGCCGATGTCGTCTGCGCCGCGCGCACCGCCGCGCAGATTGAGCGCACAACGGCCGACATCCAGGCGCTCGGACGGCGCTCCGTCGCCCAGCCGACCGACGTGCGCGATTCGGCGCAGTGCGACGCCCTCGTCCGGCGCGCGGTTGACGAGTTCGGCAAGCTCGACATCATGCTCTCGAACGCGGGCGTCGGCGACATGCGCGGCGCCAACGCAGAGCTGTGGGACGTCAACGACGACGACTGGCACGACACGCTTGACGTCAATCTGTCGAGCACGTTTTACTGCGGTCGCGCCGCGTCGAAAGTGATGGCCGCGCAAGGGCACGGCGGCGCCATCATCAACCTCGCCTCGGGCACCGCCATGCGGGCGTACCCGCTGAGCTTCGGTTATGGCGCCGCGAAGGCGGGCGTCATCGCGATCACAAAAACGATGTCGTGGATGCTGGTCAAGCACAACATCCGCGTCAACTGCATCATTCCGGGCTTCGTCATGCAGGCGCCGCCCGGCAACGAGCAGGCGGCGCTGTTCGCGCAGACGCGCGGCCGCTATCTGCCGGCGCAGCGGTTGGGCTACGCGTGGGAACTCGGGCCGCTCGCCATCTTCCTCGCGTCGGACGCCTCCAGCTACGTGACGGGGCAGGGCTTCGTGATCGATGGCGGCGGCCTGGCGGGCGGCCTGGCACCGATGGGCTTCGCGCCCGAAGTGCCCGTGTAGGGATCACAGGCCTACGGCCCGTAGGGATTTCGCCCACTGGGGCCGGCACCGTGCGGAGTCAGCCGCTGAGCGACCGAGAGACTGAAAGACTGAAAGACTGACCATGAAGAACGAGTGGGGCGACGTCCGCCTGGGGATCGATGCCTACGACTTGACCGGGAAGCGCGCGCTCGTGCTGGGTGCCGGCGGCGCTGCCGGGCGGGCGATAGCACTCGCGCTGGGCGAGGCGGGCGCCAGCGTCACCGTCTCCTCGACATCGAACGACGGCGACGAGATCATGCGCGTCAAGCGCGTGCAGGCGGAACTGACGAAGATGGGCCGCGCCTCATCGACGGTAGCCACGGACATCACATTGGGTGCGGGCGTACAGGTGATGGTGCGCCAGGTCGCGAAGGCGCTCGGAGGGCTCGATATCATGGTGAACGCACCAGACTTGTTTCTCGGGAAGGCGGCCGAGACGACCACCGATGTCGAGTGGAACAAGGTGATGCAGGTGAACCTGGCCGGTACGTTCCACGGCTGCCGCTCGGCGGCGAAGGAGATGCTGGGGCAGGAGACCGGCGGCCGCATCATCAACGTCACCTCCGTGCTGGGCGAGCGCGCCATCGCGCATGCGGCGGCGTACTGCGCGGCGCAGGCGGGCGTGCTCAATCTGACGCGTGCGTTGGCGACGGAGTGGGGGCCGCGCAAGATCGCGGTCAACGCCATCGCCGCCGGATGGATGGAGTATTCGCGCGCCATCGGCGATCCCGACCCCGCCGCCAACCAGACCGTGCGCTTCGTACCGATGAAGCGCGCCGGCGCCGCCGACGAACTGGGGCCGCTGGCCGTCTACCTGGCATCCGACGCGTGCGGCTACATCAGCGGCCAGGTGATGTTCGTCGACGGCGGCCTGACCACGCATTTGTGATGGGGCCCGGGCTACGCGTAGCTCACGGTGGCACGAGCAGCGCGCTCACCCCATACTGCCGGCACAAAGCCGGAGATCCGCGCGAGATCCTTGAGGCCGCCTGTGATGGATCAGCCCGACGTGAGGTACTTCACGGCCGGCGACGGCGTCAGTCTTGCCTACACCCTGATTGGCGAGGGGCCGCCGTTGGTGCGCGTTCCGGGCGTTCCCTCGCACGTCACGGCCTGGGACGAAGTCCCGGGAATTGCCGGCGTCACCCGTAGTCTCGCACGTGAGCATCAGGTCGTCGCATACGACCCCCGCGGCATGGGATTGTCACAGCGGGTGTTGGACTTTTCACTCGACACGCGGGTTAGCGACCTGCGCGCCGTCGTCCGGCATCTGAAGCTCGATCGCTTCGCCTTGATGGGCGTCCGTCACGCTTGTGTGCCCGCGATCGCGTACGCCGCGCGATATCGCGACGAAGTGTCGCTCCTCGTCCTCCTCGAACCCTACGCGGACGCCGTGCGGCTGTACGAAACGGGCAAGATGTTCGCGGCATACGCTGCTCTCGAATCAGTAACGCTCGAACAGTGGGACTTCATCGCGATGACCCTGGCATCCCAGGTAACGGGATACAGCGACGCCGAAGTGACGCGAGCGACGGCCACGCGCATACAGGCAAGCATGTCAGCCGAGGGATACATCGCCTTTCGGCACGCCAACCGGCGGGTGAACGTGGTCGAGGAGCTGGGACACATCGTCGCCCCGACCCTCGTCATGGGCACCGAAGGTTCCGAATTGGTTCCCCTTGCGCTCTCGCAAGAAGTGGCCGCCCGTATTCCAAACGCCCGCTTCCAGCTCACCGCGCCCCACGGGCCGTCGATTGCGGTTGAACAGGCTGCGGACGAACGGATCCTCGACTTCCTGAGACCACCGGGCGCGGCGAAGCCTGCGCAAGAGGCGTCCGCTCCGGCATCCGTGCGGGACGCACCGGGTGGCACCGCCATCATCCTCTTCGCCGACATCGTCGGCTCTACCGCGCTCACCGAGCGCATAGGCGATGCGGCCTTCCGTGTCAGAGCACGCGATCTCGACACCGCACTGCGCGCTATCATCGCCGATGCCGGCGGTACGACGATCGATGCTAAAACGCTCGGTGACGGCGTGCTGGCGACGTTCCCGGGCGCATCGCAGGCGATCGAAACCGCGCTGCGCTGCAGCGTGGCGGGCGAAGCGCATGGGTTGCCGCTGCATCTCGGCCTACACGCCGGCGACGTCATCCGCGAATCGAACAACATCTTCGGCGGCGCCGTCAACATCGCGTCACGCATCTCCGGGCTGTCGGCGCCGGGAGAGGTGTTGGTTTCGCGGACCGTCGCGGATCTGGCACGCACCTCGGCGGGCGTGACCTTCCAGGATCGCGGCGAACATACACTGAAGGGCGTCAGCGAGCCGCAGCGGCTGTACGCCGCCCTGCGCGCTGCGGGCTGATTCGCCAGCGCTCATCGGCGGGTCACATGGACCAGCTTCCATGCGCCACCACGATAGCGATGCACGGCTGACAGGCTGGGGCGCGCGCCGTGATATGCGATTGGTGACATACCTCACCATCAACGTA
>CAYQZE010000025.1:0-5222 GCA_964421985.1 uncultured Dehalococcoidia bacterium | reverse complement strand
CGCCACCACAGCCGACGGCGTCAGCATCGCCTACTACGCGATGGGCGACGGTCCAACGATCGTCAGCACCAGCCGCATCTGGGGCAGCCACTTGGTGCTGATGCGCGCGACGCCCCGAATTCGCGCGGAACTCGAGGCGCTGGAACGACGGCATCGAGTCGTGCGGTACGACGGTCGGGGGTCGGGGCTCTCGCAACGCGAGTCGCCCGACTTCTCCCTCGCGGCGCGGCTCCTCGACCTGGAAGCCGTCGTCGATCGCGTGCAAGTTGAACGATTCGCCCTCATCGGCTCGGCGCATAGCGGCTTCACGGCGGTGGCCTACGCCGTCCGGCATCCGGAGCGCATAACCCATCTGATCCTGCGCGACGCCTTCGCCGTTGGGAGTGACTACTACGAAGCCAGCCCGGACGGGCGCGCCGCCCAGTCGATACGCGCGCTCGTCGACCAGTGGGAGTCGTACACGCTGACGGTGGCAAGCATGTCGCTTGAATTCTCGGACAGTGACAGGGCGAGGGAGTTAGCCGCCCTCATGCGGGCATCGATGGAGCCGGACGGGCTGCTCGCCTGGCGGGACGCGACGCTCGAAATAGATATCACGGATCTGCTGCCGCAGGTCCGCGTGCCGACGCTCGTCGTCTGCACACCGTCGCCACGGCACGGCCAGCCGAAGTTTTCCCAACTCCTAGCGTCGCACATTCCAGGCACAAGGCTCGCCGTCCTCCCGCCACAGACCGTCGCTGGCGTGGACGAGGGATGGATTCGCACCGTGGTGGAGTTCCTCGGCGATGCCGCCCCCGCGGACGACGCGCCGAGCGCAGCGGCGCCGCAGCGCGAAGAAGCGAGCGCCTTCCGCACCATCCTCTTCACCGACATTGTCGGCCACACGGAGATGATGCAGCGTCTCGGCGACGCCGCAGGACGCGCCGTGCTGCGCGAGCACGAGCGGATCACGCGCGAGGCGCTGACACAGCACGGCGGCGCGGAGGTGAAGACGATGGGCGACGGCTTCATGGCGTCGTTCGGATCCGTAACACAGGCGATGGAGTGCGCGATCACCTTGCAGCGGGCCTTCGCCGCGCACACCGAATCGACGCCGGAGCCACTGCAGGTTCGCGTCGGCCTGAACGCCGGTGAGCCGATCGAGGAGGACGGCGACCTGTTCGGGTCGACGGTGATTCTGGCGTCGCGGATCGCCGCGAAGGCCGGCGGCGGCGAGATCTTGATCCCGGAACCGGTGCGGCATCTGTTATCCGGCAAGAACTTCTCGTTCTCAGACCGCGGCGAGTTCGAGATGAAGGGGTTTGACTACGCCGTACGCCTCTACGAAGTGCGCTGGCGCGGGGACGGTGCATAATATGCCCGAACCACGGAGCCAGCACGCCACCACCGCCGACAGCACCAGCATTGCGCCGAAGCTGCTCCTGATCCCGGCGGGCGAGTTCACGATGGGCAACGATGCCGGGCGCGAAGACGAGCGCCCCGCGCATCGCGTATTTTTGCCGGCGTTCCGCGCGGCGGTCGCGCCGGTGACCAACGCCGAGTACGCACACTTTGTGCGCGCGACGGACGCCGCGCCGCCACGTTTCGCCGGCGACGCACGATTCAACGCCGATCAGCAGCCGGTCGTCGGCGTCAGCTGGTTCGAAGCGGTGGCGTACTGCGCGTGGCTGACATCCTTGACGGGAACGCCACATCGGCTGCCGACGGAGGCAGAGCGCGAGCGTGCGGCGCGCGGCGGCATCAGCGGCGACTGGCCGTGGATCGGCGGCTCTCTCGGGATGCACCCGCGTTACGAGGAGATCGCGAGGCTCGACCGGCCGCATGCACCGTCGGCGGCGTGCGCCAACGCCTTCGGACTGTCGTGCATGGCCGAGAACGTGCACGAATGGTGCAGCGACTGGTACGACGAGCGGTACTACCACGCGTCGCCGCGCGTATGCCCGGGCGGGCCAGCGAGCGGGCGGCGGCGCGCCAGCCGCGGTGGTAGCTGGCGTCACGCGATCAAGTTCACGCGCCTCAGCGCCCGCTCGAGCATCGACCCGTCGTTCCGCTACAACGACTACGGCTTCCGCGTCTACACCGGCGCCTGACTCCCCTTCCAGCATCGGGAAGGGGCCGGGGGTTAGGTCGGAGCGCACGATCAGCCCAGCGCCGGCTCGACGAGGATCTTCGCGTGAGCGTCGGGGTTCGCCAGCGTGCGAAAGGCTTCGGGCACGCCGGCGATGCCGACTTCGCCCGTGATCAGCGGCGCCACGTCGATGTCGCCGTCGGCGATGTGACCGAGCGTGCGCGTGAATTCCTCCGGCGTGTAGCCCAGCGCGAACTGGATCGACAGCTCCTTGTTGATGCCGACGATCGGCCAGATGCTGTCGGTCTCCATGCAGACGCCGACGACGAGGATGCGGGCGGACCGCGGCGCGTCTCGCATCGCGCCATCGAGCATGCCCGGCACGCCGACCGCCTCGAAGATGACGAGCGGCCGGGCGCCATCGACGCGCTGCCACGCGGCGATCGCCGTCTCCTCGCGCGGGTCGACGACGTGGTGCGCGCCGAGCCCAGTCGCGAACCCGCGCCGCGCCGGCGAGAACTCCGCCGCGACGATCGGCTCGATGCCCGCGAGCTTCAGCGCGGCGATGACGGCGAGGCCCACCGGGCCGCAGCCCAGGACGAGCGCGGCATCGCCCTTCGCGATGCCGGACTTGGCGACGGCGTGGAGGCCGACGGCCATCGGCTCGGTCAGCGCGGCGTGGCGCGGGTCGAGCCCGGCTGGTACCGGCACGCAGAGGCCGGCCGTGAGCAGCATGCGCTCGGCGTAGCCACCCGGGTAGTCGTTCGAGTAGCCGACGGCGGCGAAGCCTTCCGCGCTCAGCATCACAGGCATCGACACGACGATGTCACCCGGCTTGACGTTCGTGACGCCGGCGCCGGGCGCCAGCACGCGCGCGCTGAACTCGTGGCCCATCACAATGTCGCGTTCGAGGTCGAACACGGCCGGCGAACCGCTCGCCTTCGCCATCTCGCGCATCTTGTCGGCGTGCAGCAGGGTATGCAGGTCCGAGCCGCAGATGCCGCAGGCGATCGTCTCAACGAGCACCTGGCCCGGACCCGGGACAGGCTCCGGCACATCGGCGATGACGATCGCGCGGTTTCGCATAACAGCTGCGCGCATGACTATCTCCGTTCGCAGTGCTCGTGGTCACAGCCGGCGGCTGAGCGCGCGCAACTTCGCCGCGCGGGACAGCCGATGATGACAAGCGTACGCGTCGCGCGCCAGCAGCCTTCGGGACAATCGCACGCGTGAGGCTACGGCGTAGATGTCGCCGTAGCAGTAGCACTCGCCGGCGATGACGCCGGCGCCGCAGCCGTCGGATCGAAGATCACGGCTTCGACGCGGTCGGGCGCGATCAGCTCGGCCAGGTCGCGGCAGCTCGCCTCGATCCAGACGACGCGCCCGTTCCTGAGGTGCAGGGCGACGCCCTCTGGCTGCCCGCCCGCTCCGAACCTCGACCGAACCACCACGACGGCGGTCGCACTAAAGCCACCTCCGTAGTCCTCCGGTCGGAGCCGCGGCTTGATCACTGTGACGAGTTCCGGCTTGCCGGGCGCGAGGTTATACGCAAAGACATCCGGGACCGCCTCCGGGCGTATCCAGCTGTTTGTGCACGCCGACGACGCGAGGACCTCCACGGAGGCGCCGTCCGCCTCGTCGCCGCGGCAGACGGGTGCGGCGCCGGCCCCCTGTGCCGAACCCGTCTTGCACGCCACGCGCTCGTAGCCGGCCAGCGCGGCGAGCGCGATGTCGTCCTTCACAAGCGCAGCGGTGATGATCTGATCGATGGCGCCGTCACCGGTGACGCCTGGCGGCGGCTTGGCCGCCGTGGGCACGGAGACGGTCTTCGCGTCGCCGTTACCGCCACTGCCTCCGTCACCACCACATGCCGCGGCCAAGACGGAGACCAACACCGCAGCGGCGAGAACACAGGCGGTCGTTCGAACCATCGTGAAAGTATATCGACAGGAGAGAGCCCGTTCGACACGGGCGTCGCAGAAGACGCCGCTGCTTCGGAGGCAGAAGGCTAGGCCGTGGCTTCGGCCAGCTCCTTCTCCGGCTCGCCGGCTTCTTCCTCGGGCCAGGCCCGCTTCTTGAGCAGCTCGCGCGGTGGGTCGATGTAGATGGCGCCCCAGCCGCAGGCATCCTCGCACAGGCGGCAGCCCGTGCACTTGCGCTCGTTCAGCACCGCAACGCCGAAGAAGTCGCCGACGACGCGTTCCGGTTCGCCCAGGCTCAGCGCATCGAACGGGCAGACCTGAATGCACAGCTCGCAGCCGCTGCCGATGCAGTTGTCCTCAACGACGATCGCCTTGGGCCACTCCTTGCGTGGAAACGTCCTACAGATGTCGCCGAGGTCGTCGAGAATCGCCTCCGGCGGGCAGACGACGCCGCAAGCGCCGCAGTCGATGCAGAGCCGCGGGTCGATGACGTGGACGACGTTGCGCGTGCCGGTGATGGCGTCGGTCGGGCAGCGCTTCGTGCAGGCGGTGCAGCCGATGCACGTATCGACGATCGTATATGCCACGCGGCTGCTCCTCACGTGCGGCGCCGAAGTGCGCCCGATCCATCATCGGCGCAAGCAGGCGGTTTCGCAAGCGCTCGCTTGTGAAATCCGCCACGAGAGTATAGGCGCCCCCGCGACAGCCGATCAAGGCAGAAGCCAAGAGCCACCGACGTTGAGTTCGCTGTGGGGCCGCAATGGACATCCTCTCGTCCTTCAACGTTCCGGAGAGCACAATCGCCGCGTTCTGCCAGAAATGGCATGTGGCTGAGTTTGCGGTGTTTGGTTCAGCAGCGCGCGGTGAAGCACGGCCTGATAGCGACGTCGATGTCATGGTGACGTTCGCCCCCAAGTCGGGCACGAGTCTGGGCGATTTCGTCGACATGCAAAACGAATTGCGAACGATCTTCGGGCGCGACGTGGATCTTGTGCAGAAGGGCTCGATCCGCAACCCCTTCCGCCGCCGTGGCATCATGCGGGACTTGACCGTAGTCTATGCGGCCTGACGACGCCGACGCGGCATACCTATGGGATATGCACGAGCACGCCCGTCGCTAGCTGAACCGACCCCGCTGGTCGAGTTGCTGGACAGCTCGAAGCACAGCTCGATCTCTGCTCGGCGCACCCTCCAACATCCAACATCCAACCTCGAACGACCAGATCCTACAC
>CAYQZE010000024.1:0-8271 GCA_964421985.1 uncultured Dehalococcoidia bacterium | reverse complement strand
GCGATCCGCGAGGCGCTGGACGATGAGGGCTTCGCGCAGACGCCGATCATGGCCTACTGCGCGAAGTATGCCTCCGCCTTCTACGGGCCGTTCCGCGTCGCCGCCGCCAGCGCACCGCAGTTCGGCGACCGGCGCGGCTACCAGATGGACCCGCCGAACGCGCGCGAAGCGCTGCTGGAGATCGAAGACGACATCGAGGAGGGCGCCGACATCGTGATGGTGAAGCCGGCGCTGGCGTATCTGGACGTGCTGGCGAAGGCCCGCCAGGCGTTCGACGTGCCCATGGCGGCGTACAACGTCAGCGGTGAGTACGCGATGGTCAAGGCGGCAGCGGCGAACGGCTGGATTGACGGCCGGCGCGCGACGCTGGAGGTCCTGACATCGATCAAGCGTGCGGGCGCGGACGTGATCATCACCTATCACGCGAAGGAAGCGGCGGCGTGGCTGCGAGAGCACGACGCATAGCTCACCTCAAGGATCCTGATCCGTGAACGAGGCGACCGCGATCCAGATGCGGCTGATCGGCGAGATCCGTGACGCGCTGGATGCGGCGGGTGTGGCGTGGTGGCTGTTCGGCGGCTGGGCGATGGACTTCCACGCGGGCGAGGTTACGCGGGATCACGCGGACATCGAGTTGTTCGTCGGACTGGAGGATGCCGGGAAGGCCAAGAACGCGCTGGTGCGCGCGGGGTTCGAGGCGCCCACCGGACTGCATCCGGACGAGGGACAGCCGTTTCTGAAAGACGGGCAAGAGGTCAGCGCGACATACCTCGCGCGGCATGCGGATGGCGACTTGCGCGTCCCCGGGCGGTGGTCCGAGTGGGTGTTTCCGGCGGGCGCGTTCGATGAACCGCGGGTGCGGCTGGGTGATCTTGACGTTGCAGCAATGAGCGTCGAGGGGCTGCTGGCGATGAAGGTTGGGTTTGCGGATCAGCCGCACGGCGCGCCGCTGCGGGAGAAGGACCGTGCGGACATCGCCAGGCTGCGGGCGCTCATCGCGTCGCGGTCTGAGGACGATTGGTGAGATGGGGAGGGTCGGTGGACGGAGCTGAAGCTGCGTCCCTACGCTCTTCGTTCATCTCCGGTTTGCAGTTGAGCCTACTCTCATTGCGCGGAAGGTCAGCGGTCGATGCGCTCAGCGTCTTTCCGGTCGCCCGCGGCGGCGCGCTTGCGGGCGAGGAGCTCGTTGCGCGCGGCGACGGTGTGGGAGTGCAGCGGCCAGCCCGCCTCGACCGCTTCTTCCACCATCTGGTTGAGGTAGACGAGCATGGCGGCGTCGAGATCGGCTTCGGCGAGTTCCGCGACGCGGTCAAGCGCCTCGTTACGCGCGCGCTTCTCTGGCTCGATCTTGTCTGCCAGGAAGATCAGTTTCTGCAGCGGCGTCATCGCGGCGTGCGCCGTCGTGTGATACGCGACCGCGCCCAGGATATCGGCGTCGACAACGTTGTACTGCTCGCGCAGGACCGCGACGGCCAGCGGGCCGTGGAGGAGGATCGGGTCCATGCGGTCGGCTTCGTCGGCGGCGTACGCCTGGTCGGCGGCGATGCCGAGGAGGCGCTCGCTGTTGAGCGCGCGCAGCAGGTCGTGTCCGAGAGCGGCGATGCGGACGACCTGCTTGTCGATGCCATGGATCTCGGCGAGGCGGAGCGCTTCATCGACGACGCGGACGACGTGCTCGGCGAGGCCGGCGGGCACCTTCAGCAGGGCGGCGCGGAGCAGTTCTTCGGCGTCGTTCACGGTCGGCCTTTCGTCGTGCAATGAAGTATCGTCGCCTCAGTCTGCCCTCTCCAGCGCCCCGCCCGCAAACGACCGACCGTCCACACTCCAGAGCCGTAGGATCGGGAGGTCCCCGCGCCCGCGTGTTGTCTCTTGCGCACCGCATGCGCATACTGCGCGCACCGGCGCGAGAGCTGCGGAGGGCGCAATGCGACAGACGATCCGGCTCGATGGCGTGGTCACGCAGGAGGAAGCGCGCCGGCAGTACGCCTATCTGCCGTTCGAAGTGCCGGCGGGCGCGCGGCGCATCGAGGTCAATTATCACTACGCGAACCAGGTCGACGGTGCGCAAGAGTTCAACCCGGGCAACAACATCGATATCGGCGTGTTCGACACCCGCGGCGCGGACTTCCTGACGGGCGGCTTCCGTGGCTGGAGCGGCGGCGCGCGGTCCGCCTTTTACATCGCACGGCACGCGGCAACACCGGGATACCTGCGCGGCCCGCTGCAGGCCGGCGCCTGGACGATCATGTTCGGCCTCTCGAAGATGGACGACGCCGCCGTGCGCTACCGCGTGAATATCGAGATGGACGTCGATCCCACGGCCACCGGCGCCGATGACGCCTCCGTGCCCGTGCCTGGCTCGCCCTACCCACAGCGCGTCGCCGGCGGCGAAGATGGCGTTGGCCGCTGGTATCGCGGCGACCTGCACGCCCACAGCGAGCACAGCGACGGCGCCAACACCGTAGAAGAGATCGTCGACTACACGCGGCGCGTCGGCCTGGACTACTTCGCGCTGACCGACCACAACACGATCAGCCACTGGGAGGAGCTGGCGCGCCTGAACGACCGGGCGCCGCTGCTCATCCCCGGCGAAGAGATCACGATGTATGGCGGCCACGCCAACGTCTGGGGGCTGGACGGCTGGATCGATTTCCGCGGCAGCGACAGCGACCGGGTGCAGCGGCTGGTGGAGCAGGCGAACGCTCGCGGCTCGATGTTCTCGATCAACCATCCGGACTCACCAATCCCGTGGACGCACGACGCCGTGCGCGGCTACCAGGCCGTTGAGGTGTGGAACGCGCCCTGGCGCTATTTCAACGAGCCGGCGCTGCTGCGCTGGGACGCGCACCTCAAGCGCGGCGAGCGGATGGTCGCCGTCGGCGGCAGCGATTCGCACTGCGTGCCGCCGGCGCCGATGAAGCAGCCGAACTGCCCCGGCGAGCCGTGCACGTGGGTGTACGTCGAGGGGCCGCTCACCCAGAGCGGCGTGCTCGACGCCGTGCAGCGTGGGCGCATCTTCATCTCGGAGGCGCCCAACGGGCCCTTCATCGAGCTGCGGGCCGACTCCGCCGGCGATGGTTCGTTCGCTGCTCTGCAGGGCGATTGCATCGATGCCGCGGATGGAGCGCCGATCCGGTTCCGCGTCACCTATCGCGGCCCGGACGGGAAGCATCTGCGGTTTTTCGGGAAGCGCGGCCTCGTAAAGGAGATCACGCCGGACGTCGAGGAATACGACGGCGAGTTCGCATTGCGCATCGAAGGCGACGACTACCTGCGCTGCGAGGTGCGCGGCTTCCGCGGCCGTCCGGAGCGCGGCGAGGTCGTGCACGCGATGACCAACCCGATCTACTGGGGGCGCTGGTAGAAGCGCTGCGGGCGACTACCGCGGCTCCACGTGGACCGGCGCGAGTTCGTGGGATGATGACGCCGATGGATGAGCTGACGATCCGGCCCGCGAGGCACGCCGACATGCAGCGGCTCATCGACATCCTGTACGACGACCCGCCGCGCGACATCCGCGCGATCGCGCCTGACTCCTTAAAGGCAAAGAGGATCGGTGCGCTGGTAGTGCGCAACGGGCTCGAGATCGACGTCCGGCTCACGGTCGTAGCGGTTCGAGACGGGCGGGCCGTGGCGCTCATGGAAACGCGGCGCCCCGGCGAGGACGCGCGCATGACGGCGGGCGCCGTTGCGAGAGTGCTGCTCCGCGGCCTGCCGATCATGGGGCTGGGCGGGCTCATCCGGTACCTGCGGTACCAGCGGGCGCGAGCGAAGGTGCAGGTGGTTCGTCCGGCGGACTCGTACTACATCGGAGAGCTGGATGTGGATCCGGCGTGGCGGAACCGGGGCATCGGTGCGCTGCTCCTGCGCCACGCCGAGGCCGATGCGCGCGCGGCGGGTTTCACCCGCATGTCGCTCGCGACCGGTATCGCGAATCCGGCGCAGCACCTGTACGAGCGCGAGGGATTCCGGATTGTGGAGACACGGCGTGATGCGGGCTACGAGCGGCTCACCGCCAATCCAGGCCGCGTGCTGATGGTGAAGAGTCTCGCCTAATCCCCCAGCAAGATCGTGAAGCCCTCCGCTTCGAAGTCGCGGTCGGTCGTAAGCACCTCCGCGATGCCGCGATCACGACAGATCACCATGCCCAAGCAGTCGGTGAGGCTGTAGCGCTTGTCGAGGCGGCGGCGATAGAGGTCGATGGCAGCCGCGAAGACGGCGTTGTCGAGCGGGACGATCTCGACGATGGCGCTCTCCGTCAGTCGTTCAGCGAGAAGCGCTGCCCGTTCGCGAAGCCGCGGCCCGAGGCGCGAGAAATACGCCAGAACCTCCAGGATCACGGCGGGCGACGTCACGTAGTGCGCGCCGGCAGCGTGCAGCTCCCGGCTGACCTGCGCGGCTCTGTCGTGGTCGACATCGCGCACGTGGACGAACGCGATGTAGAACGAGGAGTCCACGAAGACGAAACGCAACTCTAGCGGCCTTCGCCCTCGATGAGGTCATCGAACCGGCGCGCCGCGTCACGCGGGACGGTCGCCCAGTCCTTCTCGGGGACGGAGGCGAATATCGCGGCTATGTCGGACCACAGCGTCGGATCGAGCGAGGCGCCCTTCTTCGGCGCCCGGGGCTTGGCAGCGGTCTTCTTCGCGGTGGGGCGCTTCGTGACCATGCTTACAGTATATCGCGGGCTATGGCGCCTGGACCCGTGCTGATGGTGAACGACTGCGCCTAATCCGCGAGCAGGATCGTGAATCCTTCGGCGTCGAAGTCACGGTCGGTCGTGAGTACGTCGGAGATGCCGCGGTCGCGGCAGATGACCATGCCCAGGCAGTCGGCGAGACTGTACCGCTTGTCGAGCCGGCGGCGGTAAAGATCGATGGCTGCGTCGAGGAGCGCTTCGGAAGTGGATTCGACTGTTACTGATCGGCTGCCCCGTAGGCGGTCGATGAGCTCAACCGAACGCTCGCGGGCGCGGCTTCCTCGGCGCGAGAAGAACGCGAGCACTTCGAAGAGTACGGCCTGCGACGTGTAGAACCGCGTGTCCCCACCATCGAGCCGTGCGCCAAGGCGAACCGCAGTGACGTGATGATCGTCATCCGGCACAAGAAGCGCAATGTAGTAAGACGAGTCGGCGAAGACCAACCCCATTAGGGGAGGAGTTCTTCCAGGTACTCATCGAAGCGCGTCGAAGCATCTCGGGGGATCTTGGCGAGATCCTCCTTCGGGATGCGGCGGCCTATCGCCACGATGTCCGCGGTAAGCGTCGGATCGAGGGACGCGCGCTTCTTCGGCGCCCGGGGCTTGGCAGCGGTCTTCTTCGCGGCGGGTCGTTTCGTGACCATATGCGCAGTATATCGCGGGACTACAGCTGGATGACGGCCGCGACCGGCTTCGCTCCGGTGAGCCCTTCGTTCATTGAACCACTGCGGAAGCCCGCGAGGTCGAGCGTGACGTGCGTGTATCCAAGGTTGCGCAGCCGCGTGACGATGCGCTCGCGGTGCTCGACCACGACGGCGATGTCGGTGAGCTCCACCTCGATACGGGCGACGTCACCGTGATGGCGGACGCGGAGCTGTCGCAATCCGATGCCCCGGAGAAACGCTTCCGCCGCGCCGACCTGGTCGAGCGCTTCGACGGTCACCGGCGTCCCGTACGGGATGCGCGAGGAGAGGCATGCCATCGCGGGCTTGTCCCACGTGGGCAACCCACGCTCTCGCGACAGCGCGCGGATCTCCGGCTTGGTGAGCCCGGCTTCGATGAGCGGGCTGCGCACACGATGCTCCGATGCGGCGACGCGGCCGGGGCGGTGGTCGCCGAGATCATCGACGTTGCAGCCGTCCAGCACGAAGGCGATGCCGTCGCGCTCGGCCATCTCCTCCAGGAGCGAGTACAACTCGGTCTTGCAGTGGTAGCAGCGTTGCGGTGAGTTCTCGACGTAGCCGGGGCGGTCCATTTCGGACGTGTCGAGCAGGATGTGGCGGATGCCGATCTGCCCGGCCAGCGCCTTCGCTTCATCAACCTCGGCGGACGGGATCGAGGGCGAGACACCCGTCACGGCCACCGCCCGGTCGCCCAGCACGTCGGCGGCGATGGCGCAGACGAAGGTGCTGTCGACGCCCGCCGAGAAGGCGACGATCGCCGACTCCATTGCGCCGATGATGCGGCGTAGTTCCTGCAGCTTGAGATTCACGTGTGCATGATAGCAGCCGCTCACCGCCGATCGACGGTCTCTGCAAGAGACTCCGACCAATGCCTCTCCCGCAGTGGGAGAGGGTGGCCGAAGGCCGTGTGAGGGCCCCCGGTCGCCTACACTGGCCATCATGACGAAGCGCCCTTCACGCAGCAGCTCGAGCGCGCAGCACATCTCCGCCGACGACGCTCGCCGCATCGCCATCACCGCCCAGGGTCTCGCCGTCTCCCGCGATCGCCCAACGACGGTGGCTGGCGTCCTCCGCCGCACCGGCGCCGTCCAGCTTGACACCATCTCCGTCCTCGCCCGCTCGCACGAGCTCGTCGCCTACGCCCGCCTCGGTCCCGTCGGCCGTGCCGCCGTCGAGGACGCATACTGGGGCGAGCCTGCGCGCGCCTTCGAGTACATCGCCCACGCGGCCTGCATCCTGCCGCTCGAGACCTGGCCGCTCTTCGCCTTCCGGCGCGGACAACTCGGGCGCGGCGTCTGGCCGTCGCTCGCAAAGGAAGCGGATGTGCTCGCGCACGGGTCGCGTGTCCGCACAACCATGCTGGACGAAGTGCGGGAGCGCCTCAGGGACGGTCCCGTCACCGCCAGCGATCTCGGCGGGGCGCGACAAAGCGCCAGCTGGTGGAACTGGTCCGACGCGAAAAGGGCGCTGGAGGTGCTCTACGCACGCGGCGAGGCCGTCTGCACCATGCGTCGCAACTGGAAGCGCGTCTACGACCTCCCCGAGCGCGTCCTCCCGCCCCATCTTCTCCAGCGCGAGCCGTCACCCGAGGAGTGCTATCGCGACCTCGTGCGGATCGCCGCCGGAGCACTCGGTGTCGCCACTCGACGCGACATCGCCGAGTACTTCTACCTGCTTCCGCTCTACCTCGGCCGCAACCTCGACCGCGCGCGCTTGCTCGACGAGGCGTTGGCCGCCAGCCAGCTCGTTCCCGTAGAGGTGGAAGGCTGGGACGAACCAGCCTTCGCCGATCCCGCAGCGCTCAACGCCAGAGCCCCGAGCGCCTACCGGACGACGCTCCTGTCCCCGTTCGATTCACTCGTCTGGGACCGCAAGCGCACGCAGCGCATCTTCGGCTACGCCCTCTCGCTCGAGGCCTACAAGCCGAAGGAGACGCGCATCCACGGTTACTTCACCATGCCCCTGCTCGCCGGCGGCCGCATCGTTGGCCACGTCGATCCCGCCCGCGAAAGCCGAACGCTCGTCGCCCGCAACGTCTCCCTCCACGACCCGTCGGCCGTCGAAGACATGGCATCAGCCCTCCGAGAAGCCGCCGCCTGGGTGAACTGCGACTCCATCCGCGTCGATCGCGTGCAACCGCGCAGCATCGCTGCCGCCCTCAAGCGCGCCGTGCGTTGATCAACCGGCCACTGCAAGTCACGAGCTACGAGCGGCAACCTCTCGCGCCAACGCCGCCACCAACCCCTCGATCGAGTACTCCTCCGCCGTCACACCCACATCCAACCCCGCATCCCGCACCGCCTGCGCCGTGATCGGCCCGATCGCCGCGATCAGCGTCGCGCGCAGTGGCGCCGTATCGCCGCCCAGCATCTCCACCAGGTTGCGCACGGCCGATGCGCTCGCAAACGTCACCATATCAATCTCTCCCGCCCGCAGCCGCCGCAGCCCTTCCACGTCGACGTCCTTCGGCACCGCCGATCGGTACAGCGTCAGCTCATCGACCCGCGCGCCCATCGACTCCAGCCCGCCGACGATCAGCGGGCGCGCGCCCTCCGCCCGTGGCAGCAGCACGCGCTGCCCGCGCATCACCCGCGCCGACAGCGCCTCAAGCAGTCCCTCAGCGACGTAGCGCTGTGGCACCACGTCGGCCCGCAGCCCGTGCACAGCGAGCGCCTGCACCGTGCCCGATCCCATCGCCGCGATCTGCGTCCGGCCGAACGCGCGCGCATCCAGTCCCGCCGCGCGCAGATGCCGCATGAACTCGTCCACCGCATTGACGCTGCTGAAGATCGTCCAGCCATAGCCCGACGTGCGCAGGTCATCGATCGCGGCCGCCACCTCCCGCGCGTCGGACGACGGCGTCATCTCGATCGTCGGCAGCTCGGTGGGC
>CAYQZE010000023.1:0-5636 GCA_964421985.1 uncultured Dehalococcoidia bacterium | reverse complement strand
ATCGCGGAATTGTTGGTCGTATTGCAGTTGGTTGAAACTGATATGACCATTTTCTATCGCAAGCTTGCCATGATCGACACGGGTCTGGAGTCCCTGACTGATGCCGGCGACGAAGTGCTGCTGCTGCCGCTTATGGATGCTTATTATGTGCCTGAGAAAATGAACTATGAACACAAGACGCGCATTGGCAACTGGCTCAGGAGTTACATAAAGCGTGTTCGCGATGACGGCACACCTGATGATCTGCGACGAAAGAGAATGAACGCCGTCAACCCTAAATATGTGCTGCGAAACTACCTGGCTCAACTCGCGATCGACAAGGCAGAGCAGGGCGAGTTTGCGATGGTTAGTGATTTATTGGAATTATTGCGCCATCCCTATGACGAACAACCTGGCAAGGAAGAATTGGCAGCAAAACGCCCCGACTGGGCGCGTCAACGGGCCGGCTGTTCAATGCTTTCGTGTAGTTCCTGATGACCCATAAATACCCATGCCGACTGGAAAGGCATCACCGAACCAGCAACAGCTCACGCAAGAGGAGGACCAGGCAATGGCTCGTGACCGGCAAACGATTGGCCCATGTCCCGGCTGCAACGGTGGAACCGTGAGCTGCACCTACAACCATTTTTCGACCGACACGCGAACGATCCACTCGTGGGAGCATCGCTGCACCGATTGCGCTCACCGCGTGACGCAAGCATTTCGCACGGACGACAGCGAAGCTGATCCGACGAGCGATCCAACAGTTTGCCCGTTCTGCGGTCGGCAAGCGGCTGCATGAAACCACGGTTGCTTCATGTCGAATGCCCGAAAGGATCGAAGTTTTGAACCACCCACCCACCGCCGACGAAACCGTCATCGACGACGTCACATGCACAGTCTGCGCGTGCTTGTGCGATGATTTGCGGGTGTTAGTTCGCGAGGGGCGAGTCGTGCGGGCCGAGGGCGCGTGTGGCCTTGCCGAGCCGTGGTTCCTGCAACAGGAATCACGCCAGCCGCCGGTCGCCGCGATCAACGGCACACCCGTCACGCTGGAGGAAGCGGTGGTCCACGCCACCCGAATTCTGGAGCAGGCCCACGCCCCGTTGATCTACGGCCTGTCGCGCAGCAGCACGGACGGTCAAAGGGCTGCCGTGCGCCTGGCCGACCTGATCGGGGCCTCGATCGACACCACGGCCTCGCTCGGTCATGGCCCGGCGGTCATGGCCATGCAGGAGGTCGGCGAATCGACTTGCACGCTGGGCGAAGCCAAGAACCGTGCCGACCTGGTCATCTTTTGGGGCACGAACCCAGCCGTGACGCACCCGCGGCACGGCGAGCGCTATTCGATATTCCCGCGCGGCAAATTCGTTCCACGCGGCCGGTCGGACCGTACAGTCGTGGTCGTCGATGTACAACCGACGGAGACCAGCGGGTTGGCCGACCTTTTCGTGCGCGTCGAACCCGACAGCGACTTCGAAGTCTTATTGACGCTTCGCTGTCTCTTGCAGGGCCAGCGCCCGGAACCGGGAGCGGTGACGGGCACCCCGTTGCCGGTGCTGGAAGACTTGCTGGAGCGGATGAAGGCGTGCCGTTACGGCGTCGTGTTCTTCGGCTTCGGGTTGAGCCGCAGCCGGCTCGGTCATCGCACGGTTGAGGCCCTGTTGCGGCTGGTGACAGACCTCAATGCGCACACCCGGTTCTGCGTTCGCCGAATGCGAGGCTCTGGGGATGTCACCGGCGCGGACACGGTGCTCGCCTGGCAGACCGGCTTTCCCTTCAGCGTCAACCTGTCCCGCGGCTACCCACGGTACAACCCAGGTGAATACAGCGCACTGAACCTACTCGAACGTCGCGAGGTAGACGCCTGTCTGTTGGTCGGAAGCCAGGGTGTCCGTCGATTCTCACCCGCGGCCTTGGAGCATCTCCGGCGGATTCCGACCATCATCCTCGACTCACCCCTCGCGGAACCGCCACTCGTGCCAGCGGTGCAGTTCACGACCGCGATTTACGGCATCCACGCCCCTGGAACCGCATACCGCATGGACGAAGTCCCGATCCGCCTCCGGGCGATCCTGCCGCGCACCTACCCCACTGACGCCGAGATCCTTGAGCGGCTCGCCGTGCGTCTGTCCCCTACGAATCCATCAGACGTGAGTCTCGACCGGGCACGCGGCAGAACTCCGTGGCATCCACGGGAGTGACTACTCGCGCAATGAGTACCGTTGAAACCACATACTTCATCAAGTGTTATTTTGAGAGCCACCGGCAATGAGCATCGTTGGGCCATTCTTACTCGATGACCAGGGAAGTGACGCTCCCGGAAGGCACCACCTGCACAACAGCGTGGATGCGGTGATCCGTTATCACGCGGAAACAAAACATCATGTTCATCGCTCGGCACGATCGCTTGGTTATCTCGATTGGGCCAATCAACCTAACCCGTTCCGCCTCTATGATGGCCTAACGCCAGTGAAGCTTCCTTTTGCGCCCCAAGATCCTCACGCCGCCTATGTGGACTTATATGAACGGACGCGGAATCGATTCAGGCATTTTTCGATTGAGAATCTCTCTCTTTTCTTAGAACTGTCGCTCGGCATTTCCGCCTGGAAGTCTGTTTCTGGCTCGAAATGGGCTCTCCGCATGAATCCTTCCAGTGGAAATCTCCACCCCACGGAAGGTTATGTGATTCTGCTGCAACACAGCGGCCCTGACCCCGGTGTTTTTCACTACAGCCCCCTTCTTCACGCCCTGGAACCTCGGACCCAACTTCCACAGGAGCTATGTGAATGCCTGAGAGCGCATTTTCAGACGGATGGTTTTCTTTTTTCGCTGACGAGTATTTTCTGGCGCGAAGCCTGGAAATACGGAGAACGCGCTTTCCGCTATTGTAACCATGACGTTGGCCATGCGATCGCCTCAACGAGCTTTGCGGCCAATCTGTTGGGTTGGAAGATGACTTATTTGAGTGACGTTGCGGATGAAGACATTGCACGGCTCCTTGGTTTTCATGGGACGCAGTGGGTTCAGTGTGAAGAGGAACACCCGGAAATCCTCTGTTATGTGCATCCCGGCGAGGTCAAGGACATTCCTACGAATCTCCCGTCTGAACTTGTGAGCCGGATATCTCAACTCCGTTTCCAGGGGGAGCCCAACCGGTTAAGCGATGAACATGTGGATTGGAAGATCATTTCGGAAGTTGCGAAGGCGACTCTGAAGCCGGGACTGAGCAGCCAGGTGAAGCCTCTCTCGGATCATCCATTCTATGATGGAGAACAATCACGACTGACAGCTCCGCAAATCATTCGGCAAAGAAGAAGCGCGGTGGCTTTTGATGGTGTGACAAGCATTTCCAAGTCGCAGTTTCTCACCATGTTGGATAAGACGCTGCCGCGTGATCAGTGCGCCCCTTTTGATTTCAAACTGGGACCAGTTCGAGTGCATCTGCTATTGTTTGTGCATCGCGTGCGCGGGGTTGATCCTGGCCTGTACATGTTTGTCCGGGATGAGGCGGCCTTTGAACGGCTCAAGGCCGCGAGCCGCTCAGAGTTCGTGTGGAAGCGGTTGGACGAGAACGTCCCTCTTTATTTGCTTTCGGAAGGCCCGCTGATGCGCGAAGCAACCGCGGTGAGCTGCCAGCAGGAAATCGCCGGAGACAGCGCTTTTTCACTCGGGATGATTGCCGACTTCCGCCGGAGTCTCGAAGAAGCGCCCTTTCTTTACCGACATCTTTACTGGGAAACCGGGATGGTGGGACAAGTCCTGTATCTTGAGGCAGAGGCGCATGGTGTCAGGGCGACCGGCATTGGTTGTTTTTTTGACGACCCAGTCCATCACCTGATGGGACTCCAGGATGACCAATTTCAAAGCCTCTACCACTTCACGGTCGGCGGGCCAGTGGAGGACGAACGATTGCAAACGTGGCCTGCCTATTGTCATTTGAAAGAAGAGGAACGAGCACGCGGACAACAGGATGGAAGGGTGTAAGTCGTGGATCAGCCACCCAAAAATCTTCGTGCGCTTCCGCAGGAGCGATCTCTGCAGGTTACCTGGGAAGAGGGCCATGTCGGGGTGTATGCGTATCGATACCTCCGCGGGGAGTGCCACTGTGCCAGTTGCGTCGATGAGTGGACCGGTGTTCGGAGGCTTGATCTCGACTCGATCCCTCCCGACATCCTCATCACGAATATGCAGCTCGTCGGCAACTACGCGATGAAGATCGACTGGTCCGATGGCCATAACACAGGAATCTACACTTGGAAGCGGCTGCGAGAACTGTGTCCCTGTCCAAAGTGTAAGCGCACCTAACCCACTGGCAGAGCCTGATCACAAACCCGATGGCAAGGAATCTCAGGATGTCCGAACACAGTCCGCTTGTGCTATCCGGCTTCGGGGGAACAATGATCCGACAATGAACGACAGCACCAAAATTCAAAGCCTGTGCGAGACATGTTCCCTGATGCGAGAAATCATCACGCCAAGGGGATCGCGATTCGTACTCTGTCAGTTGTCGAAAACAAATGCTGCTTTTCCAAAATACCCTCCACAGCCCAGATCGCGATGCGAGGGCTATCAGGCAAAGGATAAGTCCTTTGATACGGGGTGACTTCAAGAAACGCACACCGAAGGCGGACGGTTTACGATCCCGAAAGTTCGTTGAAGAAAGGCCCAAGCGTCCGGAGCCGACCCCATGAGACTACCCAAATGGCTGAGAAGGTTATTGCCCTGCAGCGTGTGCCGCCCGGTTCGACAGAAACAAACGCTGCGCATCCAGTGGCCACTAGAGGTCTTCTTGGACGGCCAGGGTGCCGCCTTTGTGTGCCACCGCTGCGGTAGAACAGGAAAGGTAGCGCGCGAGACGATTCCCCGCATGTAGCCGACTCGTGTGCATGCTGAGCTACTCAGTCGAATGTGCGAAAGGAATGAAGTTGTGGACCAGCCACCCAAGAATCTGAAGGCTCTTACACAAGAGCGGTCACTGGACACGACCACTGTGCTGTTGTCTTTCAGCGTACCACAAACAATCCCCAAGCCTTATCGGCTTGGGGATCAACTCGGAGAGTCCGCGTTAGAAGCGATCGCCGACACCGCCTTCCGCTTCGGCGTGCTCGGCCTCTTCCTGGCCGGGAACCGGCGTCTCGTAGCAATACTCCTGGGCCTTCGCGAGACAGAAGAGCAACGCGGGTAAGTCAGAGGGCTGGTAGGACGCGGCGTCTTTCCATTGGCCGCTCTTCTTGTCTAGGTAGCGGCGAGGGTTGACTGTCAGCGAACGAAAATGGCGGACAGAGCCATCTTCCTCCGTCGCTTCATTGAGCCAGATGGCAACCCCGATCCCACCGGCAAACGGTCCGATTCTCTTCTCCGGCGGCTTTGGTTGCCGCGCCTTCGTGTCGTTCGACATGACTTCACTCCTGACTGTGAATGAACGCTGGACTCTCTGAGCGAGAGGCATCAAGCGAATTGCCTGATGCAAATACGACAGTGCCAGAGAAAAGGCGCTCGCGCAAGCGAAAAAGCCGGCCTGGTTCAAATCGCGAGATTTTCAGGTAGCAGGCGCGCAGCGGTAGCGTAGTCGTTGCGGGGCGAGAGCTGCCAACGGTTAGGCGGCGTGGCTGGGCGGGTTGGTGAGTTGGTCCAGCCAGTGGGGTTGGGTTTGG
>CAYQZE010000022.1:0-3799 GCA_964421985.1 uncultured Dehalococcoidia bacterium | reverse complement strand
GGCGGCACAGGCACTGTTCATGCGCGCCAACAACATCCTCATGCGGGGGCGCCTGGATGAGGGAAAAGCGGCGATGGAGCAATCGTTCGCCTATGCGCGAGAACACCACATCCGCTGGTTCGAGGAAAACAGCGCCGCCCTGCTCGCCGTCCTCATGGTCGCGCGCTGCGACTTCGCAGGATTTGAGGCGCTCGCTGAAGAACGCGCGAGTGACGTGAGTTATCCTATTCCGCTGGCGAAGGCCTGGCGGGCCGAGATGGCGGGCGCTCACGAACGCGCCGTGAATCTGCTGCCGGACCCGGCTATCGCCGGCGGCTTCCCCCTGTACCTCTCTCACATCCTGGCAGCGCGTGCGCGTGTGATGTTCAACGCCGGTAACATCGAGGAAGCACGTCAAGAGTTCAGGCGCTTGTGCGAGGTTCTGGGAGACGTGCGGACAGGTAATAGCGCGATCGGTTATCTCGACGAGGCTCTCCCGCACCTGGCCGACGACGAGTTCATCGAAGGGGCATACGTGATGCTCAACCGGCTCCACGATACGCCGACGCCGTGGATTTACGACGATGTTGCGGCGCGCTGCTCGTTCCGGCTCTTCGCGGATATCTTGTTGCACCGCGGGTCAGTGGACGAATCCGAGGACTACTACCGAAGAGGTCTGGAGTGGTGCGAGCGCGAGCGATTGCCGATCGAGGCGGGACGCTGCCTGCAGGGCCTCGCGGAGGTAAGCGAGCGCCGCGGCGAGCGTGCGGAGACGGTGCAGCTGCTGGATCGCGCGGCGGCGCTCTTCCAGCAGCACGGCGCCCGGCTCTACCTGGACCGCGTCATCGCCCGGAAGCTGGAACTGCAGGGGATCTCTTCGGGCAGCGTCTACAGCTCGATCGATGCCGTGGCGGCAGCGGTGCAGCGCGAACGCCCGAAAATCAGCGTGCACCCGGCGCCGGACGGCACCGTCACAATCATGTTCAGCGACATCGAAGGCTCGACGGTGATAACCGAGCGGTTGGGCGACAAGGCCTGGATGGAGGTGCTCCGCGAGCACAACACTATCGTGCGCAAGCAGGTGAAGGCGCATGGCGGTTTCGAGGTGAAGAGCGAAGGCGACAGCTTCATGATCGCCTTCCAGTCCGCCGGCAAGGCGCTGGCGTGCGCCTCAGCCATCCAGAAAGCGCTGGCGGAGAGAAACGACGCCGGTGGGGTGGATCGGGGCGTAGGGGTTGAGCAACTGGCGGATGACGCTCCGAACTCAAGCGAAGGGGTGGCAGTTGCTCAACCCCTACGAGCGTCTGAACCCGGCCCGGTGTCCGCCGAACCCGTCCACGTCCGCATCGGCCTCCACGCTGGCGAAGTCATCAAAGAGGGCGAAGACTTCTTCGGCCGCAACGTGATCATGGCGGCGCGGGTGGCGTCTCAGGCAAACGGCGGCGAGATCCTGGTGTCCGGCGTGGTGAAGGCGTTGTTGCAGGGGTCGGATGTGACGTGGGGAGAGAAACGAACGGTTACGTTAAAGGGACTGTCCGGCGAACAGGAGATCTGGGCCGTCGCGTGGAATTAGCATCATCCCTCGCACCGGTGTCATAGCTTCCTCCTTCCTCCTTCCTCCTTCCACCTTCCTCCTTCCTCCTTCCTCCTTCCTCCTTCCTCCGCCACCTGCTACCATGTCGCTACACCACGAATGGGGCAGTTTCCAGGCAGGGTCAACCTATGTCCAAGCTCTACAACGTAGCCGTAGTCGGAGCCACCGGCCTCGTCGGCCAGGAGTTCCTCAAGATCGCGCTGCAGCGCCACTTCCCGATCAAGGGGCTGCGCCTGCTCGCCTCCCACCGTTCCGCCGGTAAGAAAGTAACAGTCGGCGAATGGGAATGCGAGGTCGAAGAGGCCACAACGAAGTCCTTCCAGGGCGTTGACATCGCCTTCTTCTCCGCCACGACGGAGGTCTCCCGAGACCTCATCCCCGCGGCCGTGAAGGCCGGCGCCGTCAGCATCGACGACTCCTCTGCCTGGCGTATGGAGCCGGAGGTGCCGCTCGTCGTGCCAGAGGTGAACGGCGACGACCTCAAGGATCACAGGGGCATCATCGCTATCCCCAACTGCCCGACAACGCCCCTCTGCCAGGTCCTCTGGCCGGTGCACCGCGTAAACCCGCTCAAGCGAATCATTGTCGACACCTACCAGTCCGTCTCCGGCACCGGCACCTCCGCCGTGCATGAGCTGACGGAGCAAACGCGCGCCGTCCTCGACGGAAACCAGACCAGGCCGCACGTCTACCCGCACCAGATCGGCTTCAACGTACTGCCGCAGGTCGATGTCTTCCTCGGCGAGGGCTACACAAAGGAAGAGATGAAGATCATCAACGAGACGCGGAAGATCATGCACGAGCCGGAGCTCGCGATCTCCGCCACCTGCGTGCGTGTCCCCGTCTACACCGGCCACTCCGAGGCGATCCACGCCGAGTTCACGAAGGTAATCTCGCCCGAGGACTTCCGGGAGATCCTCCATGACGCCCCTGGCGTCCTGGTCCAGGACGACCCGCCGCTGAACCTCTACCCGACGCCCTGGTTCGTCGCCGGCCGCGACGAGACCTTCGTCGGCCGCATCCGCAGGGACCTCTCGCGGGACAACAGCATCGCCTTCTGGCTCGTCAGCGACAACCTGCGTAAAGGCGCGGCGCTGAACGCGGTCCAGATCGCCGAAGAGCTGGTCGCGCGGGAGCTGGTGTAGCCGGGCGGCAGGCGTTCATGAAACCCGGAGAGGCGATCACTGAGGCACCAATCTTTCAGCATCTGAGCCGGCGCAGCCTCAAGTCCGTGGCCAAAGCCGCCAAAGTTCAACGGTTCGCGCCCGGCGCCGTTTTTGTCACGGAGGGGGAGGACGCGAACGCGTTCTTCGTGCTCGTTAAAGGCACGGCGGAAGTCGTGAAGGGACTCGGGAGGGATGACGCAGTCGTGCTCGACACACTGGGAGAGCTGGACTTCTTTGGCGAAATGGCGCTCCTGGACGGTTTCCCACGCTCGGCGAGCGTGAAGGCCGTGACCAATTGCGAGTGTATCGTGCTAGTACGCGAGGACTTCCTGGGCATCATCCGCAAGAATCCGCAAGTGGTCCTGGACATTCTGCCAGTGCTGAGCCAGCGCCTGGGGGCGCTGGAGGACAGGCTTCTGAGGTGAGCCGACCGCAGCGCCTCGCTGAGGCAGGAAGTTGCCTGGCTTGAGTTGATGCCTGAGTTGCGCCGGGTCCTGCAACCACAGGGGCGATAGCTATTTCGGATCACCAGACAGCAGCGGACGCCGCGGTTCGCAGAGTGGGCTGGCTCTGGCCAGTCCGGCTGGCAGGGGCAGCCTTCGCGCTGAGTTGGCTGATCTGGTTCGGGCTACTCGGCGCTTACGCAGCACTCACCCCCGGCGGGGACTGCGAGGGAAAAGGCGAAGGGTATCAACTGATGGCATGGATAACCTTCGCGGTCTCAGGCGCCTTGTTCTTGGCGCTTACATTCCTGGCGGCGGGCAGGCTACGGATTAACAGGCTTGCCACTATGGCTATCACCGCCACCCTGCTGTTGCCTCTTGCGCTCTTCTTTGCTCTATCACTGCTCATCGTGAACTTCACCTTCTGTGGCGATTAGGCGCGGGCGGAAGGTACAAGTAGACACGCCCCAAGAGGCCAGGCTGTTCGGCGGTTATCTCAAAGTCCAGACGTCACGGCCATGGGCACAAAGGCCCGTTGAATGCCCGCACGCCGCCCAGCATGGGCGGAATGCCGCTCGTCCCCACTCCGAGGCGATCCACGCCGAGTTCACGAAGGT
>CAYQZE010000021.1:0-13489 GCA_964421985.1 uncultured Dehalococcoidia bacterium | reverse complement strand
GACGACCGACGACCGACGACTGACGACTGACGACCGACGACCGACGACCGGTTAGAACGGCTTGAATCCGGGGACCCCGATCCTGACGGGGGTGAGAAAGAGGATCACGAGGCACATGACGATGGGGACGTTGTCGTTGAGCAACTCTTGCAGCGCGTCGGTGGGCTTCTTCTGCTTCTTCGACTTCAGTGATTCGATCTGCACGCGGTTGAGGGCGTGGCCGAGAATGGGGACGCAGGCGAACAGGATGGCCAGGTAGCACAGCTCCAGCGCGAGCAGCCAGCCGGTGGTGAAGAAGTTGAATTCGGCATCGGCGGCGAGAAAGACCCCCGTTGCGCCGACGGCGATCGTGCCGGGCAGGAGCAGCAGCTTGTGGCCGGTGCTGGCGTCTTCAAAAGCGAGCAGCTGGCGGTCGAAGTCCGTTTCGCGCCAGCCGCGCCAGAGGGCGACCATCACGGCGCCGAGCCCGGCCATCATGAGGAAGAGCGACGCGAAATGCAGCGCGCGGATGATCTCGGTGCTCGTGCTCATTGCTGGAGGGCGGAGCGGTGGGCCACGGTTGGCGCGAGGATGGAGGATGGAGGATGGAGGATGGAGGATGGGCGCGAGGCGCTGGACGGAGCTGAAGCTGCGTCCCTACGTACGCGAATCGCGCTGGACAGATCAGGCACCGGCGGCTCGGACGGGTTCACGCTGGGCGCTGATGAGGCCGGCATCGACGCCGGCCCGGAGCTGCTTGGCGGCGCCGACGAAGTCGCGGAACAGCGGCTGCGGCCGGTCGGGGCGCGAGCGGAACTCCGGGTGGAACTGCGACCCAAGCATGAACGGATGGTCGACGATCTCGCAGATCTCGACGAGGCTGCCGTCCGGCGAGACGCCGCTGGCGATCAGGCCTGCCGCTTCGAGCTGGGTGCGGTAGGCGTTGTTGAACTCGTAACGGTGGCGATGGCGCTCGACGACTTCGTCGACGCCGTAGGCCGCGGCGGCTTTCGTGCCGGGCACGAGCTTGCAGGGATAGCCGCCGAGCCGCATCGTGCCGCCTTTGTCTTCGATGCCGAGCTGCTCGCTGAGCAGGCTGATCACCGGATGCGGCGTCTGCTGGTTGACCTCGGTGGAGTTCGCGCCGATCAGTCCGAGGACGTTGCGCGCGTACTCGATCACCATCATCTGCAGGCCCAGGCAGACGCCGAGGTAAGGGATCCTGTTCTCGCGCGCATATCGCGCGGCTTCCAGCTTCCCTTCAATGCCGCGGCCGCCGAAGCCGGGGCAGACGAGGATGCCGTCCACGCCTGCGAGCAGCGGCGCGACGGGCTCCTGCTCCAGCCGTTCGCTGTGGATCCAGCGGATGTTCACCTGCACCAGGTGAGCGATACCGGCATGGATCAGCGCCTCCTTGATCGAGAGGTAGGCGTCGTGCAGTTCGACGTACTTGCCGACGACCGCGATCTCGACGCTGCCCTCGGGATTATCGAAGCGCTCCATCATCTCGCGCCAGGGCGCCAAGTCGCGCGGCGAGGCGTCGAGGTGGAGCAGCTCGATCACGTAGTCGCCCAGGTTCTCGTCCTGCAGCACGATCGGCACGCGGTAGATGCTGTCGACGGTGGGGAGCGAGATGACGCCTCGTTCCTGAACGTCGCAGAAGAGGGCGATCTTGCGGCGCAGGTCGGTGGTGACCTCGTGGTCGGCGCGACAGAGGATGACGTCGGGCTGGATGCCGGCGCTGCGAAGTTCGCGCACGGAGTGCTGCGTGGGCTTGGTCTTCAGTTCGTTGGTGGAGCCCACGTGCGGCAGAAAGGTCACGTGGATCGAGAGCGTGTCTTCGGGCCGTTCTTCGCGCCGGATCTGGCGGATCGCTTCGAGGAAGGGCTGTCCTTCGATGTCGCCGACCGTGCCGCCGACTTCGACGATCACCACCTGCGCCTCGCGGCCGATGGCGCGGACATGCGCCTTGATCTCGTTCGTGACGTGCGGAATCGCCTGGATGGTGCCGCCGAGGAATTCGCCCTTGCGTTCTTTGGCGATCACCGCCTGGTAGATCTGGCCCGTCGTGACGGAGCTGGCCTTCGTCAGGTCTTCGTCGATGAAGCGCTCGTAGTGTCCGAGGTCGAGGTCGGTCTCGGCGCCGTCGCTCGTGACGAAGACTTCGCCGTGCTGGTAGGGCGACATCGTGCCCGGGTCGACGTTGAGGTAGGGATCGAGCTTCTGGATGGAGACGGAGATGTTGCGGCTCTTGAGGATGCGTCCGAGGGCGGCGGTCGTGATGCCTTTACCGACGGAGCTGACCACGCCGCCGGTCACAAAGATGTACTTTGGCATGCTCTCCTGAAGGGCCGGGGGAAGCCGCAAAACATGAAAGCGACATCACCGGGGATGCCGCCCATCAGGAGTGTATCCGGCGGGCCGCCGCGCGAGCAAGATCGAATGGTAAGCATGTCGTTGGTCAGCGCGAGCCGGGTGGCGACGAGGAAACACGGATTGCGCGGATTTCGCGGAAGGGGCCGCTCCCGCTCAGAAGCTGCGAAGCTGAACGCGGCCGAGCGTCGCTCACGCCGCTTCAATCGCGTGGGAGTGGACGGCGGCGCGTTCTGGCACGACGCGCCGCAGTCTGCAAAAGTGAACCCGCGGGCGGATCGGCGGCTCTCGCGCCGCGAGCGCCAGGAACCTTCGCCTGGCTGCGGCAGCTCCGCGCGGCGACCGCATCGGAGCGTGCATGGGGCTGACGCGCATCCCATACAAGTACCAGGTCGCGATCGTGTTCATCTTCGGTCTGTTCATGGACATGATGGACATGACCATCGTCAACGTCGCCATCCCGAGCCTGCGCAGGGACTTCAACGCCGGCACGTCGCTGGTCGAATGGACCGTGACCGGCTACCTGCTGAGCCTGGCGGTGGTGATCCCGGCCGCCGGCTGGCTGTCGGACCGGTTCGGGACGAAGCGCGTGTTCCTCGTCGCGATGGGCATCTTCGTGGGCGCCTCGGCCGCCTGCGGGCTGGCGCAGAGCATTGAGCAACTGATCTTCTTCCGGTTCGTGCAGGGGGTCGGCGGCGGCATGATGACACCGGTGGGCACAGCGATGCTTTCGCGCGAGTTCCCCGGCACCGAGCGCGCGAAGGCGTCCGCCATCCTCTCGATCCCCGTCGTGCTGGCGCCGACGCTGGGCCCCGTGCTTGGAGGCTACTTGATCCAGTACGTGAGCTGGCGGTGGATCTTCTACGTGAACCTTCCGGTGGGGTTGGCAGGCATGGCGATGGGGTTCGCCGTACTGAAGGAGCACCGCGAGGAGTACGCGCAGCGCGGGTTCGACGTGGCGGGGCTGCTGACGGGAAGCGGCGCGGCCGCGATGGTGCTGTACGCCGTGTCGCGCGCCGGCGAGGAGGGCTGGGGTTCGGCCGAGGTCGTCGGGTTCGGCCTGGCAGGACTCGCGCTCGCCGCCGCGTTCACGGCGATCGAGCTGTCGGTGAAGTACCCGATCCTCGACCTGCGCCTGTTCAAACGATGGCTGTTCGCGTCCGGGACGCTGATGATGATGTCGGCGTTCGGCGCCTTCGGCGGCTTCGGCCTGCTGCTGACGCTCTTCCTGCAGGACCTCCGCGGTTACTCGCCGCTGGAGGCAGGGCTGATGCAGGCGCCGTCATCGATCGGCACGGCCATCTCGCTGCCGCTGGCCAGCCGCATCTATCCCGCCGTCGGGCCCAGGCGGATGATGCTGTTCGGGTTCGGCTTCGCCGCGCTGACGATGCTCCCATTCCACTACGTGGGGCTGGCGACGCCGGCGTGGCTGATCATCGCGTTGCTGGTGGCGCGCGGGCTGCCGTTCGGGTTCGCCGCCGTGGCGTCGCAGACGCTGCTCTTCGGGCCCAGCGAGAGCGAGAAGCAGGGGCCGGCGTCGTCGATCTACAGCACGCTGCGGCAGGCGGCCGCGTCGTTCGGGGTAGCGCTGATCATCACGATCTCGCTGAGCCGGATGCGCGCGCACGAGGCGTCGGCCGTCGCCGGCGACCACCTGGCGGGGCCCACGGCGGACATCGCGCGCCATGCCGCGGTGGCGGGGTATCAGGATGCCTACCTGGCTGTGTTCGTGCTGATGGCGCTGCCGTTCCTCCTGGCGTTCTTCATCAACGACGCGAAGGCGGCCGAGAGCCTGCGCCGGCGGATGCAGCAGCCGACGAAGGTTGAGGCGGTGTGACGGGCAGTCAGCGGTCAGCGTCTCAGCGGGTCAGCAGTCAGCAGGTCAGCGCTATCGACGCTGACCACCGCACGCGCGACAATCAGCACATGACACGATCAGCGCGGGCGCCGTTGCGCATCGACCTTGCCGGCGGCTGGACGGATGTGCCGGCGTTCGCCGACGCCGAGGGCGGCGCCGTCGTCAACGTCGCCATCCAGACGTACGTGCGCGGCACACTCGGCGGCGACGGTTCGATCACGTACGCGCACGACGCTTCGCCCGGCGGGCTCGGTTCTTCCGCGTGCGAGCACGTGCTGGCAGCGGCGCTGCGCGATCCGGATGCCGACCTCGACGAGATCGCCGAGGCGGCGTTCGCGGCGGAGACGGCGGCGGCAGTAGCCGGCGGTCGCCAGGACCAGTACGCGGCGTGCTACGGAGGCCTCAACTACATGACGTTCACGCGCGCGGACGCGGCGGGCGGGCCCGTGCACATCGAGCGGTTGGCGATGCCGGAGGACCATCTGGCGGCGCTGCAGAACCGCCTCGTGTTGGCCGACAGCGGCGTGGCGCGGCTGTCGGGCGAGATCCACGCGGCGGTGTGGGCGGCGTATGCGCGGCACGACGACACGGTGACGGGCGCGCTGCTGGCGCTGAAGCAGTACGCGAAGGCGATGCGCGACGCGATCGCCGGCAGCGACTTCGGCGGCATCCGTCACGTCATGAACGAGAACTGGCTCCAGCAGAAGCGCTTGCACGCCAGCGTGACGAACGCGACGGTCGAGTCGATCTTTGAGCTGGCGATGGCGCACGGTGCGACCGCGGGCAAGGCGGGCGGCGCGGGCGGCGGCGGTGCCATCGTCTTCTACGCGTCGTCGGACGGCGATGCCGTGCGCCTGCGCCGCGCGCTCGCTGATGCGGGAGTGCGCGTCATCAGTGTGATGTTCGACTTCGAGGGGCTGGCGGATGAGGAGTGATGAGTGACTGACCGTATGCCGACTGCCGACGTGCTCGACGCCATCGCGCGCGAGCGCCTGCGGTTGCTGGCCGCCGTCGATGCGCTGGGAGCGCGCGCGGCGACGGCGACGATAACGGAGGAGGGGTGGACGGCGAAGGATGTGCTGGCGCACCTCATCCATTGGGCCACGCAGATCGCCTTCGGGCTCGGCGCCACAGTGCAGCCTCCCGTGTACATGCTCGAGGAACGGCAGCGACGGAAGCTCGCCGGTCTGAGCGATGAGATGCCGAGCAGCGACGAGTCGAACGCGCTGGCCGTCGCGCACTTCCACGAACGCCCGCTGGCGGAAGTACGCGCGACCTTCGAGCGCGTCGTGACCGCACTCGTCGAGCGGACACGTCTCCGATCAGACGATGAGATGAACGCGGTCGATGCGATCCCGTGGGCTGGGAAGCGGCCGCTCTGGGAGTTCATCGGCAGCGACACGTTCATGCATTGGCCGGTGCATTCGGAAGGGGTCGAGCGGGCGATCGTCGGCGAAGAAGCGGGCTGAGAAAGACCGCGCCACGGTTCAGCGCACCGCTAGCCCACCACCCACGCCCTGATCGTGTCGTACACGCGAGGGTCGCACGGCATGCCCCCGACTCCGTCAGGCGTCGCGTGCACCAGCGGCAGCGTCGCCGTCCGCCACGGCGCGATCGCCCCGCCGCCGAGCGCGCTAGCGACGCCGACCAGTCCATCCGATGCGCCGTCGCCCCAGCCCGCGCCGGCGATGAAGCCGTAGCGCACAGCGCCCGGCGCTGCACCCTCGTTCAGGGCGCGCAGAAACGCTGACCCGGCGCGCATCTCGCTGATTCCCGCGTCCGCCAGCAGCGACGGCCCAGCGTCCGGCAGGATGCCGGTGTGCGGCGTGGCGATCGTGATCAGGTTGCCCACCGATGCGGCGATCGTCTGGCCTCCGTTCCATGCGCCCGGCTCGATGGCGGCGCGTCCGACGAGCCCGCCCTCGCTGAAGCCTACGATGTCGAACGTGACGCCCGGGTAGCGCCCTGCGATCTCGGCGCGCAGCCAGGCGGCGTTCTCGCCGATGTCGAGCGCGGACGGGTAGGCGTAGGCGAGCACGTGGTCGTAGACGCCGCGCATGGCCGCGGCCAGCGCCAACTGACAACCGTTCCACGGCGATGAGTTCCAGCCGTGCACCAGCAGCACGTTACGCTCGCCCGGCGCGAACTCGTCGCCGATCAGCGCGCGCCGCTGCCAGGCCGTCAGCATCCAACCCGGCGCGACGACCCACGACGCCAGCCGGTCAACCTCCGCCTCGAGCACCTTGCTCGCCGCGTCGACGGAGGCGACGAGAGCGCCCCACAGCCCGTCATCGTCCAGCGCGTACAGCACGAGCTGCCGCTCGTCGGTGACATTCCAGCGCGCCAGAAAACCGGCGGTATACGGGATGCGGACGCGCGCCGGCCGGATGAGCGCGGCCGACGCCGTCGCGCGCACGATCGTCAGATCCGGGAGTATGCGCAGCGCCGCGACATCGCCCCGGCCGAGCGCGATGGTCGCGTCGGTGCTGAGCGCGCCGGGCGGCAGATCGATCCGAGCGCCCGCGAGCGCGCTGCCGGCGTCCACCACCTCCACGGTGCCGCCGGCCCCCGCGCGGATCTCCGTCGACGCGGCGGCGCCGGTTCCATCGACCGGCGCGAGCGGCGGGCTGGCGGGATCATCCGAGCGCGCGGCGAACGCTCTCCCGCCGCACGATGTCGCGACGAGCGCCCCCAGCGAGAGGGCGGCGAGCACGAGGATTGTGGCTGCGCGAGACCGCACGAAGACCACCTCGGGTTGTTGCTTCGCTCGCCGCGCGCAGGCGCAGGCATCCGGCCCGGTCGAGGAGCATCGCGCACGGCGATCCATCGCCCGCGTCTGGCTGGGTCGCCAAGGGATATCGGCGGGGCTGCGTGAAGGGTTTAGGCGCGGAAGCCCTCGTGTTGGAGGTCAGTGGGGCGAAGGTGGCACCGCGGCCGGATATGACGAACGTGACCGCGAGAATCCAATCGAAGCGATCGATCGGCCAGTCGTCGCCACTCCGCGACACGAACACGGACCGCTCTGCCCGAAACGCCGCCAGCGATCGACTTCTCCCGCTCTCGTTCCGCTCGGCGGTTCTACGGTACGCGTCGCTGACCTCGGTATCGGCGTATACTGCCCATGCGGAGGCGTGCGATAAGGCTGCGATCAATCCTCCAACAGGTCCGCGATACGACCGCCGGAACCGAACGGCGCCGCGCCGTCACGGCGGGTGTTGTGACGGCGCTTGGCCTCACCCTCGCCATCTCGCTCGCCACGCTGCTTCGCGACGGCAGCGACGAACGTCGAGTCGTGGCAGCGCTCACGCCGACGGCTACACCCGGCGGCCCGTGGGTCAAGCTTGACGTACCTCCTGAGGACAACCGCTTCGCGATGCACGCGACCTCAGAGGACGCCGCCGGCGTCCGCATCGACAGCCAGTTCATCTTCACGTCCACCGAGGCGATGAGCACAAAGGTGCTCGGGGGCCGGCTCAAGACAGAACCGGCAGTGGGCTTTGAGCTGCAGCAGGTCGCCACCGGCGAAGTGCGTATCGAACCCCGCGCCCCGCTGACCGCAGGCCAGCTGTACCGCTTCACGTTGCTTGCCGAGGACGGAGAGCGTCCGCAGCGCTCGTGGGCGTTTCAAGCGCAGGAGCCGCTACGCGTTGTCCAGACGCTGCCGGCCGACTCCACGTCCGACGTTCCGCTGCACACGGGCATCGAAGTCACCTTCAGTCACGACGGCATCGCCGGCTACGAGGAGCGGATCAGCATCGACCCGCCGGTGGAGGGACGCTTCGAGCAGCACAAGCGGGTCGTCGTCTTCGTGCCGAAAGAGCTGCAGCCGAGGACGCTGTACACCGTGACCGTGCGCGCAGGCGTCACGCTCACCGGCTCGATCGCCACGCTTTCCGAGGACCACGTCTTCCGTTTCGAAACCGGGGGTTCGCTCGGCGAGTTCGGGGCGCCTCCCAGCCCGATCATGCAGTTCTCGCGCAGGACGTTCGAGATGCCGCCCGGCGAGGCGCCTGTGCTGGCGCTCTTCACGTCGGAACCCGGCGACCAGCTCTCGGCTTCATTCACCGTCTACCGATTCGCGGGCGCGGACGAGTTCGTCACCACGCTCGGCCAGTTCGACGAAGTGCCCGGCTGGTCGCGCTTCGCGCGGGAGGCCTTCGCTGTTGATACGGCGGGCCTGCAGCAGGTCGCGGCCTTCGATGGGGCATTGCAACGCATTGGGCGCTACGGAGACCTCTACGTGCGCTTCCCTGAAGCGCTGCCCGAGGGCTTCTACCTGGTCGATGCCCGCTACGGCACCGCGCACGCGCAGGGCTGGCTGCAGATCACCGACATCGCGACGTACACGTCCGTGAGCCGCACGCGCCTGCTTGTCTGGGCGAACGACTTGAAGACGCAGGGGCCGATGTCCGGCGCGTCGGTCGAGCTTGCGGACGGCAGCCAGCTGGGCGCGACCACGGGGGCGGACGGTGTCGCCTTCTTCGACACGCCGCAGGGCTTCGTCGAGTTGCAGCCATCAGAGTTCGGCTATCGCTTGCAGCGGCCGGCGAGCGACCTGGTCGTCCGCGCGCCGGACGGCCGCATGGCGGTCGTCCCCCTCGGCAACGTCTTTAACGGCTACCGCTACTTCGGCTTCCGCGAGTACGGATTCTTCGGCGATCCAGGTCTGTACTGGCGCTACGTCTACACGGACCGTCATCTCTACCTGCCGACGGACACCGTGCACATCTGGGGGCTCGTGCGCCCGCGCGAAGGCGCCGTCGGCGAGCGCGATCTCACGGTCCGCATCTCTGGCAGCAGCTACGACGGCGAATATCAGGAACTCCAGGCGGGCGAGACGCACGTCCGGACGAACGCGTCCGGCACGTACATCGGCGAACTGCCGATCTTCGATGTCTCTCCGGGCTACTACAGCGTCTCCGTGCTCGATGGCGAACAGGTTGTGTCATCGACGTACCTCGAGGTGCGGGACTACGTGAAGCCGGCGTACACGATCGAAGTGACGCCGTCGCGGCAGGCCGTGCTCGACGGCGAAGTCGTGGACTTCCGCATCCAGGCCAACTACTTCGAAGGCAGCCCGCTGCCGAACGCGCTCCTGGCCTACACCGGGTCAGCCACAGGCGAAGTCGTGACCGATGCGCGGGGTGTCGCCAACGTCTCCGCGCCCGTGATCTCGCTCTGGTCCGGCGGCATCAGTGTGACGCCGAAGCTCATTGAGGAGGGCGAGATCGCCGGGGACGCAGTTGTACGCACCTTCCCCGCGGGGCTGACGTTCGATGTCGAGGACTCGAACGTGAGCGACGACGGCACCGCGATCATCGAGGGCAGCGTCTACCAGATCGACTTCGATCGCCTGAATCGGGGCGACGCCAGCCGTTGGGAGGACCCACGAGGCGCTGTCATGCCGGGGCGCTCGCTGGTCGCCGACGTCGTCGAAGTCTCGTACGACCGCGTCGAGGCCGGCGAAACCTACGACTTCATCAATAAGCGCGTATCGAAGATCTACCAGTACAACGAGCGCGAGCGCCCGATCGGCCGATTCGAGGCGCAGTCCGGAAGCGACGGCCGCTTCCGATTCTCGTGGCCAGCGGAGGCGGACAAGAACTACCGTGCCGATGTTTCGGCAGCGGACGACACGGGACGCCGGTACAGCAACCAGGTGGGCGTCTACCGCCGCGGCACGTTTTCCTTCGGCACGTACCTGTCCATCGAAGACGTGAAGGCGCCGCCCGGCTCCTACTCGCCGTACGGCGGATCGCCCGGCGGCTATGCGACGGGCGAAGAGGTCTCACTGGAACTGCGACGCTCCGATGCTGACCTTCCTGTTGGCGGCGCCAACCGCTTTCTCTTCTACCGCGCTCAGAACGGGCTGACCGACTACGCCATCCGCAGCGACCCCGCGTACGCGTTCACCTTCGAGGCGGATGATGCGCCGAGCACGAGCGTGATGGGCGTGCGCTTCACGGGCACGACGTTCGAGGAGGCGAACTACGCCTATACGGTCCCGTTCGACCCCGCCGAGCGGAAGCTGACAATCGCCGTAGAGCCTGACCGCGAGCGCTATGAGCCCGGTGATGCCGCCACGCTACGCGTGACGACGACGGACCGCGAGGGGCGTCCCGTCGCCGCCGAAGTGCTGCTCAGCGCCGTCGACGAAGCCGTCTTCGCGATCGAGGACCAATCGTCAGCCGGCGAGCGCGACATCCTGCAGTCGCTCTACACGCCGGTCGGCTCCGGCATCCTGCGCACCTACGCTTCACACTTCTACCCATTCGAGCTGAACGCGGCGGAGCGCGGCGGCGGCGGCGATCAACGCACCGACTTCAAGGACGTCGCACTCTTCGACCGCGTGCAGACGGACGGCGACGGCAAAGGCTCGGTCACGTTCAAGCTGCCCGACAACCTGACATCGTGGCGTGTGACGGCCCTCGGCGTGTCCGATGGGTTGCTCGCGGGACACGCGCTCAAGCAGGTGCCCGTCGGCCTGCCGTTCTTCGCGGAGCTGGTCGCCAACCGCGACTACCTGGCGTCCGACCGCGTGACGCTGCGCGTGCGCGGCATGGGCACGGCGCTCAACGGGGATGACGAGGTTTCGTTCGAGCTGTCGTCGGCATCGATGGGCATCGTCCAGCCGCTGCGCGCGTCGGGCAAGGCGTTTGCGCCGGTCGACCTGCAGCTCCCGGAGCTGAGCGAGGGCCGCCACGAGCTGTTGCTCAAAGCGACCGCCGGAGAGCACGAGGACAGCCTCGTACGCGTCATCAACGTCCTGCCGTCGCGGCTGGTGCAGACGGCGGCGAGCTTCCACGAGCTGGCGGACGGTACGCAGCTCGAAGGAAGTGGCGACCGCGCCACGACGGTCGTCTTCAGCGACCACGGCCGCGGACGCTACTATCCGCTGCTTCAGCAGCTAAGCTGGACGTGGGGCGACCGCGTCGACCAGATGCTTGCTCGCGACCTGGGGTGGGAGCTGCTGAGCGAGCACTTTGACGAGCAGGCGGACGCCGCAGCGGAGTTCCAGCCATCTCTCTACCAGCGGCCGGACGGCGCCGTCGCCATCTTCCCCTACGCCGACGGCGACCTCTTGCTGAGCGCCCGTGTCGCGGACGTTGCGCCGGACCGGTTCGGCCGGCAGACGCTCGCGGCGTACTTCGGGCGGGTCGCGGCCGACCCCAAGGAGACCCGCGAGCGCACGATCATCGCCACCTACGGCCTTGCGGCACTCGGCGAGCCCGTGCTTAGCGACGTGCGCGTCATCGCGGCGCTCCCCGACCTGACGTGGCGCGAGCGGCTGTATGCGGGACTTTCGGCGGCGGCGCTCGGTGACGACGACACGGCTCGGCGCATCTACCACTCGCTCCTCGTGCAGTACGGCGAGCAGCGTGGCCCGTGGGTGCGCATCAAGACCGGCGCCGACGAAGATGAGATCCTCGAAGGCACGTCCCTGCTCGCCATCATGGGTGCGTCACTGGGCGACGCCCTCGCGGCCGGCATCTTCGGCTACACCGAGGACAACCGCACACGCGACGTGCTCGTGCAGCTGGAGCAGATCAGCTATCTGCGACGGGCGCTGCCGCGGCTTCCCGCTGAGGCGGTGACGATCGAGTACACGCTGGACGGTGCGCGCAAACGCGAGTCGCTGGGACGCGGCGAGACGTTCGCGCTGCGGCTTTCGCCGGATCAACTGCGGGATCTGGAGCCGGCGGCAGTGGACGGGCAGGTTGGCGTCAGCACGCTCTTCCTCGCGCCGCTTGCGCCCGACGATGTGGCGCCCGATCCGGCGGTGAGTGTTACGCGGCGGATCGAGGCCGTCGACGGCGGCCCAGTCGAGGAGGGCAAGCTGGTGCGGGTGACGCTCCACTGGGACCTCAGCCCGGCGGCGCTCGACAGCTGCTATCAGGTGTCTGATCTACTGCCATCCGGACTCCGTCCGGTGACGCGCTTCCACCACTGGGACACCGTCGGCGTCCTCGAGATGTACCCGTACGCCGTGCTCGGGCAACGCGTCAGCTTCTGCATCCACAAAGGGATGAAGGCGTTCTACCGGCCGATCGTCTACTACGCTCGCGTCGTGAGCAAGGGCACCTACCTCGCGGAGCCGGCGATCATCCAGTCACAGAAGGCGCCCGAGAGCATCAACATCACGCCTGCGGAGACGATTGAGATCCGATGACTGCGGCGCTTCGCCCGCAGTGTAGTGTCGCGCGAGCGGCGCTTGCCGTCACGCTGCTGGGGCTCGCTGGAGCCTCGTTGCTGCTCGGCGTCCCCAGGCTGCCAGGTGGCGGTGGCGAGCCTGTCTCCGCGACTCGCGCTTCGCTCGTGCACCCCGTCGAGTTCTTCGACGAGCGGGCGTTCGCGCTCGCACTGCGCGCTGTCGAGTCGCAGCCGGCGCGGCCCATGCCGGGCGCCCGTGCGTTGATCATCCCGCACCACTGGACGGCGGGACCGCTGATCGTCGGGCCGCTGCGCGACCTGGCGACCACGCGCGAGGTGCGCCGCGTCATCCTCATCGGTCCGAACCACACCAACAGCGGGCGCGCAACGATGATCACGAGCGACCGGCGCTGGTCGACTCCCTCCGGCACCACGGCTGCGCCGGACGCCGACGCGCTCGCCGTCCTCACGTCTGGCGGCGTCGGCATCGAACCCGACGTGGTGACGTACGAGCACTCCGTTGCTGGCATCGTGCCGGCGATTCGTCATGCGCTGCCAGGAGCGTCGATCGTGCCGCTGATCATCAAGCACACGGCTACCAGCGAAGACGTAGCACGCGTCGCGACGGCACTCGCGCCGCTGCTCGCCGACGAGGGCACGGTGATCGTCGCGTCAGTCGACTTCTCCCACGGCCTACCGCACGATGTGGCGCAAAGCCGTAACACGGAGACACGCGACATTCTCGAGCGAATGGCCTCACGAGAGCTGCTTGCACTGGGCGACGATCACCTCGACTCGCCCGCCGCCATCGCCGTCGCGATCGATGCGGCCGCCGCGGCGGGGTCTACCGCGCTTGAGGTGCGCGCCGATACGACGTCCGCGGAGTTCGCCCCCACTGGCGGTGCGGTGACGTCGTATCTCGTCGGCTATTTCCACTAGCTAGAATTCAAGCTTCCGCAGCGTGAGCGTGGCGCATGGCTCTCCCGATTCGTCTGGACGCACCGGATGCACCCATGTCGTCGTCAGGACGTCCACGAGCTTAGAGCTGCTCTATAAGCATATATCTGCCTATTGACGGATTGGTCCTCGTCCCTCATACTCGCTGTCATGAGACGTAAGGCCGGCGCG
>CAYQZE010000020.1:0-34847 GCA_964421985.1 uncultured Dehalococcoidia bacterium | reverse complement strand
CACGCAGAAACTCTGCGTGAGACTGCGTTCAATAGCGGCAATCTTGCGCGGCGGCCGTGACTGCGGCGACCATTTCCCGCTCGCGGCGGTCGAGTCTGCCTGGCGCGAACATCACCTGCTGGAAGAGGGCGGCGAACTGTGCCCCGATGCGTGGGTGAGCGATGACGAGGCGCGCCATCGCCGGCAGGAAGCCGAAGTCGTACGGGTGTCGCGCACCGGGGGACGCGGCGGGTCGCGATGCGGCGAGAGCTTCGCTGCTGGGAATGTTGACCCAGGCTTCGGAGGGAACGTCGTCGGTCATGGATTGGCTCCTTCAGGCTGCGATGTGTGATTATCGATCGGGTTGATGGAAAACGCGAGGCGGGGCTTCGTCGCGGCTAAGCCTGGCAGCGCCGCGAAAACGTGAATCTTCCTCCACGAAGCCACGCGTCCCGGGGCCGAGGGAGTACAGTGATGTACAGGACCTCCAGCGCCTTCACCCTGTGAGGGGCGGCGCCGTTCGAGAAAGCCTGATCGCTCATGCGGTACATGATTGAACTTGAGCACGAAACGGACATCGCGGGGCTCGACGAACGCGCACTGGAGCGGCTCGCGGCGCATGCGTTAGCAATCGAAGGCGTCGCGACGCCGTCGGAGCTGAGCGTGCTGCTCGCCGACGACCCGACGGTGCACGAACTGAATAAAACCTACCGCGCGACCGACGAGGCGACCGACGTGCTTTCGTTCTCGCAGAGCGAGGGCGAGCCGTTTGCGCAGCCGGAGGGCACAGCGCCGCACCTGGGCGATGTGATCATCTCGATCGACACGGCGCGGCGACAGGCTATGCAGTACGCGGTCTCGCTGCAGGAGGAGGTGGCGCACTTACTGGTGCACGGCGTCCTGCACCTCCTGGGGTACGACCACGAGGATGCTTCGGACGCGGAACTGATGCGCCGTCACGAGGACGCGATCCTCGGTGGTGCGCAACATCATTAGTTCCCGGTTGTCGCCGGTAGTTACCGGCCGTCGTCCGTCGCCAGTGATGATGGCTATCAGGCGAAGACGTTGACGGCGCGCTGGGCGGCGTCGATAAGGGGCATGGGGTAGACGCCGATACCGACGACGCCCGCCGCGGCGACGATGAGCAATCCCTGCGTGATGAGAGGTGCCGCGATCTCGGTCTCGCCTTCCGCGTCCGTGAGGTACATCTGCCGCGCGACGCCGAGGTAGTAGAACGCCGACAGCACGGTGTTCAGGACACCGACGATGACGAGCCAGACGAGGTCGGCCTGCACTGCGGCGTTGAACACATAGATCTTCGCGAAGAAGCCGGCCGTCGGCGGCAGCCCGGTGAGCGAGAGCAAGCAGATCGCAAGGACGGCGGCCGGTACGGGTGCGCGGCGTCCCATGCCGGCGTAGTCGGTGATCTCGTCGCTATTCGTGCGGGCAGAGATGGCGATAACGGCGATAAACGCGCCGAGGTTCGTGAAGGCGTAGGTGCCGAGGAAGAAGACGACGCCACTCGCTCCGAGTTGCGAGCTGCCGTCTGTGGTGCTGGCGATGGCGGCGACACCGACGAGGAAGTTCCCGGCCTGGGCGACGGAGCTGTAACCCAGCATGCGGCGGATGTTGGTCTGCCGCAGCGCCATGACGTTGCCAACGGTCATCGTAACGGCAGCGAGCACCGCGAAGAGATGCTTCCAGTCGTCCCCAACGAACGTGTGCGGCCCGAAGCCCTCGTAGAAGATGCGCAGGACGACGGCGAACGCCGCCGCCTTGCTGCCGACGGAGAGAAACGCGGCGACCGGCGCCGGCGAGCCCTCGTATACATCGGGCGCCCACATCTGGAACGGCACGATGGCCATCTTGAAGCCGAAGCCCGCTGCCAGGAACACCATGCTGACGATGAGCGCGGAGCGCATGCCGCCGTCGCCGCCGGCAATCGTGCTGGCGATGCTGGGCGAACCGTCGGTGCTGACGAGATGCGTCGTGCCCGAAAGGCCGAACAGAAAGGCCATCCCGTACAGGATCACCGCCGACGAGACGGCGCCGAGCAGCAGATATTTCAGCGCGGCCTCGCTTCCCCGGTCATCGCGCAGGTAGCCGGCGAGGATGAACTGCGTGATGCTCGTGAGCTCCAGCGCGACAAAGATGGTGACGAGGTCGCGGGCGCCGGCGAGCAGCATCATGCCCGAAGTGGCGATGAGGATCAGCGCGAAGAACTCGCCTTGTCGCTCCTCGAACTTCTCCGTGTAGTCGAGCGACGACAGGATTACGGCGCCGCTGACGCCGATGAACATGAACGTGAAGAAGATGCTGAAGTTGTCGAGCACCATCGTATCACTGAAGAAGGACGCCTGGCGGTCACGCAGAATGAGCACGACCAGCCAGAGCGCGGAGCCGGCGAGGCCGGCGACGGCAACGCCGGCGAGCGCGCGCTTCTTCTCGCGCGGGGTCATGAGATCGACGATGAGGATCACGCCCGCCGTAAGCATCACCACGAGCACGGGGCCGAGCCGGTTCAGGTCAGCGATCATCAGCCCAACACCTTCACGATGTTGATCATGCCGGTATCGAGTACGTCAATCACCAGCGACGGGTATACGCCCACGCCGACGATGACGATCACGAGCGCCGCCATGGGCACCTGCTCCCACCACTGATCGGCGTCTGGCAGCCGCGCCCACCTCTCGTTCTTCTCGCCGAAGAGGACGCGCTGGATCATCCACGTGATGTAACCGGCCGAGAGCAGAATGCCGATGACGGCGATGATGGTAGGCGCCATGTACGTGTCGAAGCTGCCGAGGAAGACGAGCAGTTCGGCGACGAAGCCCGAGAGCGCGGGCAGGCCGAGCGCGGCGAGGCCGGCGATGACGAGCGTGGTGGCAGCGAAGGGCATCGTATGCGCGAGGCCGCTGAGCTGATCAATATCACGGGTATGGGCCCGGTCGTAGATGATGCCGACCATCACGAACAGAAGACCCGTGATCGTGCCGTGGGTGAACATCTGGAGCGCGGCTCCGTTGAGGCTGACGTGCCCGAGCGCGGAGATGCCGAGCAGCACGTAGCCCATATGGCTGACGGACGAGTAGGCGACGAGGCGCTTCAGATCCTTCTGGCGGATCGTCAGGATGGCGCCGTAGATCACGCTGATGGCCGCGAGCGTGGCCAACCAGATGCCGTAATCCTTCGCGGTCTTCGGCATCAGCGTGACGAGGATGCGGAGCATGCCGTAGCCGCCCATCTTGAGCAGGACGCCGGCCAGGATCACGGAGACGGCGGTCGGCGCATCGGTGTGCGCATCGGGTAGCCAGGTGTGAAAAGGAAACATCGGCAGCTTCACGGCAAAGGCGATGAAGATGAACCCGAAGATCATCCAGAGCGGCAGCAGCCCTGATCCGATCGTGCTCTGCTGCAGGCGCACCATATCGAAGGTGTGCACAGGCTCGGCGCTCAATCCCATCACGAGGAAGCCGACGAGCATGAACGCGGAGCCGGCGATGGTGTAGAGCAGGAACTTCATCGCCGAGTACTCTTTACGCCCGCTGCCCCAGACCGAGATGAGCATGTACATCGGCAGCAGTTCGACCTCCCAGAACAGGAAGAACATGATCAGGTCGAGCGATGTGAACACGCCGAGCACGCCGGTCTCCAGCGCAAGGATCCAGATGAAGTACTCCTTCGTTCGGAGCTTGACGCCGAAGGAGATCATCGTCGCAATGACGAAGAGGAACGTCGTCAGGAGCACCATGGTGATGCCCAGACCATCGACTCCCATGTGGAACTGGACGTCGAAGCCCGCCTTCGCGGCATCGATCCAGGTGGCGGTCGACTCGAACTGAAAGGGATCGCCGACGGCCTCGCCCGGATGACGATCGAACGCGACGAGCAGCATCACGGAGCCGGCGAGCGAGGTCAGTGTGGCCATGAGGGCGAGCCACTTCGCCTGATCCTCGCTCTCGCGGGGCACGGTGAACATGACGACGCCTGCGGCGACGGCGGGGAAGAAGACGGTGAAGACGAGCAGTCCGTTCATCGCCTATCTCTCCAACAGCACGAGCATCAGGAACGAAGCGGCGACGAGGCCTGCGAATCCCACGGTGCCGTACGCCTGCACGGATCCCGATTGCACCCAGCGGAGTGCATCCCCCGTGCGGCGTGCAAGTGTGGCGGACCCGTTGACCGCGCCGTCGATGATGTGGGTGTCGACCCACTGACCGATGCGCGTCACGAAGTTGTAGAGGCCCTCGCGTACGATCAGCCCTTCGTAAAGGTCGTCCATGTAGTACTTGCGGCCGACGAGTGTGTGGACGGGGCCCCACATCTTCTGCAGCGACGGGGCGGAGATGGCCTTCGCCTGATAGACGGCGTAGGCGAGGCCGATGCCGGCGAGCGCGAGCGCCGACGACGAGATGGCGATGGCCCAGTTGAAGGTCTGGTGGTGGAGCGCCTCCGCGGACGATTCCGGGAGCGCGCCTTCGAGGAGGTGCGCGAGTGCCTCTGTACCGTGCGACGGGAAGTTGACGAAGCCGGCGAGCGTCGCCGGGACGGCGAGGATGAGGAGCGGCAGCGCCATCACCCACGGCGATTCGTGCGGCGCTTCGGCGGGGGCGTCGTGCGAACCGTGTTCGGGTGGCTCGCCGCCCTTGTAATCGCCGTGGAACGTGAGGAAGATCGCCCGGAACGAGTAAAACGCCGTCATGAAGACGACGGCCATCGCCAGGGCGAAGAGGACCTTGTCGTATTTCCAGGCTGCCCCGAGGATCTCGTCCTTCGACCAGAAACCGGCGAATGGCACAACGCCGGCGAGGCTGAGCGACCCGATCGCGAACGTGGCGTAAGTGATGGGCATATATTTGCGGAGGCCGCCCATCTTGCGCATGTCGAAGGTGCCGCTGGCGTGGTTGACGGAGCCGGCGCCGAGGAAGAGAAGCGCCTTGAAGAAGGCGTGCGTGAACAAGTGGAAGATCGCCGCGATGTAGCCGCCGGTGCCGAGTGCGAGCATCATGTATCCGAGCTGGCTGATCGTAGAGTAGGCGAGCACCCGCTTGATGTCGCTGACGACGATGCCCATCGATGCCGCGAAGATCGCCGTGAAGCCGCCGACGTAGGCGACCGTCTTGAGCGCCTCCTCGGACACCTGGAACACCGGGTACATGCGCGCGACGAGATAGACACCCGCGGCGACCATCGTCGCGGCGTGGATCAACGCCGAGACCGGGGTCGGACCCTCCATAGCGTCGGGGAGCCAGACGTGGAGGGGGAACTGCGCGGACTTGCCGACCGCGCCGGCGAAGACGCCCAGTGCGAAGAGCGTCAGGACGCCCTCGCTGAGCTGGCCGTGCTGCGCCAATTCCTGGATGAGCGGTATGTTGAACGTGTTGGTCTTCGTCCAGATCAGCAGGATCGCCAGCAGAAAGCCGATGTCGCCGAGACGCGTCGTGAGGAACGCCTTCTTCGCGGCGTCGGCCGCCGACTTCTTCTGGAACCAGAAGCCGATGAGCAGATACGAGCCAAGGCCCACGAGCTCCCAGAAGACGTACACCATCAGGAGGCTGTCCATCATCAGGAGGCCGAGCATGGCGGCCGTAAAGAGCGACATCCAGGCGAAGTAGCGCGAGTAGCCGCTATCGCCCTCCATGTATCCCTGCGAGTACACCTGCACGAGCAGCGACACCGAGGTGACCACGACCAGCATGATGGCGCTGAGGCCGTCTACGCGGAGCGCGAGATCGATGCTGAGATTCGGTCCGCCGAGCTGGCGGAGCACGGGGTTCGCCGTGCTGATGTCGAGCCACTGGTACGAGCCGAAGGCAAGCGCGTGCCCGTCGCTCTCGATCACGCTGTCGAGCGTCCACAGCGCAAACAGAAACGCCGTGCCGATCGCCGCAATCGTCACGTAGCCCGAGAGTCTGGGATATGGCTTCGTGACGAACGAGATGACGAGGAGCGAGGCGATCGGCAGCAGCAGGATCGCCCAGACTACACCCTCGGGTACCGTCGGCAGCAGCATTCAGTCTCCTGGAGGTCAGAGCTTGGAGGTGGAAGCGCCGCATCGCAAGGCGCGCTCAACATCCAAGAACTTTCCTAACCTCCAACCTCCAACTTCCAATGACTAGATCTTGCGCATGATCTCCTGCGCTACATGCGTCTTGCTGTCCGGCACCCAGATCTCGCGTGCCTGCGACATCGGCGCGTCGCTGTTGAGCGGCGGGACGACGCGGTTCGAGATGCCTTCAGCGTCGAAGAGCTCCTTCCACACCTCCGCGGCATACCCGTTGTTCACGTCGATCAGCTTGGACCACATTCCTGGTTGGTCTCCTGGTGATTGGTGATTGGTGATTGGTGGATTTCGTTCACCAGCCACAAATCACCAGACACCAATCGCTAGATCACCATCTCAGCAGATCGAGCTCGTCGATGTTTACTGTTTCACGGTGCTTGTAGACAGCGACCGCCAGCGCCAGCGCTACGGCCGCCTCTGCGGCGGCCACCGTGATCACGAAGACGGCGAACACGTGACCATCCAGCGGCCGCGGAGAAACGACGAAGCGCGAGAAAGCGAGCAGCGTCACGTTGACGGCATTTAGCATCAGCTCGACGCCCATGAGGATGCCGATGGCGTTGCGCTTCGATAGCGCGAGATACAGACCGATCGCGAAAAGGACCGCGCCCAGCACGAGCACTTGCTCAAGCTTCACCGCCGCGAGCAGCAACTCAGGCATCGGCGCCCTCGTCTTCCTTCGTGAGGACGATTGCGCCGACCATCGCCGTCATCAGCAGCACGGACGCAACCTCAAACGGCACGACGTACGGCTTGAGGAAGGCTTCGCCGAGCGAAGCGGCGGTAGCCGGGAAGGCGCCGCGGTCGGCGATGCGCCAGTCGGTGTCGTAGATGACGAAGACGACGATGGCGAGCACGAGTCCGGCGAGGATGGCGGCCGGGCCCTGGAACGCCGTCTCGGAGTTCTTGCGGTCGGCGGCGGGGGTGAGCATGACCGCGAACGTCATCAGCACAGCGATAGCGCCCGCATAGATCAGCACCTGGGCGACGGCGACGAAGTCGGCGGAGAGCACGATGTAGATGCCTGCGACGCCGACGAACGTGAGCGCGAGGAAGATCACCGCCTGGATCAGCTCGCGCACGGCGGCGACCATCAGCGCGCAGCCGACGGTCGTGACGGCAAGCACCCAGAACGCCACGACGATGCCCGTATCCTCGATCACGCCGTCACCTTCGGCGCATCCGCCGCGACCGCGGGCAACGACGGCACATCGATGTGCGCGTAGAAACGGAGCGTCTTGGGGAAGCGCTCGAACTTCGGGGCGAAGATCCGCACGAAAGCGACGATGATCACGCCCGCGAAGACGGTGTTGACCGCCATGTAGATCGGGAGCACAACGCCAGCACTGAGCCCACTCTCCTCCCAGATGGTCACTTCGGCGGCGACCATCACGATGTTCAGGATGGCCATCGGCGTTAGCCACTTCCAGGCGAAGGCCAGCAGTTGGTCGATACGGAAGCGGGGCAGCGTGCCGCGCGTCCAGACAAACAGGAAGTAGACGGTGTAGATCTTGCCGATGTAGATCATCCAGCCAGGGACGATCTCGTCCAGCTTGTACGCCCACCAGCCACCCAGGAAGAGCGTCGAGATGATCGCGCAGACCGCTACCGCGTTGATCAGCTCGGCCGCATAGAACAGGCCGAACTTCATGCCGGAGTACTCGGTGTGATAGCCGCCTACGATCTCCGACTCAGCCTCGGCAATGTCCGCCGGCGTGCGGTTCAGTTCGGCCGAGACTGAGAAGAAGTAGATGATGAACGCCAGCGGCTGGAGCAGGATCATCAGCGACCAGTAGTGCTCCTGGAACAGGACGATGCCCTGCGGGTTCATCGTGCCCGTAAAGAGCACGATGCCAAGCAGCGCGAGCACGATCGGGATCTCATAGCTGACGAGCATCGCGATCACGCGCATCGACCCGAAGAGCGCGTACTTGTTGTTGGAGGCGTAGCCCGCCATGAAGACGGCGAGCGCGCCGAGCGAGGACATGCCCAGGATGTAGAGGACGCCGACATCGACCTCGGCGAGCGACATGTTGCGCCCCCACGGCAGCACCGCCATCAGGGCGATCCCCGGCACCGTGAACATGATCGGCGCCAGCGTGAAGATGACGCCGGATGCGGTGGCCGGCTGAAGGACTTCCTTTTGCATGAGCTTGATCGCATCGGCGATGGGCTGGAGCAGGCCGAAGGGGCCGAGCCGATTCGGGCCGAGGCGCGACTGGATGCGGCCGATGACGCGGCGCTCCACCCAGACGTTGATGATCGCCACGCCGCCGATGAAGCTGACGATGCCGATCGTGCCCAGCAGCGCCGAGACGACGTAGATCAGCCATGCCGGCCCGCCGATATCATCGATGATGTCGAGGACTGCGCCGCTGAGGTTCGAGAGGTCGCGGATGTCCCACCAGTGGTCGGTGACGATCGTCAGCAGCGGCAGCAGCATCATCGGTCCAGCTCTCCGACGTTGATGTCGATGCTGCCGAGCGTCACGATGGCGTCGGCGATGCTCGCACCGACCGTCATCTCTCGCAGGACGCTGAGATTGATCAGCGAAGGGGCGCGGACGTGCCAGCGGTACGGTGCGGGGCCGCCATCGCTGACGACGTAGAAGCCGAGTTCGCCCTTCGGGGATTCCACGCGAGTGTAGACCTCACCAGGGGGCGGGCGCATGGCCAGCGGCACGTCGGTCTTGTGCGGCCCGCCTGGCAGGTCGTGCACTGCCTGCCGGATGATGCGAAGGCTCTGCTTCATCTCCTCGATACGGATGCACATGCGGTCATAGGAATCGCCGTTGTAGCCGACGGGGATATCGAACGCGAAGCGTTCGTAGCCGCAGTACGGGTCCGCCTTGCGCAGATCCCAGGCGATGCCGGCGCTCCGTAGCATCGGTCCGCTGAGCGAGGCGTTGATCGCCATCTCCGGCGTGAGCACACCCACATCGCGCGCGCGCATCATGATGATCTCATTGCCGACGAGCATCTGCTCGTACTCCTCGAAGCGGAACGGCAGGTCGTCGTTGACGAGGCGGTTCAGCGCCGGGAGAAACTCGTCCGGGATGTCGAACGCGACGCCGCCGATGCGCATGTAGTTCGTTGTGAGGCGGGCGCCGCAGGTCATCTCGAAGAGGTCCAGCACCTTCTCGCGGTCGCGGAAGCAGTGCATGACCGGGGTTTGCCAGGCGCCGCAGTCGTTGATGAATGCCCCTGTCGCCATGCAGTGGCTGGCGACGCGTTGAAGTTCGGCGAAGATCACGCGCAGGTACTGCGCGCGCGCCGGCGGCTCGATGCCTGCGAGCTTCTCGACGGAGAGGCAATAGCCCAGGTTGCCGGACATCGCGGCGAGGTAGTCCATGCGGTCCGTGAAGGGGATGTTCTGCGTGAACGTGCGCTCTTCGGCGAGCTTCTCCATGCTGCGGTGGAGGTAGCCCACGACCATCTTCACATCGACAATGCGTTCGCCATCGATCTTCGCAACCATACGGAAGACGCCGTGCGTGCTCGGGTGCTGCGGCCCGATGTTGACTTCGACCGGCGCGGACTTGATCGGCATCTGACCCTTCGCTCCCGTGTCCCGCAAGGGGCAAAGAGAGGAGCTCCCGTTCCTGGTTCGCTTATTCGCCCGTGCCCGGGGCAGCCGGACGGAACTCTTGTCCCGTTTCGCCCGCCACCTGCTTCGGAAACTGACTGAGGCCCGATTTGCGGCCGCCGGGCATGGACAGGAAATCTTTTCGCAGGGGATGGCCCGGAAACGCGTCCCACAGGAAGAGGCGCGTCAGCTCGGGATGCCCAGGGAACTTGACGCCCATCAGGTCGTAGATCTCCCGCTCCTGCAGGATGGCGCCGGCCCAGAGCGGGCTGATTGATGGCGCCTCCGGGTGCTCGTGGTCGGCCGGGATCTTGACTTCGAAGATGTGATTCTGCGCCAGCGAGGCGAAGTGGTAGACGACGTCGATGCGCGAGACCATATCGACGCTGCACATCTGCACGAGGAACTTGCCGTCGAGCTGCTCGTCATCGCGGATGATGCGCATCGCCTCGAATGCGCTCGCCGGTTCAAGCACGACGTAGCCCGGCGTGGTGTCACGGACGGCATGTGGGGCTGCGGCGCGGACGCGTTCGGCCACCTGCGGCCCGGGCAGAGTGAGAGTCACGGCGTGTGGCACTACAGCCACTCCAGCGCGCGCTTGCGCCAGGCATAGGCGAAGCCCACGACGAGAATGGCGATGAAGATCATCGCCTCGACGAAGGCGTACACGCCCAGTTGCCGATAGGCGACCGCCCAGGGGTAGAGGAACACGGCCTCCACATCGAATACCACGAAGAGAAGCCCGAACAAGTAGTAGCGGACGTTGTAGCGGACGTGCGCATCGCCGATCGGCACCATCCCACACTCGTAGACGGACTGCTTGATGGGATCGGGCGCGCTGGGACGAATCTTGAAGACACCCAGCGCCACCGACGCAACGATCGGGATGAGCGGGAAGATGACGGCGAAGACGAGGAGGAATCCACCCCGTCCAAACTGCTCGATCATCGGCCTGTTCTCCGGGTGGCCAAGACTTTGTGAATTTCTACGCTATCCGGCAGCGAATCCTATCACAGGCATCTGGAGCGGACAACGCCCCGGCACGCTCTGGTTGTTGGCACGCTCTGTCCTTGGCCGGAGACACCGCTCGCCCGCGCCGGCACACAATCGCCGCCTGCAGCTGTGCCACCTCCCGTACGCGCACCACCACTCCCCTAAAGGCGCCCATGCCGTTGCAGATCGGGCCGCCCGGCTGTCGATACTCCTGCAGGACGGCGCCGTACCCGGAGCGCGGGGCCGTATGGGAGGCCGGGGTTCGTGATCCGACGCAACAAGGTGGCCGCGAGCGCCGTACTGGCCCTCTGCCTCGTGCTGCTGCAGTACAGCGTTGTGCGCTTCGCCTCCTCCGAGTGGCCGGTGCGCGTCGTCGTACCTGCCACGATAGGCGTGGCGCCCGCCGCCCTTTGGGTGCATCGTGCGCGGATCGGCGTCTGGGTCATCTTCGTCGGCCTGGCAGCAAACCTCTGCGTGATCGTCGCGAACGGTGGCCTGATGCCCATGGAGCGCAGCGCGCTCGTGGCCGCGCTGGGGCGCGAGCGGGCATCCGCCTACGAGACAGGTGCGTGGATCTCGGGGTCGAAAGACGTGCTGGTCGAGCAGGGCGGCGGCGGGCGCTTCCTGGGGCTCGGTGACAGCATCACCGTGCACGTCGGCCGCGGCGGACTCATCGCGAGTCCGGGCGATGTCGTCGTCTGGTCAGGTCTCGTGATCCTCGCAGTCGAGGCTTCGATCGCCTGGCAGCGGACGCAGCGGCGCAGGCGTCTCGAGCGCACGCACCACATAGCGCGCGGCACCGTCACGCCCACCGGCGCACACGACAGCGGAGGGCGGCGTCGCCACGCAAACGTGACGGCGCCAACCCCGCCGCCAACCAGGGCCGGCGACAGCGAGGGCAAATCCGTCGCAGACCCTATGTTGGCATCGTACGCCGATGCTCTGACGAGACGCTAACCGCGTTTCGCCGCGTCCGACGACGGGCGCCTGGTCAGAGCGCCACGGCCGACAGATGGGGACGCGACTGGCAAACGGCCACCCGCCGGCGGTCCGCGCCGATGCGCGCCGTGCGTAGGCGCGAACGGGCCCGGACGCGGTGTCCGGGCCTGCCACGCATCGTGATGGCCGCTACGCGGGCGCGATGGCGTCAACCTTGCCGCGCGCGCCCGGCTTGTCCTTGAACCAGAGCGCGTTGATCTCGGTGTACGCCTTCATGTTGTCTGGCACGTCGTCCTCCGCGAAGATGGAGTTGACGGGGCAGGCGGGCTCGCACGCGCCGCAATCGATGCACTCGTCGGGGTCGATGTACAGGATCTTGTCGTCGTCGCCCTCGTCATGGATGCAGTCGACGGGGCAGACATCGACGCAAGAGCGGTCCTTGGTGCCGATGCAGGCTTCGGTGATGACGTAGGTCATGGTGGCGCTCCTGTGAATTCGTTCTCGAGTCCGAGGGCCATTGTAAAGAGCGATCTCGAGTAAGTGAAGAGGTTTCCGAAGTATTTTATGTGTTTATCTGGCCATTTGCCTCAACCTGATGCTCGGACACGGGGGCAGCGCGTCGCACGCCCTCGGCGGATGGACGGGTCGCAGGCATCAAAACGACCTCGGCGCGGGCGTACAATACTCGCACTCACCTCAGACCGACGCTAGCACAGGAGCGGAGTATGATTGCCATCGGACAGGCGGCGCCGGACTTCGAGCTGGAAGACGAACTTGGCAACTCCGTGAAGCTGGCGGACTTCCGCGGGACGTCCTCCGTCGTGTTGATGTTCTACCCGGGGGACAACACGCCCGGCTGCACCAGACAGCTGTGTACGGCCCGCGACGATTACGACAAGTACGTGGCGGCGGGGGTCAAAGCGTTCGGCGTGAACCCCGGCACCGCATCGAATCACAAGAAATTCTCTGAGAAGCACGGGCTCAAGACGCCGCTCCTGCTGGACAACGGGGGCAAGGTGGCACGCGCCTATGACGCCCTGATGCCGGTGCCCATCATCACGCTGGTGAACCGTACGGTCGTGGGCATCGACCGCGACGGCGTCGTGCGGTTCTATCAGCGCGGCATGCCGCCAACGGCGACTATCCTCGCGACGATGGGAGCGGCGCCGATCGGGGAGTGAGCGGGGCTCGGCAAGAGCCGCCGCGCATTACCCGGGCAGCCAGCCCGCCCGCTTCGCTAGGAAGTACTCGAGCGAGTCCGCCAGCGCGAGCCAGGATGCCTCGATGATGTCGGTGCTGGCGCCCACGGTGTTCCAGAAGCGCTCGCCATCGGTCGACTCGATGAGGACGCGGACAGCGGCGCTGGTTCCGGCAGCGCTGTCGATGATGCGGACCTTGAAGTCGACGAGCTTGACGGCGTAAATCGTCGGGAAGAACTCCACGAGTGCCTTGCGGACGGCGGCATCGAGCGCATTCACGGGCCCGTTGCCATCCGCGGCCGTCTGGCGCAGTTCGCCGCCGATGCGCACTTTCGCCATCGCTTCGGCCTGCATCTCGCGGTCGTGGGCGGCGTTCGCGGCTGCGCGGCGCTCGATGATCCAGTAGTCGTCCAGCTCGAACGGCGGCACGTAGCCCGGACGGGCGCGGCGCACGAGCATCTCGAAGGAGGCCTCCGCGCTTTCAAAGGCATAGCCCTTGGCCTCCTGTGCGTTCACCATCTCCTGGAGAGCGCGCGCTTCCTGACGCGACAGCTCAAACTCAATGCCGCGCTCCTTCAGCTTCTGTTGGATGCCGCTGCTCCCGCCCAGCTCGGAGACGAGCAGACGGCGCGAGTTGCCGACGGACTCTGGCGGTACGTGCTGGTAGCTGACGTCGGTCTTGAGGACCGCCGCGACGTGCAGGCCGCCCTTGTGTGTGAAGGCGCTCGACCCGACATACGGCTGGTACGGGTTCGGCACGAGGTTGACGATCTCGCTGACGTAGTGGCTGACGCCGGTGAGCATACCGAGCTGCTCGGCCGAGACGACATCGATCCCAAGCTTGAGCTTGAGGTTGGCGATGATGCTCATCAGATTCGCGTTGCCACAACGCTCGCCGTAGCCGTTGACGCAAGCCTGCACCTGTACGACGCCCTCATCGACGGCGGCGAGTGTGTTGGCGACGGCGAGGTCGGCGTCGTTGTGCGTGTGAATGCCGAGCGGAGCATCCACCTCGGCTCGCACGGCGCGGATGGCATCGACGAGTTGCTGCGTGGTCATGCCGCCGTTAGTGTCGCAGAGGACGAGGCACGCAGCGCCCGCGCTCGCCGCCGCCTTCAGGCAGCCCACCGCGTAGCCGCGGTCGGAGTAGAAGCCGTCGAAGAAGTGCTCGGCGTCGAAGAACACGGTGCGGCTGTTCTCGGCCACATAACGGACAGAGTCGGCGATCATCGCGAGGTTCTCCTCGAGCGACGTCTCGAGCACCTCGCGTACGTGCAGGTCGCTGGTCTTGCCGACGAGCGTGACGACCGGCGTGCGCGCATCGAGCAGCGCACGGAGGTTGGCGTCGTTCGCCGCCTCGCCGCCGGCCTTTCGCGTCGACCCGAAGGCGGCGAGGCGTGCGTGCTGGAGGTTCAGCGACTGAGCGCGCACGAAGAACTCGGCGTCCTTGGGATTGCTGCCCGGCCAGCCACCCTCGATGTAGTGCACACCCAGTTCATCCAGCTTGCGCGCGATCTTCAGCTTGTCCTCGACGGAGAGCGACATGCCCTCCATCTGGGCGCCGTCGCGGAGAGTCGTATCGTACAGTTCGAGCTTCGGCATGGAAGCGGATCTCCTGGACTTGCCCGCCAAGTATAGATACGGGCGGATTAGCCTGCCTATCGGGGAAACGGCAGGCGGTCGATGGCGCCCCGCGGCGATGGACCGCGGGCTCGGCGCACCTCAGGAGTTCGTGTGGCGTTCATGTAGACGCATGGTAGCAAATTGAGTGTTGCGCCTGACGGCCGCGATTCGCCTCGACAGCGGCGCTGAGCAATACTTCCCGTGTGACGAACCGTTCTTCAAACGAACCCCCCGACGATCACACGGGCGACGACGCCACGCGTGCTCCGCAGACCGGGGAAGCGCCATCAGCTCCCCCGGCGCCGGAGCCAACCCGCATTCGGGTATCGCGAGCCACCGGTCTCCCTAACGTAGAAGGCACGGAGATCGTCCACGGTACGAAGCCGGGCTCACGATTCGCGCGCCGCGTGCGCTCGGCGGAGCGCCACTTCGAGCGGGGGAGCGACGAGGGCACGTTCCGCGCGACCGCCCGGGCGACGGCGCCGCGCAGTCGCGGCGAGTCGATCTGGCGCTCGATCCGGAAGGTCGCCGTTGGCGCGCCGATCTCGTCGGAGGACGCGGACCATCAGCGACTGTCCAAGGTCAAAGCGCTCGCGGTGTTCTCGTCCGACGCGCTCTCCTCGAGCGCGTACGCCACCGACGAGATCCTGCTCGTACTCGTCGCTGCCGGGACCGGCGCGTTGACGCACTCTATCGCCATCGCCGTGGCGATCTGTGCATTGCTCGCGGTCGTGACCTTCTCCTACCGACAGACGATCCGCGCCTATCCGAGCGGCGGCGGCGCCTACATCGTCGCACGCGACAACCTGGGCGACGTCGCCGGGCTCACCGCCGCCGCCGGCTTGTCCGTCGGCTACATCCTGACGGTGGCGGTATCGATCGCCGCCGGTGTGGTGGCGGTCGTCTCGGCATATCCGGAGCTGGATTCGGTGCGCGTGCCGATCGCCGTGCTGGCGACGCTGATCGTCACGCTGCTCAACCTGCGCGGCATTCGGGAGTCCGGCACGATCTTCGCAATACCGACATACGGCTTCGTGATCGCGTTCGTTGTGCTGCTGGTCGGCGGGTTCGTGCGATTGCTGCTGGACCCGGACCTGGCGGCGACGGAGCCGTCATCAGGCTGGCATGAAGCGGGGACAGCAGGCGTCAGCTGGTTCTTGATCATGCGGGCGTTCTCGTCAGGATCGGCGGCACTGACGGGCGTCGAAGCGATCTCGAACGGTATTCCGGCGTTCAAGAAGCCCGAGCCGAAAAATGCGGCGGCCACGCTGATGTGGATGGCGATCATCCTCGGCGTGCTGTTCCTCGGGATCACCGTGCTGGCGAACATGCTCGAAGTGCAGCATTCGGACGAGATATCGGCGCCGGCGCAGATTGCCCAGACGGTGTTCGGCGACAACATCATCTTCTACACGATCCAGGCGTTCACGGCCCTCATCTTGTTCCTGGCGGCGAACACCGCCTATGCGGACTTCCCGCGGCTGAGCTCGATCCTGGCGCGCGATCGATTTCTGCCGCACCAGTTCCTCTTTCGCGGCGACAGGCTGGCGTTCACGAACGGCATCCTGGTGCTGGGCGGCGCTTCGATCGCGCTGCTCATCGTCTTCGACGCGAGCGTGAACCGGCTGATCCCGTTGTACGCATTCGGCGTGTTCCTGTCGTTCACGCTGTCACAGAGTGGGATGATCATCCACTGGTTGCGGCTGAAGGATGCGGGGTGGAAGTCGAGCATCGTCATCAACGGCATCGGCGCCGTCACGACGGGTGTGGTGGCGATCGTCATCGGAGGCACGAAGTTCGCGGAGGGTGCATGGATCGCGATGGTGGCGATCGTGGTGCTCGGATTCTTCCTCTGGACGATCTACAAGCATTACAGCGCCGTCGAACGAGAGCTCTGGGTGCCGGAGGACGTGCTGGTTGAGACCGCGTCACTGCAGCGACAGGCCGTGCTGGTGCCCGTGGACTCAGTGAGCCGGGCCGTCGTGCGAACGGTAGAATATGCCCGATCCGTATCGACCAGCGTCACGGCCTTGCACATCACGGACGACATGGAGAGCGGGCACCGGTTGCGGGATCGATGGCAGGCCGCGTTCCTCGACGTGCCACTGGTGCTGATCGACTCGCCGTTCCGATCGTTTGTCTCGCCGGTGGTGTCCTACATCGACGCTCTGGACCGGGTTGATCCGGGTCGGTACGTGACGGTGGTATTGCCAGAGTTCCGGACCCGCTGGCCGTGGCAGCGGATGCTGCACAACCAGTCGGCGCAGCGGTTGCGCAAGGCCCTGCTCGACCGCCCCAACGTCGTCATCATCGAAGTGCCGTATCGGCTCGGCGCCACTCTCGTCGCGGCGGGGCGGGACGGTCATTCCGTGGCCTGACGATGGGCGGCGAGCGGCCGCCTATGGCGCCTGCGCCCAGTTGGCGCCGCCGTCGGCGGTCGTCCACGTACCATCGGGCGTCACGAGCGCGCCATGCGCGGCGTCTGCGAACGATATCGACTGGACCGGTACGCCCGGATCCAGCCCGCTGATAGGCAGTTCTCCCCAGTTGTGTCCGCCGTCCGTCGACCGCAACAGATTGTGTCCAGGGCTGTTGAGCCCGAGCCACCCCTTATTCGCATTCTGGAAGAACAGGGCGCTCACGCCGTTGCCGTTGGGCAGTTCGCCTACACCCGCCTCGGCGGGCGGGTTGCCCAGCGTCGTCCGGCTGATCAACGCCCAGATCGTGCCGCCGTTGTCGCTGCGAAAGAGGAGCTTCTCGTTGCTGCCCGCCGCCGCGCCGCCATAGCAGAATCGCCACATGGTGTCCGCGTCCAGCGCGAAGAACGCACCCTTGGTGAGGGCCGCCTCCTCGAGCGACGTGCGCAGTGTGCAGGGATCCGCCGTCGAGGACGGCGACCCCGTCCATGTCACTTCGCCGCAACGGTGGAGCAGGTGCAGCCCGGGAAAATCCGCCAGCTCGTTGATCTCCATCAGCGCCCAGTGCGACTGCCGGTTCGCCGCGGTGTCCGGGACCGTGACGAACTGATTCACACTGCCGTTGGCCACGGTGACGATACCCGCAAGGGTGACGTCGCCGAGCGTGAACGCCTCTGGCGCACCTTCCGACTGCGGACATGCCAGATCCGTGTGCGCCAGGTAGAGATAGCCGTTCATGCCGTACGACGGCGGCCTGCCGAAGTCATCGCCCCTCACGGACACGTTGACGAATCCGGCGGGCGGCCAGGGATCGCCCGAGTCCGGCGCGAACGCCCGGAAGATCGTGTTGTCCGCACCGATGCCGCTCAGGTCGTTGGACACGTGCAGGTCGCCCTGCCCGACGAGCGTGCACGACGCAACCGCCAGGGCGGCCGCCGTCAGGGCCCCGAGTGCCAGGTGTGTGAACACTGGGCGGTGGCGACGCGAGATCATGTGCTTTGCCTCCTGCGCCATTGGTGCCCGCCCGGCGTCCGCTGCGTGCGGGTTCGCGATCACTGTATCCGATGCGCACGACCGCCAGCCTGGACAGCCAATTTCGATCACAACGTCGGCCAGCGAAGAACGCGTACGCCGCTGAACGGGCCGGCACGGCTATACTGCCTCGCTATGTCTACCGTTGCCTCAGGATGCGCGTGATGGGCGGCACGATCGGCATCGGCGTCGTAGGGGCGGGCGATATCGCGCACAGCCACCTGCTCGCCTATCGCAGCCGCACCAACCGCGATCTTGCGATGGCCGTCGCCATCGCCGATGTCGACGAAGCGCGCGCGAGCACCATGGCCGACACGTATGGCATCGAGCGCGTCTACGCCAGCCTCGATGCGATGGTGGCCGACCCCGCCGTGCATGCCGTCAGCATCTGCACGCCGCCATTCCTGCACGTCCAGCAGTCCGTCGCGGCGTTGCGCGCCGGCAAGCACGTGCTCTGCGAAAAGCCGGTGTCACCGACGCTCGCCGGGCTCGACGAGATCGCCGCAGCAGAGCGCGCGGGCAGCGCGATGTTCTGCGGCGTCTTCCAGCACCGCGTCGGTCAGGGCGCGCGCCAGGTGAAGGCGCTCATCGACGCGGGAGAGTTCGGCCGATTGCGATTCGGGCTGTCCGAGACACTGTGGCAGCGCGGCCAGGCCTACTACGACGTCTGGTGGCGCGGCACCTGGGAGCGGGAGTGCGGCGGCGTCACGATGGGCCAGGGCATCCACAGCATCGACATGCTCGCCTGGCTGATGGGCGAACCGGCATCGCTCATCGCGGAGGCGCAGACCCTCAAGCTCGACATCGAAGTCGAGGACACGTCGCTCGCCACGATCCGCTTCCGAAGCGGCGCCATCGGCCAGATCATCGTCACCGTCAACGCGCAGGACAATCGCAGCCGCCTGGAGATCTTCGGCGAACATCTCCAGGCCGTCTCCTCCGAATCAGCCTACGATCCGACGCGCGAACCATTTCGTTTCGCCAGCACCGACCCGGAACGCGCCGCGCGGGCGGCCGAAGCGGCGGCCCGGCAGTACCCGGAGACACCGAAGCACCTGCACGTCGACATGGTCAACGAGTTTCTCCGTGCCATCGTGGAGCGTCGTGCCCCACTCGTCAGCGTCGACGAGTGCCGGCGTTCGATGTCGCTGATTACCGGCATCTACAAGTCCGCGATGACGGGGCAGCGCGTCTCATTCCCCATCACACCCGACGATCCCTTCTACGCGAAGATCCCGCCCGAAGGAGCCGCCCTGCCTGCATGCGAACGCTCGGGAAAGGAGGAGCCGCAGTGAGCATCGTCATCGAAATCGGCCCATCCCCAACACCCCGTAGGAACACGTTCGCCGCCGCCATCGTGCCCGCCATCGACGCGGGCGGACGCTGGGACATGCGCGATGTCGCGTCCGGCGACGTCGTCCCCGCGCAGGCCGACGTCGTCACCGGCGAGACGCGCATCTCGTGGTACGTGTCCGCGCTCGCCTTGGGCGAAACGCGGGCCTACGAACTGCGCCCGGCCGCCGGCGAGAAGGCGTCGCGCGGCGTGCATCTGGACCACCAGGAGGAGGACGGTCGCGTCGTCGTGTACTACGGAGGCCTCCTCCAGACGATCTATCGCTACGGTCTCCCCAACTACCGTCCCTACTTCGCACCGAACGTCGCCCCCAGCGGGCGTCCCAGCTCGGGCGTCGAGTCGACCGACGGCTCGCAGCCCAAATCGATCACCGACGATGGGCCGCCGGACCACACGTGGCATCGCTCGCTCTGGTACGCCTGCGGCGACCTCAACGGCGTCGACTTCTACCTCGAGCCGGCTGCCATGAACCAGGGCTACGGCCCGCACGTCGGCACCGGCTACGGACGCGTCGTCCACCGCGCGTTCGACTGGATCGAGTCCGGTCCCGTGTGGGGCGGCTTCCAGCAGCGCGCGCAGTGGGTGGCGCCTACGGGCGAGGTGCTCCTGGACGACGTGCGCCGCTTCCGGATGTACCGCCTCAAGGGTCGCATGCGGCTCTGGGACATCGAGGCCGACTTCACGCCGCACGACGCGCCGGTGACCTTCGGCGCAACGAACGAGAACGCGCTGCCCTTGATCCGCGTCGCCGACATCATCGACGAGTGGGACGGCGGCACCGTATCGCTCTCAACCGGCGCGGCTGGCTCGCCGAACTGCCACGCACAGCGCGCACAGTGGGCCGATTGCAGCGGCCCTTTCACTCGGGCCGTCGGACAGGAGCCGGAGGTCTACGGCATCGCCATGCTCGACCACCCGTCGAACCGCAACCATCCGAACGCATGGTTCGTCCGCGGCTACGGCCCATTCGGTACGAACCTGCCCTATTTCGACGGCGCCCTCACGCTCCAGCGAGGCGAGACGTGGACGCTGAAGCATCGCCTCTACATCCACCAGGGGTACGCCGGTGAGGCGGGCGTCGCCGGTCGATTCGAAGAGTACGCACATCCGCTCACGGCGCGCGTCCGATAACGCTGGACCGCAAGAGGATCGACGGAGGCAGTACATGGCGACCAACATCAGTGGCGAACGCTACATCATCCGGCGGCTCGGCGAGATCGAGACCGAGCGCGGCGTCTGCGGCTGGCGAAAGACGCTGGTGACGCACGAGGACACGCCGGTCGCCAACGTCTCGCACCTGCGCATCCACGAGAGTCGCTATCACTACCACCGCGAGATGACGGAGTTCTACTACGTCCTCAGCGGCGGCGGCACGATCAAGCTCGATGACGAGATCCGTGAGATCACGGCGGGCGACCTCGTCGTCATCAAGCCGGGCGTCTGGCACACGTCGGATGGGGAGATGGATGTCCTCATCCTCGGCGTCCCAGCCGGCGAGCAGACCGACATCTGGTTCGAATGACGCCTGCGGTCACGGCGACCGCCTGCGAGCGCTGCCCTTGACCCTGAGCGCGCTGTAGCCGATCGTACGGAGACTGAAAGACAGTCAGTCTGCTTCCGGAGGTGTCACGTGCCCCGATGCATCTTCATCGCCGCATCCGCGCTGGCCGCAGGCGCGCTGATCGCCTCCGCATGCGGAGGCAGCAGCAAAAAGGACGCCACCGCGACGGCTTCGCCGCAGTCGACGGCGCCGGCAAAGACCGCTGCCGCAACGCCGCGCGCGACCACGCCAACGGCGGGCGCGACGGTGGGCGGTACGGCGGTCGCCAGCACATCCCCTTCAGGCGTGGCCACCGTTCCGGCGGCGGCGACTCCGAGCGGTTCGGCGCCTCCGCCATCTGGCGCCAAGACCTACACCGAGACGCAAGCGAAGACACTCCTCGACGACGCGTCGCTGAAACCAGCCGACGTCGGCGCCGACTGGATCACCACCATGGACAAACCGGCGAACAACGCTGAGGCGGCCGCGGCAGATCCTGCGTCGGCAGCGTCAAACGAACGATGCGGCCGCCTGGCCGGCCGGCTCCTCACGAACGGGCCTAGGGACACCGTCTCAGCCTATCTCGGCGGCACCATCGTCGCGGCGTTCTCGCAGCTCACGGTCTACGCCACCGCCGCCGGGGCCGCCGACTGCGCCGCCGAGGGCGCTGTGCGCTTTCAGAAGCCCGGTGAGCTCGCCCGCGCCTTCGCCACCGTCTTCATCAATCCGGACGCCGTCGTCGTGAAACCCGTCGACTTTCCGCCGGTCGGCGATGGGTCGTTCGCGACGTCGCTGACGGGAGACATCAACGCTGCCGGCACCGTCGTGCAACTCCAGATCGTGCTCGTCGCCTTCCTCAAGGGCAACGTCACAGCCGCAGTCGGCGTGGCCTACGCGCCGCTGACGAATCCGTCCACCAAGGAACTGCAGCCCCTCGCGGATCTCGTCGCGCAACGTATCACGGCGAACCAGTAGGCAGCGGCTGAAGCAGCATGCCCGAACAAACGCTGCGCATCACGATCATCGGCGACTCCGTCGTCACCACTATGCGTTCGCGGGCGAAGGACGCGCGCTGGACGTTCATCTACGCGCCGGGGGCCGGCTCGAACATTCATGATCCGTTCGGTGCGTATGCGGCGCGCGAGGTGGCGGCGAACGGCGTCACGATCGTCCGCTTCCAGTTCCCGTACATGGAAGCCGGCCGCAAGAGTTCTGACCGCACGCCCGTCCTGGAAGCCACCTGGCGCGCTGTCATCGATGCGGCGCGCGACCCAAAAACGCGGCTGGTCGTCGGCGGCCGATCGATGGGTGGGCGCATCGCCTCGATGGTGGTGGCCGCCGGCGTGCCGGTCGATGCACTGGCGCTCTTCGCTTACCCACTGCACCCGCCCGGCAAGCCCGATCGGCTCCGCACGGAGCACCTGCCGCTCATCAAGCGGCCGACGCTGTTCGTCTCCGGAACGAACGACGCCTTTGGCTCGCCCGAAGAGCTGCGCGCGGCCGTCAAGAAGCTCGCTGCGGCCCGGCTGCACCTGCTCGATGGCGCCGACCACGGCTTCTCGGTCCGCAAGTCCAGCGGCCGCACCCGCGAGGATGTCTGGACCGAGGCACTCACCGCGTTCTCCGATTGGTTGGCGGTTGTGCCCGCGTAGGTTATCGACACAGAGTGCCTCGCGCCTGACGTTGTGCGCAGCCGAACTCCACGCGCAGACGAGTGCACGACCCCAGGGGACAACGCTACTGTGTGGGAACGCTCGGTGGCGTAGGGAGCATGGACTCAGGCCGGCTTCCAGGACGTGCCCTGGGGGCCGTCTTCGAGGACGACGTTGAGGGCTGCGAGGCCGTCGCGGACGTTGTCGGCGAGCTGCCACTGCTTGGCGGCGCGGAGTTCGTTCCGGAGCTGGACCAGCAGGTCGATGAACGGCGACGCCTCGACGGCCTGACCGCGGTGTTCGAGCCGAAGCCCGAGCACGCCTGACAGTTCGATGAGCAGCGCCTGTGCCGCAGCGACGCCGCGCCCATCGTCGCGCGCCCGGTTGATCTCTTTCGCGAGGTCGAACAGCACGGCGAGCGACTGCGGCGTGTTGAGGTCGTCGTCGAGCGCGGCCGTGAAACGCGCGCGGAACGCGGCAAGGTCGATGCCGCCATCACCCTCGCCACTCTCTGCGCGGGCGGCCGTGCGCAAGCGGTCGGCGCCGGCCTTCGCGGCGTCGAGCGTGTCTTCGCTGAAGGTGAGCGGCTTGCGGTAGTGCGACGTCAGCACCCAGAGGCGAAGCCCATCGCCGCCGGCCTTCTTCAGTCCATCGCGGATCGTGATGAAGTTGCCGAGCGACTTGCTCATCTTCTCTTCGCCCATCTTCACCCAGGCGTTGTGGAGCCAGAGGCGGACGAAGGGGACCGCTCCTGTGAAGGCCTCCGTCTGGGCGATCTCGTTCTCGTGATGCGGGAAGACGAGGTCTTCGCCGCCGCCATGGATGTCGATCTGCTCGCCCAGGTACTTCAGCGACATGGCGGAGCATTCGATGTGCCACCCGGGGCGCCCCTTGCCCCACGGACTGTCCCACGACGGCTCACCCGCCTTGGCGCCCTTCCAGAGCGCGAAGTCAGCCGCGTTCTCCTTCTGCTCGCCGGATTCGACGCGGGCGCCTGCGAGCAGCGAGTCCTGCGTGCGGTGCGAGAGCTTGCCGTAGTCCTGATTTGCCGACACGCGGTAGTACACGTCGGACCACTCGCTCTGCTCGGAGGCGGCCGGGTAGGCGTAACCCTTCTCGATCAGCCGCTCGATGATCTCGATCATCTCCGGCACTTCGCGCGTCGCGCGCGGGTAGATGTCCGCGTCGAGCACGTTCAGGTCGTGCATGTCGTCCATGTACATACGGATGAAGCGCTCGACGAGCTCGTCGGTGCTGATCTTCAGGCGATTCGCGCGCTCGATGATGCGGTCGTCGATGTCGGTGAAGTTCTGGACGTGCTTGACCGTGAAGCCGCGCCAGGTCAGGTAGCGCTTGAGCACGTCGAAGACGATGTAGCTCATGGCGTGGCCGATGTGCGACTCGTCGTACGGCGTGATGCCGCAGACGTACATCGTCACGGGATCGCCGGCGGGCTCGAAAGGCTCGGCCTGGCGCGTGAGCGTGTTGGTGAACCTGATCAACCGCCGGTCGCCTCCCGGTCCGGGAGACCGGCCGCCGCGGCGCCCGCCGGTGCGTCGTCGCGGCTTCGATGAAGATGCAGCGGTTCGTTGCCGTCGGGCTTCGCCTCCGCGACGTGCGTGCCGAGGTCTTCCAGTCGCTCCTGCAGCGTGCGGATCCGGCGGTCGAGGCGCTCGATGTGGCGCTCCAGAGCGTCGATGCGGTCCCACTCGGGGTCCGGCAGCTTCGTGATCGTGTCGCTCCCCGGATCGTGGTACGAGACGACGTGTCCGGGCACGCCGACGACGGTCGCGTTCTCCGGCACGTTCGTGACGACAACGGAGCCGGCGCCGATGCGCGCGTTGTCGCCGATCTCCACCGCACCGATCAGCTTCGCCCCGGCGCCGACCGTGACGTGATCGCGCAGCGTCGGGTGGCGCTTCGAGCGATGCATGCTCGTGCCCCCGAGCGTCACGCCCTGCATGATGTTGCAGTCGTCGCCGATCTCGGCGGTCTCGCCGATGACGACGCCCATGCCGTGGTCGATGAACAGACCTTCGCCGATCTGCGCCCCGGGGTGGATCTCGATGCCCGTGGCGAAGCGGCTGAAGTTGGAGATGACGCGCGGGATGATCGGCACGCCGCAGCGATGGAGCGCGTGCGCGATGCGGTGGAGTTCCCGCGCGTGGAAGCCGGGGTACGCCAGGATGACCTCAACCGCACTGCGGGCGGCAGGATCGCGGTCACGGATGGCGTCGATATCGCGTTGGATGGACTTGAGTACGGACATGAGGACGAGGTCCCCTCTCTACTTGTTCTCCGATGCGTTTGTCGGCGTGGGTCGGGGGCTCCGCTAGGCGGACGGCCCCTCGGGACAAGCGCATAGGGCCCCAGTCACCATCAAGGGACCTACGGCCCAACCGGGGAAGGACGAGAGCGCCACCGCATCCTCCCGGCGCCGCTCCAAGCCCGGTGGGCTCCCGCAGCGCCAATTTCGTTATGGTTTACTCTAACAGCACCACGGCGAGCGCGGCAATGCCCTCGCCCCGGCCTGTAAACCCCAGGCCGTCGGAGGTCGTCGCCTTGACGCTCACCTGCGTTACGTCAACTTTCAGCACACTCGCGATCGCCTCGCGCATGGCGGGTACATAGGAGGACAGCCGCGGCTCCTGCGCAACGAGCGTCGCATCCACATTCACGAGACGGTGGCCCGCAGCCCTCACGCGCCGGAAGGCCAGCGCCAGCAGGTCGCGGCTGCTCGCCCCAGCCCAGCGCTCGTCCGACGAAGGGAACATGCCGCCGATATCGCCGAGGCCCGCCGCGCCCAACAGCGCGTCGATAATCGCGTGGAGCAGTACGTCGGCATCGGAGTGCCCGGCGAGGCCCCGCGAATGCGGGATGTGGACGCCGCCGAGGATCAGCGGCCGACCTTCAGCGAAGGCGTGGACATCAATCCCCTGCCCGATACGCATGCAGTGATGATATCGAGTCTTGCGATTCGAACCACCCGGAGGATGTCCTTCACCACCCGCGAAGCCGAGTGTATCGACCGAATCGCCAACGTCCCCATCACCCCGTCCGCTATGATGCACGCAGGTCATGGAAGACTTCGAAGCGTATGGACAGCTGCGGGACAGGCCGCTGCGGGCCGGTCCCGGCGGGATGGCTGTCCCCGGCGCAGCGCCCGTGCTGTCGCCGCCTCGGCGCCGCAAGCGGTCGCACTGGCTGCGCAACACCATCGTGCTCATCTTCGCGTACTTCGCGTTAGCCGTTGGCACGACGGTGCAACCACTGCCGCTGCCTCTCGTGGCGGCGCGTATATCGGCGCCCTTCCCCGGCGGGGCGCCGATGCTGTTCGGGCTGCCCGACCGGCCGTTCACCGTGCTGGTCATCGGACTCGACCGCCGGCCGGCCGAGGCGGGCGTCAGCCGGACGGATACGGTGCTGCTGCTGCGCATCGATCCGGGCGCGCATAAAGCCGCGTTCCTCAGCATCCCGCGCGACACGCTGATGGAGATCCCGAACGCCTCCGGCGGCTTCGATCGCGACCGCATCAACACCGCCTTCGTCTACAACTACTCGTCGAAGGACAGCAGCGCCGCGCCGAAGGCGACGATGGCCGCCATCGAGCACAACCTCGGCATCAAGCTCGATCACTACATCGTCTTCGACCAGCGCAGCGCAGAAGGACTGATCGACGCCATGGGCGGCGTCACGATCGATAACCCGCGCGCGTTTGGCCAGGACAACTACTCGGACGATGACGTCCACGTCGTGCCGCAGGCGTTCCCCACAGGAAAGCAGCACCTCGATGGCTACCAGGCGGTCGCCTACGGTCGCATCCGCGAAGGCTCGACCGACTTCGACCGCATCATGCGGCAGCAACGGGTCGGCTCGGCACTGATCCACGGCGCCGCCTCGCCCTCCGCCATCTTTCGAATCTGGGGGCTGTACAGCGCGTACAGGAAGACGATCGACTCGGACATGAGCATGCGGCAGTCCGCGGGGGTGCTGTCGATGCTCAAGCGCGTGTCCGACGCCAACCTGAAGACGAAGTCGCTGGGCGACGCCGCGGTGTCGTGCAGCGAGTGCACGGCGTCGATCCAGCTGCTCGACCCGGCGAAGGTGGAAACAATCGTCGATGAGGCGTTCGGCGACAAGGCGGCAGGCGCGCGCGCGGCGCAGCTGCTTGCAGCGGCGGGCGTAACGCCGTAGGCCTATGCCGTCGCTCTCGTCTCCGTCGGTGATTCGCGGTCGATCGACGGGTCGGCCTTCGGGTTCATCGTCACCGACCCAGACGGCACGGCGCTTGGCAGCATCATGAGCTTGGGACCAGCATAGGAAGCTTGCGGCGCAGGCACGGCCGCGTAACTCTCCAGCGCTTGCCTGACAACGTCCGAGATCGAGCACCGTCGTGCGACCGCCATCCGACGGAGCATCTGCGCGTACACCACCGGCACCCGACCCGATAACACGACCGTGGGGTTGCTGCCACGATTCACGGGCTTCGCGCTGGCGAAGTCCACCGCATCACCCGAGATCCGCTCCTCGGCTGCGTTCGCCAGTGCTTGTTCCTCTTCGTGGGTCAGTTTTCGCCGTACCATGCGCGCCTCTCGTCCTCCCGTTCGGTCGGGAACCCCGTGATCGGCCTCCAGAGTCCTGGTTCGCCGTCAACACACACGATCGCGATCGTCCAGAGAACGCCGGCCGAATGCAGGCCGATGAGCAGATGCGTCCCGGAGTGCCGCGGCCTGTCCGGAACGACCACCGGCTCGTCGAGCCAGACATCCCAGATCGTCTCTGCGTTGAGGCCGTGCCTCGCCAGGTGGCTGAGGTTGAATGCGTCGAACTCGAAGTCTCGCACGTCGATGTCATCAGGCTCTTCCATTGCTTGACTTGCCCGGACTTCTCCGCCTAGACTGTGCTGAGTGTATACAATGTCTACATTGAACACAACAGGAGCGTCTGAGTATGGCAGACAGCATCTCGGCAGACTTTCTGATTCTGGCGGACGCGGCACAGGTGCAGGGCGAAAAGCTGTTCATGCTGGGCGGCGGCTGGTCGCTCATCTGGGCGAAGGAGTTTCCGGCACAGCACCAGATGGCCGTGGCGGCGGGCATCCTCATCCCCTGGATGGAGACGAACGCCCGTCACCAGTTCAAGGTGATCGTGCGAAACGAGGCCGGCGCGGTCTTCGGCGAGATCGCCGGCGAGTTCGAGCAGGGGCGAGCGCCGGGCCTCCCCGCCGGCACGACGCAACGGGTGATGCTGGCCATCAATTTCGGCATCCGCATCGAGGCGGCGTGCGAAGCGGTGGCGGAGTTGTTGCTGGACGGCGAGCTGGCGAAGTCTGTGCCGTTCCGGATCGCGGCATCGCCGGCGCGGTAAGCGCAACGGCGATGCACAACGGCTGGGCGGCCCGTCCCACACTGGCGGGTTACACCCGCAGGCGCGAAGCTTCACGAACCACGGCCTCGAAGAGGCGACGCATCATCGGGGCGAACGCGGGTCTCTGCTCTTCCGGGCGCTCGGGGTGCCACTGCACACCCACAACCCAACGGTGCGTCTCGCTCTCCATCCCCTCCACGAGCTGATGATCGTGGTCTGAGGCGTACGCGACCGGCCGTAGCCCCGCGGCGAGCGTCTGTGCGTCGACCGCCTGATGGTGGCGCGAGTTGATCTCGACCCGAGTGGCGTCGAGCGCCCGGGCGATGCGGCTGTCGGCGGCGATCTCCAGATCATGCCAGCGGGATGGGTAGCCCGGCGTCGCGAAGTCGGCCCGGTGCTCGCCGCTCTCGATGTGCTGGACCAGCGCGCCTCCGAAGCCGACGTTGAGCAACTGATGTCCGCGGCAGATCGCTAGCACGGGGATATCCCGCTTCAGCGCCGCCTCGAGGTATGCCAGTTCCATCGCGTCGCGTTCGGGCGCTGTCTCCTTCACCTTCGGGTGGCGCTGACTCGCTCCGTACGTCGCCGGATCGACATCGACACCACCCGTGAGGATCAGCGCATCAAGGGTAGCGCTGAGTGCCGTGGCGCCCTCCGCGGCAGCTTCGTTCAGGTCCACTACCTCGCCGCCGGCCTCCCGGGTACGCGCCCAGTAGCGGTCGCGGGCCTCCACTGGCACGTCCTCCCAGCGCGTGACGCCGATTCGCGGCAAGACAGTCATGCGGCCATCGTAGCGCGAACCGAGAATCACGATCCACGAGGCGCACGGAAGGCGGCCGTTCGGCCGCCTTCGTCCGTCATCGGCGCAGCGGCGCTGCGGCGCTGCCTTATTCGTCGAACTCCACCTCGTCGGGCTCTTCCTCGCGCGCCGCGTCAAACAGGTTGACCTCTCGCGGCTCCGCCTCGTGCTCAGTCTCTTCGGGCGTGTCTTCCCACTCCTCGCTGTCGTCGCCGGCGTCTTCGTCGTCATCCATGTCCGACCGGACGAGGCTCTCCTTGGTGTACGCGCGGACCATGTCGCCGGCTTTGCCGGCCGGGAACGACAGCCGGCCCACCTGTGCCGGATCCTGGAAGATCTCCTTGATGATCACGCGGACGCTGTCGCTGGTCATGCCGGCGACCGCGGCGGCGTACTTGTTACCGCCATTGATCAGCTTGGTGAGGCGGAGCGCCAGCTTCGGCTCGATGTCGCTCAGGTACTCCCCCGCCATCGTCTCGATGGTGAGCCGCGAGCCGATGTTCTTCAGCGCGACCTCGTCGCCGGCGGAGAGCGTGGGGAGCATCTTGAGGTTAGACGGACGGATGGTCGTCACGCCGGACTTGCCCATCTCCTCAATGAAGAGGCTGGTATCGACCTGTTGCGCCTTATCGGGCTCGGTTTTGGCGCGAGCGGTCGCGAGCCGGTCGAGGTTCTTGCGTGCGATCATGTTGGTCGGATCGAGTTCGAGCGACTTCGTGTACGCCTCGCGCGCTTCCTTGTTCTTGCCCGTTTCGCTGAGCGCCTTGCCAAGGCGGTTGTACGCGTCAGCTTCCCCCGGAAAGACCGCGATGATCGCCTTGTTGGCGGTGATCGCATCGTCCCAGCGACTTTGCATGGCGAACTGGACGGCCTGGTCGGTGCGGACGCGCTTGACCCGCGCCTTCTCCTCTGTTGGTGATGTCATGTTCCCTCTGGGCTACCCCTTGCGCCGTACGTCGCGAGATTGTAGGCGGTTCTCAAGGGCAATACAAGAGCAAGATCGCCGGTTCTACTATCGGCCGATCCGCAGCCCGATCAAGGGCAACGCGTACGTAACACTACGCACGCCGCGCCGCTAAAGTTCCTCGCCTGGCGGTATCGAACCCCGTATATTCGGGGCATGGCCGACAGCGTCAACGAGACCATCGTCCGCGGCATCGTGGTGGGTAACTTCCAGGAGAACTGCTGGGTGATCGGCAACCGCCGGACGGGTGAGGCGGTCTGCGTCGATCCCGGCGACCAGTCTGAGGAGATCCTCGCGATGGCGCGTGATATGGGCGTGCGTATCAAGTACATCGCGAACTCCCACGCCCATATCGACCACATCCTGGGCGTGGGCGCCGTCCGCGACGCGACCGGCGCGAAGTTCTTGCTGCATCCGGCCGACCTGGAACTCGCGCGAAACGCGGCCGCAATGGCGAAAGGCTGGGGCATGGACATCGCCAACCCGCCCGACCCGGATGCGTTTCTTGCCGATAACGATACGATCGACATCGATGGCCTGCAGCTCTCCGTGCTGCACACGCCCGGCCACACGCGCGGCAGCGTCTGCTTCTACACCAATGGCATTGTCTTCGCCGGCGACACGTTGTTCCAGGGCTCGATCGGGCGGACCGATCTGCCGGGCGGAGACTACGACGAAGAGATGGCCAGCATCGTCGAGCGCCTGCTGGCGCTGCCGGATGAGACGATCGTGCTTCCCGGGCATATGGACCAGACGACCATCGGGCATGAGCGCCTGCGCAACCCCTACGTCCGCATGGAGCTCGAGAAGCGCGCCGGTGGCGGGTAGCCCCGAACCGTGCAGCGGGCCACGCCGGGCTATCCGCTGGAGCTGTCTGTGACGACGGGATCCGCAGCCGGCTCGTCGTCTGAGCCTTCCACCGCAGCCTTGAGATTAGCGAGCGCTTCCACCAGCGCCACCTCGTATCCCTGGTCTCGCATGCCGAACGTCATGACCCGGAACAGCGTGTACTTCCAGCCGAACGGGACGAGCCGCGCGACCACCTCCGTCTGCTCCGGCGTTGGGTGCAGCGTGTAGCTCAGCCAGCACGGGACGCCTCCGATCGTGACGCGCAGCTCGATCGACCGCGTGGGATCCCGGCGCACGACTTCGAACACGTCGCCTTCGTGTTCGCCTGCGGCGGCCAGATCACGCTCGATGGCCGCATAGATCTCGTGGGGCGGCGCATGAATGGCAAAGGCCTTCTCAATCGGCACGAACGGCTCCCAGCGGAATACGGATGTGGCCACGCGGCGCCTGCCCGCACATAATACGCGGGGCGGCGGCGCGCGTCTGCGCCGGCGGCGGAGGAGGAGCATGACGGCACGTCATGGTTGGGCCAGCCTGCTGGTGCTGGCGACAGGGGCGGCGCTCACGGCATGCGGCGGCGCGCCGACGGCGAAGCGCCCCACGCCTACGCCGGCGCCGGCTCCGCCCCCGGCGATCGAGCTCCCCAAGGGCCAACCGCTCAAGATCGGCGTGTCGGTGGCCCTGAGCGGCGGCGAGCAGAGCCTGGGCGCCGATCTCGCCGATGCCGTGGAACTCGCCGTTCGGGACAGCGGCGGCGCGCTGGGAGGGCGTCCACTAACGGTCGTACGCATGGACGAGGGATGCGGCGATGCGCAGAAGGCGGCGGCCGTCGCACGCGCGTTCACCAGCGATCCATCCGTCGCGGCCGTGATCGGTCCCATGTGCACGACCGGAGCGCAGGCGGCGGACAGCGTCTACGAGGCGGCGCACGTCGTGCACATCCTCGCCACGGCGACACGCACCGATCTGTCGGAACAGGGCGAGCAGTATTTCTTCCGCGTCGCCTGGACCGACGACGCTCAGGCGCGGGTACAGGCGGACTACGCACGCGATACCGCACACGCCCAGTCGATCGTGCTGATCGACGATGCCGAACCGTATGGCAGGGCCCTGGCCGATCGCTTCACGGTCGCGTTCCAGGCGGCGGGCGGGACGATTCTCGCGCGCGAGCGCATCCAGCGAGGAGACACCGATTTCGGAGCGCTCGTACGCAAGGCGATGGGTGCGAACGCCGACGGCGTGGTGTTCGAAGGGCTGAATCCGGAGGGCGCCCTGCTCGTGCAGGCGCTGCGTAAGGACGGCTACACGGGCCTGTTCATAGCTCCCGACGGCGTCCTGAACGCCCGCGACTTCATCGATTCGATTCGCGATCGCACGTCCGGCTCAACACCGGCCGAAGGCGCGACCGTCACCGGCGGCCCGACCCCCGATGACGGGTTCGTGACCAGATTCACGGAGGCGTTCCAGCGCGCGCCCGGCACGCCGTTTGTGCTGCAAGCGCACGATGCCGCTACCGCGCTGCTGAAGGCGATCGCCGCCGTCGCGACCGACCGCCCGGATGGCACGACAGTCATCGATCGAGCAGGTCTCGCCGGCACACTGCGCGGGCAGAGGCTCGACGGCCTCACAGGAGCGATCCGCTTCGATGAACGCGGCGACCGGGTCGCCGGCTCGCCGCGCGAAGCGGGGTTGGTCGTCTACAAGGTCGTCGCCGGCCGCTTCCAGGCGCAGTAGCGATGGACAAGGCCACGGTACGCGCTATCTGCGAGCTGTTCGATCTCGGCGCCCCGCGCGGCGAACCCGGACCGGTGCAGGGCGGGTTGACGAATCGTCTGTGGCGGCTGGAGACCGACCGCGGCATGTTCGCTGTGAAGGAGATGAACCGCGACTTCGCGCGCACCGATTACGTCGCCTGGTTCGACCGCGCGTTCATGCTCGAGCAGGCCGCGTTCAGCGCAGGCGTGCCCATGCCGAAGCCGCGGCCGGTGGCGCTGACGGGCCGCTGCCTTGGCGAGATCCCTCACGCCAGTGAGCACCCGGCCACCGTCCGCGTGCACGAGTGGGTCGACGGCGCGAAGCTGGACAACGCAATCGTGTACCCCGCCGAGGTCGCCACGCGCGTCGCTGTGATCCTGGCGCGCATCCACTCCCTCGGCATGCCGTCGGATGCCACTGCCACGGAGGCGCTCCGCGTCTTCGGCGACGAGCACTGGTCGTCGCGCGCCCAGCAGGCCGCCCAGTCGAAGGCCGAGTGGGCGCCGGTCCTGCGGCGGCTGCTGCCCGTACTGGCCGAACTCGAAGCATATCTCGCGGCCGCACACAGCGACGCCACACCCCATCTGCTGAGTCATCGCGACTCTGACATGAAGAACGTCCTGCGCACCCCCGCCGGCGAGTTGCTGCTCGTCGACTGGGACGCCGCCGGGCCGGTGAACCCACGGCACGATCTCGCTAATCATGCGCTGGTGTGGGCGGGCGTCCACCTCGGCGATCCCGATCGGGCCGCCGCCCGGGGGTTCATCGATGCGTACCGCGTCGCAGCGGGCAGCAACGAGCAGTTCCAGACGACCGACCTGGCAGAGCTAGTCTCGCTGCGCCTCGGATGGTTCGACTTCAACGTGCGGCGCGCGCTGGGCGAGCGTGCACGGGACGACGCCGACCGGCAGGCCGGCGCGAACGTCGTGCGGCGGAACGTCACCCAGCTTCCGCGATTCGCCGCGTCGCTCAACCACTGGCTGACGGTCCTCACGGACTAGTCTGCGCCCGCAATCTCGTCAACCTCTGCCCACTTCGCGTCTGTCTTACAGAGACGTTACATAGAGTTTCCTCTGGCGCGACCGGCGCTTAACAACGTTGCATCTCGAGACCCCGATAGTAGCTTCGAGACACAGAGCAAAGGCGATCGCAGCGCGAGCGCCACCAGAAACGAAGAGGGAGGACTCGAGATGTTCAAGCGAATAGCGATGGCGGCCACAGTGCTGGCGATCGCAGGCATGGCGTTCGCCGCGCTGGCGCCGGGCGCATCGGCGGCGGAGCCGACGCCCACGGCGAACCGGCCGGACACACTGCTGCACGGCACAGGCGTCCTCGATGCGCACGGCACAGGTGTGGCTGCGGTGAAAGGGCTGATGGACTACCACGCGACGGCCGACGAAGGCATCTTGCTCGTCAAGGACATCAACGGCGACGCGCGCGTGGACGTCGACGGATTCGACGGGACGGGCGAGTGGCGCGGCTTCAAGGTGTACTTCGGCGTGCGCGGCAACGTGCACATCGTTGGCACGAATGTGGCTGTCATACTCGTGGGCCACGAGATCGACCTGCGCGTCGCGGGCAAGGGCTGGGCGTTCCTCAAAGGCGAGGGCGTATTCACGGCGAACGGCCGCGGGCCGTTCCGATGGACACAGGACGGCGTGTTTGCGTCGCTCACACCCTAGGCCGGCCAATCGCCCCGCAGTCCCGGGGGGGCGCCCGTCGAGGGCGCCCTCCCGTATTCGCGCGCCACATCGGTGATTTTCCCGAGGTTTTACACAACCGATACCCGCCCGGCGCGTGCCGTCGACGACGATACTTCCAGGAGTACGCGACGAGAGGACCTCCGCCATGCCCGCCATGCCGCTGCCGGCGCCACAGACCGCCGCCACGTCCGTCGGCACACGCATCGTTGTCGTCGACGACGACGAGCACATCCGCGAGCTTGCCTCTCTTTACCTGACCAAGGAAGGATTCGCCGTGGTCTGCGTCTCGGACGGCGCAAGCGCACCGGCGGCGATCCAAGGGGCGAACCCCAGCCTGGTGGTACTCGACCTGATGTTGCCCGGGATGAGCGGCTTCGATGTCTGCAAGCAGGTGCGGCGGGAGAGCACGGTGCCGATCATCATGCTCACCGCCCGCGACGAGGACGTGGATAAGATCGTCGGATTGGAGATCGGTGCGGACGATTATCTGACCAAGCCGTTCAACCCGCGAGAACTCGTCGCCCGCGTCAAGGCGATCCTGCGGCGCGCCGAGGCTGGCCCGGCGCGCACGGACGCCGGGGTGCTCGAAGTGGCGGCATTGCGCATCGACCGCCCGCGGCGCGAGGTCATGGCGGCGGGGCAACAGTTGATCCTGCGAACGAAGGAGTTCGACCTACTGGCGGCGCTTGCCGAGCAAGCGGGCGTCGTGCTCAAACGCGAACAGCTGCTGGACCGGGTCTGGGGCTACAACTTCTACGGAGAAACGCGCACGGTCGACGTCCACGTGCAGCACCTGCGCGCGAAGCTCGCCGGGACGGGGCTCGGCATAGCCACGGTGCGCGGCGTCGGCTACAAGCTCGTCGAGTGCGCCGGCAGCCAGGACTAACTGTCGTGCTGAAGAGCCTGCGTGTTCGCGTGTTCGCATCATTCATCGCCGTCGTGCTGGTCACGTTGGTGACGGCCGGCGCGGGCCTCTACGCGCGCCTCGGCGGCTATCAGGAGCAGCTCACGGCGGCGACGCTGCGCCAGGTCG
>CAYQZE010000019.1:0-14597 GCA_964421985.1 uncultured Dehalococcoidia bacterium | reverse complement strand
CGTGATCGTCAGCGGGCTCCACTCGGCGCTGAGGCCCTGGCCGCGGCAGCTGACGCTCTTGCCGTCAGCGATGTCCTTCTCCGTCATCATGCCCAGCGCTGCGATGAACGAGCCCATCTTCGGCACGTTCACCTCGTGGTTCACCAGCACGCCTTCGACGTAGAACGATAGCTCGTTCGCGCCGTGGTCGTAGGTGATCTTGTAGCGGTGCGCCTGCTGCGCGCCCTTGGGCAGCGGCTGCTCCTTGAAGAGCGCGAAGTACTTTGCGGCGTCATCCTCGGGGGCCCGCGCGCCGGGGAATGGCAGCCGTGCGTAGACGGTCGCGAAGCACTCATTCGACACGAAGAAGTCGATCGCCAGCCCCGTCGAGAAGTCGAGCAGGTTCACCGACACGAAGCCATCGTAGAAGTCGTTGGGCACGCCATTGGTCTTGACGGCGCGGATCTGGAGGTCGACCGAGATCTCACCGCCGGGCGGCACGCTGAACGTCTCGGTCGAGTAGTACATGTGCTTGGCGTTGTCGAAGAACTGGATCAGCGGGTTCGATCGCGTCAGCGGTACCGCCGTCACCCGAAGGCGGCCGTTCTGCACGATGGCGACGGCGTCCGGCTCGCGGAACTCCCACCCCGGGAAGCCGCCAATCACCCATTTCGAGTCGGGCTTCAGCAGGTCTGCGAAGCCGCCGTACTCGATCGTCTCCGCCGCTTGTTCCGTGTCCGTCGTCATATCCGTGGATCTCCTACGCCATCTGCTGTTGTATCGTCAGGCGCATGAAGCGTAGCGAAGTATTCAGAGCGATCGAGATTCTTCGCATCGCTCAGGTCGACTCTTGATGCGCTGCCTGAATAACTCCTGGGCGGGCGCTCCGCTCCACGGTCGTGCCTAGTCGTGGTCGTGCTCTTCCGATTCTTCCTCGGCCATGGCGTTGTGCGGTACCAGCGGCGTCGGGCGGTCGTCATCCTTTCGCCGGCTGCGCGGCGGCAAAGCCACGATCGTCTTTCGGAGCTGCTCGACGCCGTCAGCGCTGTCGACGACGACCACCAGTACGTTCGTATCGCGCAGCGCTCGCAGCTCAGCGATCGAGATCGCCGGATCGACGGAGGCCATCAGGGGCTTTCGCGTCAGCGCCACGATCCGGCGCAGATCGATCTGACGCCGCACCGTCAGCGATCCCGTGAGGGAGCCGACGTCGATCGCGTCGAGTTGGAACGATTCCAGCGTCCGCAGCTCGTTGTCGTTCAGGTCGCCGGAGAGCGTCAGCACATAGCCGATCTTGTCATCGAGCAGGGCGGTGGCGGCGGCCTTGTCGGGGTCGAAGACGACGAAGTCGTAGCCGCCCTCGCGATACTGCGCGGCCTCGTCCACCGCGGTCGCGGCGATGCGTGCGCCGGCGATCGCGCCGGCGCCGGCCTTGCCAGCACTTGCGGCGGCCGGGACAGCCGCAGTGCCCAGGATGACCACATCAGCGCCGCGGTTCGCCATCTCGCCAGCGGCGGCGGCGTCGCTCGCGGCGCCGGCGAGTATCATCGTCGCCACGACGCTCGCCCTCGCCGAGCCGAAGCCCAGCGGCTGCGGCTCGCTGCGCGAGGCGCTCCGGATCTTGTCGGCGAGCTTGCTCAAATCGGTCTCCAATCGATGCCACGCGTATCGCGCACAGGTTACCGGCGCCGCGAGACGCGGGGAAGCGACCGGTCGCCGATGATCAACGGGGGAGGAGATCTGATCGTTCTCCTGATCGAATAGCCATAATCGAAGCCAGTTGGACGCATTCAGCGTGATACACTCGAATTGCCGATACTGATCGCGACGAGCGTCGGATCGGCAGGCCGGGAGGGCCGGAGGTGCGCTGATGCCCCGCCAGCGAAGGCGCCAAGAACAGCCGTTCGAGCTGCCGCTCATCCCGCGGCGGCGCGGCATCCTCTACCCCAATACCACCGGCGCCATCCTGGTAGGCCGGCGGTCCACGCTCCGCGCGCTCGACCATGCGACCGAGGGCGAGGGCATGGTGGCGGTGGTCACCCAGCGCGACCCGTCGCTCACCGAGATCAGCCCATACGACATCTATCAGTACGCCACCGAGGCCAACGTCCAGCGCGCGCTGCGCCTGCCCGACGGCACGACGCAGCTGTGGGTCCAGGGATTCCGCCGCCTGCAGATCCTGGAGCTGCGGGGCGGCGACCCGTTCTATCGAGCGCTGGTCCAGCCCGTCGAGGATCCGACGGATAGCACTGTGCCCACCGAGGCGCTCCGCCGCGCCGTCCTGGCGCTGTTCGAGAAGGTCGCGCGTCTTTCGCCCAGCGTGCCCGAGGATGCGTACATCATGGCGATGAACATTGAGTACACAGGCTGGCTCGCCGACTACGTTGCGTCCTCGTTGGGCCTGGACGATGAGGAGGCGCAAGATCTCCTGGCGACGCTCGATGTGCGCGAGCGGCTGGAGAAGCTTTCGATCCATCTGGCGAAAGAGCTGGACGTGCTGGAGTTGCAGGGCAAGATCCACTCGCGGGTGCAGGAGGAGCTCGACAAGTCACAGCGGGAGTATTTCTTGCGCGAGCAGATGAAGGCGATCCAGCGCGAGCTGGGTGAGACCGACCCGGCCGCGCGCGACGCGTACGACATGCGCGAGCGCATCGCCGCGGCGGGCATGCCGGAGGCGGTCGCGAAGAAGGCCGAGGATGAGCTCCGCCGCATGGAACAGATCCCGTCCGCCTCACCGGAGGTCGGCATCATCCGCGGCTACCTGGAATGGCTGCTCACCGTCCCGTGGAGCAAGAGCACTGACGACCACCTGGACCTGGCCGACGCGGCGAAGGTACTGGACCGCCACCACTACGGTCTGCCGAAGGTGAAGGAGCGCATCCTGGAGTACATGGCGGTGCGCCAGCTCGCGAAGGAGCGGCACCGCAGCCCGATCCTCTGCTTCGTGGGGCCGCCGGGCGTAGGCAAGACAAGCCTCGGCCGTTCGATCGCCGAGGCGCTGGGGCGGCGCTTCGTGCGCATCAGCCTCGGCGGCATCCGCGACGAGGCGGAGATCCGCGGCCACCGTCGGACGTACGTCGGCGCGCTGCCCGGGCGCGTCATCCACGGCATGCGGCAGGCCGGGACGATCAACCCCGTCTTCATGCTGGACGAGGTGGACAAGGTCGGCGCCGACTTCCGGGGCGACCCGTCGTCGGCGCTGCTGGAAGTGCTCGATCCAGAGCAGAACCGCGCCTTCTCCGACCACTATCTCGATGTCGACTACGACCTCTCGAAGGTGATGTTCATCGCGACGGCGAACATCCTCGACCCGGTTATTCCGGCGTTGCGCGACCGGATGGAGGTGATCGAGCTCCCGGGGTACATCGAAGAGGAGAAGCTGCACATCGCGCAGCAGTTCCTGGTCCCGAAGCAGCTGGAGGAGCACGGGCTTTCGCGCCTGCAGTTGACGTTCACGGCGAGCGCGCTGAAGAAGATCATCCGCGAGCACACGCGCGAGGCCGGCGTCCGTAACCTGGAGCGCGAGATCGGCGGCATCTGCCGCAAGGTGGCGCGCCGCTTCGCCGAGAATTCGACCACGAAGCTGAACGTCAGCGCGCAGTCGCTGGAGGGGTTGTTGGGCCCACAGAAGTTCTTCTGGGGCGCCGCCGAGGACCGGGATCAGGTCGGTGTTGCGACCGGCGTTGCGCGCACCGAAATGGGCGGCGACGTGCTCGGCGTGGAGGTAACGCTGATGCCCGGCAAGGGCGCCCTGACGCTGACCGGCCAGCTTGGCGAGGTGATGCGCGAGTCGGCACAGGCGGCGCTGTCCTACGCGCGTTCCCGCTCGCTCGAGCTGCACATCCCGCCCGAAGTCTTCGAGAAGAACGACATCCACGTCCACGTGCCGGCCGGCGCTGTGCCCAAGGAGGGGCCGTCGGCGGGCATCACCATCGCGACGGCGATGATCTCGGCTCTGACCCGGCGGCCGATCAGCCGCCACGTGGCGATGACCGGCGAGATCACGCTGCGCGGCCGCGTGCTGCCGGTCGGCGGGCTGAAGGAGAAGATCCTCGCCGCCCACCGTGCTGGCATCAAGACATTCGTCCTACCCAAGCGGAACGAGAAGGATCTGCTCGACGTGCCGCCCGCGGTGCTGAGCGAGCTGCGCTTCGTCTTCGCCGCCGATATGACCGAGGTGCTGCGCGTGGCGCTGGACAAGCCTGGCGTGGGTGACGCATGACGTGGATCGATGCGGCGATCATCGTGGTGTTCCTCTTCTTCATCGTTACGGCGTTCTCGTCGGGCCTCGTGCGGGAAGTGATCAGCACATTCGCGACGGTCGCGGGCATGGTTCTCGCGGGCCTGTTCTACCAGGACATCGCGGATTCGCTGCTGAGCACGATCGACAACGAGACGACGGCGGCGGTCGTCAGCTTCCTGATCATCTTCTTGAGTGTGACGGTGGCCGGCCAGTTGCTGGCGATGGTCGTGCATCCCGCCATTACGATTCTGCAGCTGGGGATGGTCGACCAGTTCCTGGGCGCGTTCTTCGGCGTCGTGAAGGCGTTCGTGATCGTCGAGGTACTGCTGGTGCTGTTCGTCACCTATCCGCGCTACGATCTCGACAAGCGTATCGACGACTCGGCCTTCGCGCCGAGGATGCTGCAACTCTCGCAGCCGATCGTCAAGGTGTTGCCGCAGATCTTCGAGAAGAAGGTCGACGCGTTCAAGTAACGCCATCTTCGAGCTTCGGATTCGTTCACGTGGTCGCGGAGCGAGTGTCGCAGCCGCATCGTTGCGCTCGGCGAGCGGCGAGTGGGGACCGCGCGACGCGTTGTCGTCCTGGACGCGAGGTCGCGATCAGCGCTTGCCTCGGCCTTCCTTCCGGCCGACGGCGCCGAGGAATGGCGAGCCCGCGCCGATCAGGAATCCGAGGTCGTACCAGTTGCTGCTTCGCGCGCCGTTATAGATGGGGAACCTGTCCCACGTGCCGAAGACGTGGGCGATGAGCACGATGCACGCAGACAGGCCATTCCAGAATCCCCAGAGTGCGTCTTGCCACCACATGTCTCGATCTCCTCGGAAGGCGACTTCTACGGCGGGCCTTCCCACGTGACGTCACCGTGCAGGTCCGCGGCGTGCGGCTTCGAGGCGAAGACGGCATGCTCGCGCTTCGCCGCGGCGATCGTGGTGTTGTCGCCGTGGCCGGGATAGACGGCGGTCGCATCGTCGAGCGGCAGCAGCCTCTTCTCGATCGAGTCCACCATCTGCAGCAGATCGGCCGGCGTGTCCGACCGCCCGGGACCGCCGGGGAAGAGCGTGTCGCCGGAGATCAGCACGGGACCGTCCGCCGTCTCGATCAGCAGGCAGATGCTGCCGGGGGTGTGCCCAGGCGTGTGAATGATCCGCACGCGCGTGTCGCCGATGGGGATCACGTCGCCGTCGCCCAGCGTATCGAAGACCTTCGCCTTGTACGGCGCGCGGTCGGCCTCGTGGCAGAACACGGGCGCACCCAGCTTCTGCTTCACGAGGTCGATGTTCGCCCAGTGATCGCCGTGCCGATGCGTGACGATGATCATCTGCACGTCGGTGCCCCTGGCGGCGGCGATCGCCTTCTCGCTCTCGAAGGGCGCATCGACGAAGATCGACTGCTTCGTCTTGCCATCGACGATGACGTAGGCGTTGTTGGCGTACGGACCCAAAGGGCCGATCTTGATCACGTCAGCGGGCATCTCGCACCTCCGGACTGAAAGTATTCACGACAGAGGCGCGGAGGCATAGAGGCCAAGGCAATCGTAGGGGGAAGTTGGCCGCGCCGGAGTGGATGGCAGCGGACGACGGCGATGTCACGCGGGCAGGGCGACGCGTCCCCGCCTCAACGCCACGAGTCCGTGCCGTTCGAGCGCGGCGAGGAGCACATGCAACTCCTCCGTACCCGGAGCCGCCCTCCCGTTCGCCAGCACCCGTCGCAGTTCGGCCGTGCCGATCGACTCGCCTGCGGGCAGGGCGCGCAGGGCGTCGACAATCCGCCCGCGCCACCATCGCGCGGAGCCTTCGAACTTCGCCTGCGGCCCCTTCGCGGGCGGGTCCGCGCTGTACGGCGCGGGCGCGTCGGGCACCTTCAGCCCCCGCGACGCCTCGCGTCTCGATGGGCACCAGCGTGCGACGACGCACTCGCCGCACTTCGGGCGCACGGTGCAGACGCGCGCGCCGTAGTCCATCACCGCCTGGTTCCAGCGCGCCGGATGCCGCGCCGCGAGCGACGCGTCGGCGAGCGCCTGCAGCCGCCGGCCGTCGATGCTTTCGTCGCCGCAGAGCCTGCCGAGCACGCGGCGCACGTTGGTGTCGACGCAGGCCGCGGGCTGGCGGAACGCGAACGATGCGATGACCGCGGCCGTGAACGGCCCGATGCCGTCGATCTGCAAGAGAGTGGCGGCGTCGGGGGGCCAGCCCTGGGCGGCGATGGTCCGTGCGGCGCGGTGCAGCCGGATGGCGCGCTGGTTGTAGCCCATGCCCGCCCACACCCGGATCACCTCGCCCGCTGAAGCCGCGGCCAGCGACTCGACTGTCGGAAACGCGGCGACGAACCGCGCGTACGACAGCATGACGCGGCTCATCTGCGTCTGCTGCGCCATCACCGCCGCGACGAGCACTTCGTACGGGTCGCCCGACTCCCGCCACGGTGCCTGCATCCCCTGCTTGCGATGCCACGCCAGGAGCGCGCGCTGCACATGGCGAAGGCCGGCGATCGTCGGCGTGTTCACGCCCCGAGTATACGCTGGCCCAGCCGCGATGCTTTCGCGTCAGGCGGTGCCGCTCGCGACGGGCGCGCCCTCGCCCTGCTCCGCACGTCCGATCCGTCCGGCCGCGCTCGTCCGGTACCCAGCCGCGGGCACCAGCGCCGTCGCCTTTCCGAGCCCGAATGCCGGCATGTTGTTGTAGACGCACTCGTATGCGCCCGCCGGCACGGAGTACGTCTCGTGCCAGATGCCGACATCGCCGCCGCTGCCGATGCGCTTGTTGAACTTCACCCACGCCGGGTAGTGCACCGCGTCCTTCGATCGCGCGTACCGCTCCAGGTGCTCGAACGAGCGCCAGTACTGGATGACAACCGGCATGCGCGGGCTGATCAGGGCCTGTGTCGCGCCAAGGAACCCCGACGCGGGATCCTTCGAGAGCTCAGCCAGCATCTTCGGCATCGCCATGAAGACGGGAAGCCACTTGTGCGCTTTCCACAGCTTGTTGATCCGCATCCCGATGAGGAACACGGCGAAGTCGCCCTCGACCTCCGCCGTCAATCGCTGCTTGTTGATCTTCGCCATGTCGCCTCCTCGTCGTCGTCACGACAGACCCTCCGCCCATCATAGGCACCCGCGGCATCATAGCCCAGACTAGCAACTTCCGTGCCTCTGTGCTGAACGAACATCTACTTATGGCCGAACAGCGCGTTTACATCGAACGAGTCGAAGTGTACGATTGCGGTCACAACGCCCATCTGTAAGGAGCAGCAATGAGTACGCCAGCGGCATTCCCGGAGTTCGATCTCACCGGGCAGGTGGCCATCGTGACCGGCGGCAACAGCGGCATCGGCCGAGGCATCGTACTTGGCCTCGCCCGCGCGGGCGCCGATGTCGCCATCGCAGCGCGGAACGAGGAGAAGACAGCGACTGTCGTACAAGAGGTGCGGGCGCTCGGCCGCGGCGCCATCGGCCTCACATGCGATGTCAGGGACGCCGGGGACATCTCGCGCACAGTCGAGGCCGCCGGAGCCCAACTGGGCAGCGTATCGATCCTCGTCAACGACGCAGCGATCGGCTCTGGCGGCAGCGGCGCCGCGCCGTGGTCCGGAGAGGACTGGGATGAAGTGTTCGCCGTGAACGCCCGCGGGCCGTTTCTCTTCTCCCGCGCCGTCCTGCCGCACATGCGCTCGGCCGGCGGCGGCAAGATCATCAACATCGCTTCGGGTGCCGGCCTGATGAGCTGGGAGATGTCGCCGGCGTACGGCGCCAGCAAGGCCGCACTGATCCACCTGACGCGGACGCTCGCGACGGCCTGGGCGCACGAGAACGTGCAAGTCAACTGCATCGCGCCCGGCGCCTTCCGCACGCCGATGAATCCGATGACGGACGAGCGAAGCGAGCAGGCCTGGATCAGCAAGACTCCAGCGCGGCGCGTCGGCGACGCGGAGGAGTTCGCGGGCATCGCGGTCTTCCTCGCATCGAAGGCTTCCGACTTCTTGACCGGTCAGATCATCGCGTTCGATGGTGGGATCAGTTTGATGAGCCTCGTCACGCAGAAGCCCATCGAGTGAGCGCGCGCGCCTGCGTTCGCAGAGGGCACACCACCGCGTGCCCCTATGCTACGTACCGGTGCACTCGACGTACTGCCGCCGGTGCCCTACGATGCCCCCGCCGCCGCAGCGCCGAGGCACCGTCCGGCGACCGTCACCCGGCTGGAGGTTCGATGCAAGCTATCACCCCGCACGTTACCAGCCTCCACGTCGATCTGAAGTGGTTTCCGCAGCCGTACCCGCCGAATGTCTTTCTCATCAAGGAGGGCGGCGTCGGGGCGCTGATCGATAGCGGCTTCGGCGACGACGAGTCGTACAACACGCGCATCAAGTTTCTTGAAGCGCACAGTGACGTCACGGTCAAGTACATCGTCCTGACGCACCACCACTACGACCACTCGAGCGGCGCGCACCGGCTGCGCGACGCGATCGGCGCCCAGATCGTCGTGCACAAGGATGAGGAGTCGCTGCTGCTGAACCCGGACAACGAGACCGGCGATATGGAGATCCCGGAGGATCAGAAGGAAGCGCGCGCGCAGGCGAAGAAGTGGCGCGAGGAAGCGGCGAAGGCGATCCCCGACATCCGCGTCGAGGACGGGCACGTGCTGGAGATCGGCGCCCTACACCTCAAGCTCGTACACACGCCCGGACACACCGCCGGGCACCTCTGCATGCTGATCCCGGAGGAGAAGCTGCTGTTTTCGGGCGATAACGTGCTGGGCGTCGGTACCGCAGCGATCGCGCCGCCGCCGCACGGCGATATGGCCCAATACGTCGCGTCGCTGAGGAAGATGCAGACGCTCGATGCCGAGCTGCTTGCGCCGGGGCATGGCCCGCTGGTGAAGGAGCCGAACCGGAAGATCCAGGAGCTGATCGACCACCGCCAGCAGCGCGAAGACCAGATCCTTCGCCTTCTCGGCGACGGACGCGACAGTGTGAAGTTGCTGGTGAAGGCGATCTACCCCGAACTGGACAAGCGGCTGATGATGATGGCCACAGGCCAGGTGCTCTCGCACCTGCACAAGCTGCAGTCGGACGGTAGGGTCCATCTCGACGGCAAGGGCGCGGACACGAAGATCGCGTCGATGCCGTAGCGCGCCTGTCGATGTCCGCGCCATGCGACCGTCGCTATGCTGTAGCGTGGCAGGACGACGCACGTGGAGACTGGATCATGGACTTCCCGAAACCCAGCCAGCGGACGCTCGATACATGGGATGCCGTCGCTCCGCCGCCGCCAGCGGAACGGCGCAAGATGTTCGGCATGCCGTGCGCCTTCGTGAACGGCAACATGTGCGCGGGCGTCTTCGGTGACACGATCATGCTGCGTCTCTCCGACGCCGACCGCGCGAAGCTCGAGGCGCTGGACGGCGGCGGCCCGTTCGAAGCGCAGGGACGCCGGATGCGGGAGTACGGGGCGATCAGCGCTCCACTGCTGGACGAACGCGCGAAGGTACGGGCGTGGGTGAAGAGAGCGGTCGCGCACACGGCATCCTTGCCGGCGAAGCAGCCAAAGAAGCCGGCGAAGAAGTCTGCGGCGGTTGCCGCGGCCCGGCGCACGAAACGTTGATGGGTCGCGTGTACGCGCGGCGGAGCGCGCGCGTCGCCCTCATGCTTGCGGCGGCGCTGACGGTGGCGGCGGCGTGCGGCGGATCCGGAAGCAGCGGCGCTGGCGGCACGAAGTCGTCCGGGGAACTCCTGCTCGCCAGTACGACGACGACGCAGGACAGCGGCCTGCTGGACATGCTCATTCCGGCGTTTGAGAAGGAGACCGGTTACCGGGTGAAGCTCGTCTCAGGCGGATCCGGCCAGGCGATCGCGAACGGCACGCGGGGGGACGTCGACGTGCTGCTCGTGCACTCACCGGACGCTGAGAAGAAGATGGTCGAAGGGGGCGACGGCATCGAGCGGGCGCTCGTGATGCACAACGAGTTCCTGGTCGTCGGTCCGAAGGACGATCCGGCTGGTGTCCGGTCGGCGGCCGATGCGAACGCGGCCTTCCAGGCGATCGTCGCCCGGCGGGCGACGTTTGTCAGCCGCGGCGACGATTCGGGCACGAACGTCGTTGAGTTCAAGCTCTGGAAGGCCGCAAACGTGACGCCAACGGGGCAGGATTGGTACATCGAGACTGGCCAGGGCCAGGGCGCGACGCTGCAGATCGCCAGCCAGCGCCAGGCGTATGCGCTCGCCGACCGCGCGACCTTCCTCGCGCATCAGAAGAATCTCGATCTCGAGATCGTCTCGCAACGCAGCAAGGGGTTGCTGAACGTGTACCACGTGATCGTCGTGAACCCGGCCAAGCATCCAAACGTCAACGTCGTTGCCGCCCGCGCCTGGTCCGCCTGGATCACTCGTACGGACACGCAGGCGATGATCGGTGGGTTCGGCGTCGACAGGTACGGCGAGCCGCTGTTCCTCTCCGACGCGGGCAAGCCGGAGCCGGCGGATTAGCACCCTGCCAGAATCGTCTGCAGCCGCAGCCGGTCCTCGGTGGATAGCCCGCGCGACGCTCTGTGATGGTCCGGCCGCAAAGGGCCGTTACGCACTATCGCCGCACCACTACGCGGACGTACTATGTCCGAGGACGCACATAGCTGAGGGAGGCGCCATGACGTACGGGGCGACGTTCGACATTGACCGGCAGGAGCGGTACGACCGAACGCAGATTGCGATCCGGCTCGTGGTGCTGATTGTCCTCGCACTGCTGGCGGGATCGCTCGGATGGGTGCACGCCGGACTCTATCTTGCTCTACCGGTGCTAGGCGCGATCCTCATCTCGCAAAAGGGCGCCATGCGATACCACGCCGAGGCGGGAGAGAACGTGACGCTCTGGCTCCGCTACGCGATCGCCTTCTACGCCTACATGGCGCTCCTGACCGACAAGCTCCCGAACGAAGACCCGCGCCAGACGCTGCGCTTCGAGATCGCGCCCTCGGGCGAGCCAACGGCGGCCAACGTCCTGCTGCGTATCATCACGGCGATCCCTCACGTGATCGTCCTGGCGTTGTTGGGGATCGTCGCCGTCATCCTTGCAGTCATCGCGGCGATCTCCATCGTGGTGAACGAATCGTACCCGGCAGGCATCTTCAACTTCCTGCGCGGCTACGTGCGGTGGCAGGCGAGGCTGTACGCGTACATGGCGGGCCTTGTCGACGAGTATCCGCCGTTCTCGTTTGACACCGGGCCAGAGGCGATGCTTCAGCTCCCGCCAGGCGACGCGTCGCAAGCGCAGTCGCCGTAACGCACGACGGGGTCGGTGCTCTATCGCGCCGGTGTGCTATCGTAGCCGCCATGACGCAGGAGATCGATCCCGTCGCGCACAATCGCGCCGCGTGGGACAAGCAGGTCGAAGCCGGCAACGAGTGGACGCTCCCGGTCGACGCGGGCATCATCGCGCGTGCCCGGTCCGGCGACTGGTCCGTGGTGCTGATCGGCTACGAGCCGGTGGCGCGCGATTGGTTTCCCAGCGACATGCAGGGCGTCGACGTGCTCTGTCTCGCATCTGGTGGCGGGCAGCAGGGTCCGGTGCTCGCGGCGGCTGGTGCAAGCGTCATGGTGTTCGACAACTCACCGCGGCAGCTCGCGCAGGACCGGATGGTCGCCGAGCGTGAGGGGCTGGCGATCCGCACGGCGCTGGGCGACATGCGCGATCTCAGCGCGCTCGCGGACGATAGCTTCGACCTGGTGTTCAACCCCGTCTCGAACGTCTTCTGCCCGGACCTCGCGCCGGTCTGGCGCGAGTACGCCCGGGTGCTGCGTCGGGGCGGGGCGTTGCTCGCCGGGTTCATGAACCCGGACATCTTCATCTTCGATCGCGAAGCTGCGGAGGGCGCGCGCGGCGAATTGATCGTGCGTCACAGCCTGCCGTACTCGGACCTCACCCATCTGTCGGCGGAGGAGCGGGCGAGTTTCGGCGAGGATGCGCCGCTGGAGTTTAGCCACACGCTCACGGAGCAGATCGGCGGTCAGCTGGCGGCGGGGTTCGCGCTCACCGACTTCGTTGAAGCGCCGCATCATGCCGGATTAACGGCGAAATACATGTCGAGCTACTTCGCCACGCGCGCCATCAAGCCGGCCCGTTAGTTGGGCCGGTCGGGGAGTTCAGGATGTCGGCCGGGGCGTCCTCGTGCGCAACGCGAGCGCGCTCCCGTCATCGTAGAGGTACGGCACCGACTGGTAGATGTCGAGCTGCGCCGCGTACGCAAGGTCGGCGTCGAAGCCCAGCTCGTGCAGGGCGCGGCCGTGCTTCGATTGCCGGAAGAGGCGCATCACGTCGCCGCGGTACCAGCGCCAGAGGTGGATTGCCGCCCAGGACGTGTCGGTCATGCCGACCGCTGGGTCGGCCTCGATGGCTGCTTCAACGATCGCGCCAGCGGCCGCCGTGTCTTCGAGGCTGAAGGCGGCGCCTCGTTCGACGCCGGCGCAGACGATGGCGATGTCCAGTTTCCGTTTGGCCGCCTCGGCGACCAGGCGCGCGGCGGCGGCGCGGCGGTTGACGAAGGCCGCCGCGAGCACGAGCGGCGCCTCAGCGGCGGACGCCAGCGCTCTCGTCCCGTTTGTCGTGAACAGCACCGCCGATTTCCCCTTGAAGGAAAGCGCGGCGAACTCGGCGGGCGAATTGCCGTAGTCGAACCCGGCCGGCTGGCGCGCCCGCACTTCGCCGCAGAGCAGCGAGTAGTTGGCCAGCGCGAGCTTGCGCGCCTGCTGGATGTTGTCGCTGATGATCGCCCGAAGCAGTCCGTTCTCCAGCATCGTCAGCGCCGACGTCGTCGCCCGCAGCACGTCGACGACGGCGACGGCGTGCCGCTGTGGCTCGCGGAGCAGCTTCGGGGTCAGCGCTACGGAAATTCTCATTGATCCGAGCGTACTCGTGTTCGGCAAGGAAATCGATAGTTCGGTGTCAAGCCGGGCGAACACGCGTGCGGGTCTGTCTAGTTCCGGCGAGTATGCCCGTAGCTACGCGCGCATGGCGCTGGTCTGGCTCGGTTGCGACAGCGACAATGCAACACGGGTTCCTGCCGGGTCGCTCGAGATCTCGAGGCCCAATGGCGGGCGTCAAGCGGAGCGCGATGGAACCGCACCTCACGCACCTCTTCATGGAAGTCGGCGACCTTGGACGCGCGAAGTGGTTCTGGATCGAAGCCCTCGGCCTGAGGCTGCTCGACGACCGCGGCGCCTACATCGCGGTTGGCGGTAACGGTGGGTTCGCGATCGGCATGGAAGAGGTCCCGCCCGAACGGCTGTCGCGCGCCGGACCGGAGTTGACCATGCGTGTTAGCGACGTCGATGCGGTGGCGCGGCGCCTGCGCGAGATGGACGTGACGATAGTCGCCGGGCCGGCCGACCAGCCGTGGGGCGCGCGCCACGCTTGGCTGCTTGACCCCGACGGACGCCGGATGTCGATCTACTCGTCACCGCAGACGATCATGGATGGCGGCGACGGCAGGCGTTGACTGACGCATCCCGTCCGTTAGGCTGACGTTATGCCGGAGGCGGAGCTCGTTGGTACGTGGGCGCTCGTCGCCACCGAATGGCGCCGCGCCGACGGCCGCCACGGCAACCCGTTCGGGCCCGGCGCCATCGGAGTGCTCACCTACGACGCCGCGGGCAACATGTCCGCTCAGGTGATGCGCGCGGCGCGGCCGCAGGCGCCCGCTGGTCAGTCCGTCAGCATCGAGGCGGCGATGGCGTCCGCGTTCGCCGGCTACGTCGGCTATTTCGGCACGTACGAGATCGATCACGCGCGCGGCGTCGTGGTGCATGCGGTGATCGGCAGCGCGTTCCCGGCATGGGCGGGTGCCTCGCACGATCGGCGCTTCCTGATCGAGGGCGACCGCCTCACGCTGAGCGCATCCGTCACCGCGGCGGACGGGACGCCGGTTGAAGCGTCGACGACCTGGCGCCGTCTGGCTTAACCGTCGCGCGCCGCGTCCTTCACGGCCGCCATGATCTCTCCGGCATGATCGATGAACATGAGATGCCCGCCGCCGGCGATGAATGTCGCGCGGCATCCGGGGATCTCGCGCGCGAAATAGCGGCCGACGCGCACCGGTACGACCTTGTCGCCGTCGCCGTGCCAGAGTCGCACGGGTACGGCGCCCACGTCAGCGGGGGTGAACCCCCACGGCCGCGCGAACAGCGCGAGATCCTGCGCCATCGCTCTTCCTCCGGGGCGTAAGGCCTCGCGCGTTTCCTCGGTCATCGCTTGGCGCACGGCGCGCCGCTTCGTCACAGCACGATCGATCGAGCGCGGCATCATCCATTGACGCGCGTGCGGCGCCCAGAAGGCAACCCACATCGCCGTTAGCCAGGCCAGGAACGGCGCCATCCACAGTCCGAGCTTCACGAA
>CAYQZE010000018.1:0-75438 GCA_964421985.1 uncultured Dehalococcoidia bacterium | reverse complement strand
AGTGGACGATGCCCGGCGGCGCGATGGAGTGGGGCGAGGATCCGCTCGAGACGGCGCAGCGCGAGCTGGAAGAGGAGACGGGACTGCACGCGGACATAGGCCGCGTCGTGGGTGTGTTCTCGCGCTGGTACGAGCCTCACGAGGCGGTTAGTGGCAACGCGGGACACGTCGTCGGCATCGTGTTCGAGGGCAACAACGTGCGCGGCGTCCTCCGCACTGAATTCTCGCGCGACGCCGCCAACACGACGGATGCCGCTGCCTGGTTCACGTTGGAAGAGGCACGCACGCTCCCGCCCGTCGGACTGGTGACCTATTGCCTTGGCTTGTGTGACTGAAAGAGCCGGAGCGTAAACAAGACCTTCTTGCAATTGTCCGATGGACGTGATCTAATCTGGTGCTCACATGGCCAGCGGGCATGAGCACCGGACTCGTTTGCAATGTGCGCGCACTCCTGACCTCGTCAGATTCAGTGGTGACTGACGGACATCAAATCTCGGCACGAGACTTTCCGTCGGTCCAGGGTTCGAGTCCCTGAGGGCCCGCCAAATCCTCGTCCTGAATCTGGCTTCCGCGCACAAGGAGCCGCAGATTACCGCGCGGAGCGGCGGCTTCGGCGAATACGCCCGGGTCACAACCGGCCCGCACGAAGCACTCTCACCTCGAGCCCGAGGACTACGCCGTCACCCGTGGTGTGTCGACGGGCAATACGTCCTGCTGCGAGCTTAGCGCCCCTGGGTCACTACGCTGCGGAACTCGAGTCCCGCGAAATCTCCGGATGCGCGCCAGCGTTCGAGATAGTCAAAGTACGCGACCGGACCTTGCGGGTAACCGCTCCCGTTCAGCCACTCCGCTCGCCCGATCGGGCGGCCCTCATTGTTGTAGTAGCCGGGCGTGCAGTCGGGACTTCCAAGGAACCTCCCCTCGCCGTGGTCCAGGAGGTCCACCCATGCCTGTTCTGCACCGGCAGTGACCTCAACTTGCTCCGAGCCTTGCGCGAGCGCGTGCTGCACGACCGCGCTGATCGCGCCCGCTGCCTCCACGAAGTTGTGCGGAATGTTGGAGATGAGGTTCGCCCCCTGAGCGACGCCCACGTTGAACAGGTTCGGGAACCCGTGCACGTGGATGCCGTGCATGCTGCGCATGCCTTCGGACCAGTGCTCGCTGAGCGTGCGCCCGTGGCGCCCGACGACTTCGAATCCGGCGCGCCGCGAGTGCTCGGTCCCGACCTCAAATCCCGACGCGAAGATCAGGCAGTCGAGGTCGTAGTGCTGTCCCGCCGCCCAGACGCCGGTGCCATCGATGCGCTCGACGCCGTGCCCATCGGTCTCGACCAGGTGTGCGTTCGCCTGGTTGTACGCCGGCAGGTATTCATCGCTGAAGCACGGGCGCTTGCACAGCTGGCGATACCACGGCTTGAGCGCGGCGGCCGTTGCCGAGTCGCGCACGATCTCCTCCACGCGCGCTCGGATCTCATTCATCTTCTCGTCGTCGCTGTCCTCATACGCGCGTCGCGCCGTGTCCGGCCCCGGCTCCGCGCCCGTGGCGATGACCTGGAGGATGCGATCGCGGATCCGCTGCGAGATGTCGGTCCAACCGTCCTTCACGAGGTCCTCGTCCGCGAACCCGCCCGTCTGGAGCGTGGCGAAGTTCACGAGCCACTTCTGCTGCCATCCCGGCTCGAGCGACGCGTACCAGTCGGAGTCGATCGCGTGGTTGTTGCGCACGTCGATGGACGAGGGCGTGCGCTGGAAGACGTACAGCTCGCGCGATGTCTTCGCGAGGTGCGGAATGCACTGGATCGCCGTGGCGCCCGTGCCGATGATACCCACCCGCTTGTCGCGAAGTCCCTCCATGGGCGCGCCCTCGGGATCGCCGCCTGTGTAGTCGTAGTCCCAGCGTGCCGTGTGGAACGTGTGTCCCGCGAACGCGTCGATCCCCGGGATTCCCGGGAGCTTCGGGCGATGCAGAGGACCTGTTCCCATCGCGATGAACCGTGCGCGCAACTCATCGCCACGGTCGGTACGGATGATCCACCTCGAGGTATCGTCGTCCCAGCTGACGCTCGTGATGCCGGTGGAGAGGAGCGCGTTATCGTAGAGGCCGAACGTCGTCGCGATGCGCCGCGCGTGCGCGTAGATCTCCGGCGCACACACGTACTTCTTTGATGGGACCGTCCCCGTCTCCTCTAGTAGCGGGAGATAGATCATCGCGGCCGTGTCGCACATCGCGCCTGGGTACCGGTTCCAGTACCACACGCCGCCGACATCGCCGGCCTTGTCGATGATCCGCACATCGCTGATGCCGGACTGCTTGAGGCGGGCGCCCGTGACCAATCCGGCGAACCCCCCGCCGATCAAGGCGACGGCGACGTCTTCACGGACGGGGTCACGGCGGACCACCTCTGCGTACGGGTCTTCGAGGAGATGCGCGAAGCGGCCGGTGGGTTGCAGGTACTGGTCGTTGCCGTCGGGCCGGAGCCGCTTGTCGCGTTCGATACGGTATCGCTCGCGCAGCGCGTCACGCTCTGCTTGCGTAAGGGGATCCATCGCGCACCTCCATCTCGACGAGCCTAGAACATGTCTGGCTCGATGATCCACGTCCGAATGGCCTCTCTGTGGCGGCTGGAAGGGCCTGTCCCGGCTACCTGACGCGATCCATCCTCACCGGGGGTCACTTGCACCACGCCCGCGAACAGTCGTTGACGGCGTGCGTCCGAGCGCGCCCAGCAGTGGCGTGTCTAAGCGAGCAGCCAGCGGCGGCGTTTACGGTCGGCTTCCATAGTGGGGACTGCACCACTCGCGCTGGCGGTCTTTAGGATCCACGCGAAGGGGACGCCATCGATGCGTTTGGTGCCTGGATCCAGCCTGCCAGACACCGCGCGCCCGCGATGGAGGGCTGTGTGGGCTTACGCCTTTGCTTTCGAGACAGGAATGATCTTCATGCCCAGACCGGGATCGACATCGAACGTGATGATGTTGCCGGTTGTCTTCGTGGCGCCGCGCACCTTCGCGACTTCCAGCACCTTGAGGAGGCGGTCACCCACCTCCTCAACGCGGAGGCGCAGGTGAGCATCGCAGAGCGAGCGGATGCGCATGAACATCGCCTCGTCGAAAGCGAACGTGTGAAGGGTGAAGAAGATGGTCATGTTGTCGTCGACGAAGTCCTTGATCGACGTGAGGAACTGCAACGTAGCGGCCTCCGGCATCTGTGAGACGAAGGACGTCATCGAGTCGATGAAGATGATGTCGAAATCGGCGCGGAGCGATTCGATGTGACGCAATAGCTTGTGAAACGCCGTGCTCGCAGACTCAGGGGACATCGCCGCCGGCACAGGGTAGATGTTCAACGCCCCGAGCAGATAGAAGTCGAGAACGTCCAGGTTCAGGCTCTGCATCTGCCGGAGGAGGCTGCGCGGCGTATTCTCGGTCGTGTAAAGGACGCATCGGCCGCCGCTGCTGAGCGCGCCGTAGATCAGTTGCTGGGTAACGACGCTCTTGCCAGCATTTGACGAGCCTTCGATGAGGATAAGCGACCCCTCCGGGATGCCGCCGCCCATCTTCTTGTCGATCTCCAGGCTACCGGTGGAGATGACACGCGCCTTCTCCTGAATGGCTGCGGCGTCGGCTGGCATGCTGACGGGTCTCCTTGCTGTGCCCGCTATCGCCGGGCGCCTCGTGTTTCTTGTCGGCAGCGGAACCGGGGAATGTAGGTCTGTCCATTCGGAACCTGGCGGGACGGCAGCTCGAAGGCACGGAACGCGGGGCAAGGACGCCCTTCCCCGGTGGGTCTTCGCATGCGCCATCCTCCCCGGCGCCGCAGCCTGGACGATGCCGTCCGCGAGATCCCGGTGTGCCGGGGGACTCAGTTGCTTCCGCGAAGACGGAGACGCTGTCGAGGCGTCGCTGGCCGCTTGAGCGCAACCGGCGGTGGCTGAGCACGCCGCGCGACGTCGTGGATGCCGGTGCGGGCCGCCCCACCTGTGACCCTCCGCCCGTAGCCGAGTGATGCGGCGGCGATTCCGTTACGCTTGGCTGTGAGTTTCGAGCGCTACTACGAAGCGGTGGATTATCTGCAGCAACGCCTCTGGCACGAACTGCCGATCGTGCCGGTCGAGCGGGCGCTGCAATCGCGGATCCGGCAGGTCCTGGCGCATTTCGGCGATCCGCACGAGGCGATGCCGGTGGTGCACGTCGGCGGCAGCGCCGGCAAGGGTTCGACGTCGACGATGATCGCGTCGATCCTGCAGGCGGCGGGCCTGCGGACCGGGCTATATACCTCGCCGCACCTGCAGACGTTCGTCGAACGCGCCGCCGTCAACGGCGTGCTGATCGCCCCGGACGAGTTCGCCGAGACCGTGCTGGGGCTCGAGCCGCTGGTGCGCCGCATGCACCTGGACGTGCTGGATGGCGCCGGCTACGGCCGCCCGTCGCTGGTCGAGGCGGCGTTCGCGACGGGCATGCGGCACTTCGCCAACGAGCATTGCGATGCCGCGGTGGTCGAAGTGGGGCTCGGCGGGCGCACCGACTGCACGAACGTCTTCGACCGCAAGCCGGTGACAGTGATCACGAACGTCGAGTTCGAGCATCGCGAGCGGCTGGGATGGACGCGCGCATCGATCGCGCGAGAGAAGGCAGCGATCATCACAGGCGGCGAAGTCGTGGTCGCCGGCGCGTTGCAGCCGGAGGCGATGGCGGTTGTGCGGGCGCGCTGCGACGAGACCGGCGCGACGCTCTGGCGGCTCGGGCATGAGGTGCGGATGATGCGCAGGCACGTCGACGGTCCGGGCGGCACGTTCGATCTGCGGACACCGCGCGGCGTCATCGCGGGCCTGCATATGCCGCTGCTGGGCGAGCATCAGGTGACGAACGCCGCGCTTGCCGCCGCCGCCGCGGTCGCAAGCTCGAGCACTTGGGGCGCCGTGACCGATCGCGCGATTGGCTGCGGGCTGGAGTCGACCCGACTGGGCGGGCGGCTCGAGCGCGTGCAGGAGCGGCCGCTGGTGCTGCTGGATTCGGCGCACAACCCGGTGGAGGCGCGCCACCTGGCGCGGGCGTTGCGACCGCTGGTGCCGGGCGCCGGGGCGCGGCTGCACCTGGTGTGCGGCATTCTCGCCGACAAGGATCAGGCCTCGATGGTGCGGGCGCTGGCGGCGGTGGCGAGCCGCGTCACCGTGACACAGCCGCCGCTGCCCGAGCGTGCGGGCGATCCCGCCACGATGCTGGCGCAGTTCCGCAAGGCCCTCGGAAACGACGCAGTGGCGTTCGATGAGGACCTGTCTGGCGCGCTCGATCGGAGCCTGGCGGATGCAAAGCCGGGCGACGTGGTGTGCGTGACGGGCTCGATGTTCCTCGTCGGCGCGCTGCGCGGACGCTGGGTGCCGGAGGAACGGATCCTGACGCGGCGATCAGCAGCGCTGTAGCGCAGGCGGGCGGCTGCTGGCCAGAGGCGGTGTGGCGCGTCGGCGCGCCGTCCGCGATCATCGTGTCATGCACGCGAGAGAGGATGGCTGGCATGGACTTCTTCGAAACAGCGAATACGCAACGCGCTATGCGGCGGCTGCACAGCGATGCGGTGCCGGAGGCGGATCTCTGGAAGATCCTGGATGCGGCGACGAAGGCGCCGAACGGCGGCAACCGGCAGCCGTGGAACTTCGTGGTCATCCGTGACGCCGCAGCGAAAGCGAAGATCGCGGGCTGGTACCTGGAGGCCTGGAACAACGTGTACGGTGGTGCACTGAAGGACGCGATGCTGGCAAACGCCGACATGGCGAAGACGTACCGCTCGGCCGACTACCTCGCGAACCATATGGCGGACGTGCCCGTGCTCGTGCTCGCGACGATCAAGAAGGAGATGTTCGCCATCGGGCCGACGCTGGGCGCATCGATCTATCCCGCCGTGCAGAACTTGATGCTCGCCGCGCGGGCGCTCGGCCTGGGCACGGCGCTGACGACATTGCACAAGCTGCACGAAGCGGACGTCAAGCAACTGCTGGGCATCCCGGACGATGTGGAGACGATGGCGCTGATCCCGGTGGGGCGGCCGAAGGGGCAGTTCGGCCCCGTGAAGCGCATGCCCGTGGAGAAGGTCGTGTACTGGGACGGCTGGGGTGAGCGTCGCGAGCGCTGAGGAGAACCGAACGCGTATGACGGGTGCTGCACTGCCACTGTTCGCGCTGCGCGATGCAGCGGGGTCACGCCGGACGTTTCCGAGCGGGCGGCACGCGCTGCTGTGCTTCGTGAAAGAGGACTGCCCGACGTGCACGCTGTCGCTGCCGCTCATCGAGGCCGCTCATCGCGCGTTCGGCGCCGCCGTCGACATCTGGATGGTCGCGCAGGACGACGAGGCCGGGCGCGACGTGATCATCGAGCGCGGCGGGCTGACGCTGCCGGTGCTCGACGACTCCGCGCTCGGCGCCTCGTTCGCGTACGACCTCGACACGGTGCCGGCGATCATCCTCGCGGACGCGGAGGGTGGCGAACTGCGCCAGTTCGTCGGCTTCGGCCGTGCGGACTGGCAATCGCTGTTCGCCGAGCTGTCGCGGATCAGCGCCGCGCCGGCACCGGACGTCGACTGGTCGCGATACCCGGAGATGCGTCCGGGCTGCGGCTCGAAGTCGGTGGAGCCCGGCATCGCCGAGCGACTGGCCGCGGAAGCGTCGGACAGCCCGCTGCGAGCGCGACGGATCGAGATCGCGGAGTCGGATGACGCCTTCGAGTTCATGTTCGACCAGGGGCTGACCGACGGCCTGCCGGTGGTGCCGCCGACGCCGGCACGCGTGTTGCGCATGCTGGCGGGCACGAAACGTGGCGCGCAGGAGGTGGTCTCTGTGGTGCCGCCGAACCTGGCGCCGGCGACCGTCGAGAAGGTCGCCGTCAACGCCGTGATGGCGGGTTGCAAGCCCGAGTACCTGCCCGTCGTCATAGCGGCGCTGGAGGCCGTGTGCACGGACGACTTCAACATTCACGGCGTCAACTCGACGACCTGGGGCGCCACGCCGACGCTCGTGGTCAACGGTCCCATCCGCCACCGCATCGGCATGAACATGGGGTTGAACGCGCTAGGGCAGGGCAACCGCGCGAACTCGACGATCGGGCGCGCCCTCAAGCTCGTCCTGCGCAACGTCGGCGGCGCGAGGCCGTCCGGCACCGAGCGCCCGACGCTCGGCTGGCCCGGCCGCATCACGTCGTGCTTCGCCGAATGGGAGGAGCGCAGCCCGTGGGAGCCGCTGCACGTCGAGCGGGGATTTCGCGCGGATGAGGACGTGGTCACAGTTATTGCCACCGAGGGCCCGCACCAGATCGCCGACCAGGTCTCGCGCACGGCGCACGCGCTGGCGGGCAGCCTGGGGCTCGGGCTGGAGGCGTTCTGGCATCCGAAGAGCCACAATCAGGGCGACATCCTGCTGGTGATCGCGCCCGAACACGCTGACACGCTCTCGCGCGACGGCTGGACGAAGGCCGACGTGCGGGCGCGCATCCAGACCGTCACATCACGCCCCATGCGCGAGCTGATGGGCGACGACGAGAGCGGCGAGGGCTACCAGCGCGCCTGGTACGGCGCTGCCGGCCCGACCGAGCAGCAGCTCAATACGCTCGTGCCGAAGTTCCGCGGCCCGGAGTACATCCATATCGCCGTCGCGGGGAGCGAGGCGGGCAAGTTCTCAACCGCGTACGGTGGCTGGGTGCTCGCCCCCATCGGCTCGAATCCGGTCAGCCAAAAGATCGGCGACGCGTGAGGGGACGGGATTATCGCCAGTCGACGGCGACCACCTCCACTGGCTCCGAAATACCCTTGAGGCTGACGCTTCGGGCCCCTGACGTAGCAAACGCGCCCGAGGCGCCATCAACCGTCTGCCGGCTGGCCAGTATCTCGCCGCCATTTCCCAGAGCCCCGATCCGCGCCGCCTCGTGGATGCCCATACCGCTGTAGTCACGGCCGCGGCGCGTGGCCTCGGCGACGTGAAGACCGATGCGCACCTGTGGCGCAAAGCCGTGTGCGGCGCGATGCTCGGCGAGCGTGCGCTGAATGTTGACGGCGCACTCAAGTGCGGAGACGGAGTCGGCAAACGCGAAGAAGAAGCCGTCTCCGGCGTGCTTGACTTCTTCTCCTTGATGCGCGGCCAGTAGCGACCTCATGGTCTGATCGTGCCACCGCAGCAGGGCCTCCCACGCTTCGTCACCGATCGCCTCGACCAGGTTCGTCGACTTGACGATGTCGGTGAACATGAACGTCCGCGTGGCGCGGTCGAGCTGTGCGCTGGCGGGAGCACTCACAGGCGCGTACTCCACGAGAAGTTCCACGGCTCGCTTCACGTCCGGACCGGCGCCCAGGCGCTCGAAGGCCGCTTTGGCCGCCTGCAGTTCCGAGCGTGCAGACTCGTTGTCGTCCTGAAGATGATAGGCAGCCGCGAGGAGCATGCGCGCCCGGGCCGCCTCGTATGGGACTTCGACCTCCTGCCATAGCCGCAGTCCACGCCGAAGGCTGGATACGGCTTCAGCAGCGTTGCCTTCCGCCAGATGCACAGCTCCTCGAACGCAGGCGGACGACGCCTGCAATCCTGCGGTCCGGTAGGCGCCGGCGATTTCTTCCAGCTCCTCGGCGGACACGCGAGCGGTGCCCAGAGCGCCGAGGACGATGGCGATCTCGGCCTGGGCAGGAAGCATGCCGGCTCGGTCAAGACGGTCGATGATCTCGGACGCGAGGGCGTTGCGGATGGACGACAGCGCATCTTCCGGCCTTCCCTGGGCAAGCCGAAGCAAGGCGAGCCCCGGCTGGGGTGTACGGCCTGTGTTCGCCGCCTGTTGGAAGAGATCCTCAGCAGCGGCAAGGTCGCCGCGACGCAAACGGATCTCGCCAATCTCGTTGAGCGCCTGCCCGTGGTGGTGACCGGCATCAAGAAGGAGGTCATAATCGCAGGCGGACTTGGCCTCGGCCTCCGCCTCATCCCACGAGCCGCGGACCCGGAGGACGGCGGCGCGATGTGTCCGGCATTCTCCTGTGAGGTGGGCGATGTTCTCGCGCGCGTTGCAGCGTTCGGCTGCGTCGGTCCACTCACCAGCGCGCCGATAGTCGCCCAGCCGCTGGCACGTGCCGACCGTACGGCAGTAGATCTCGCAAGACGTCCCAGGCCGGAGCTCACCGCTCACGGCGGCCGCCATCGCCTCGTCCAGCAGGGGAATCGCCTCTTCGACCGCGCCCCGGTATACATGCTCCCGGCCCCGGATCATCAGCGCACGCATCTGAAGGTCCCGGTCGCCGAATCGCATGCCGATGTCGGAAACGCGCTGCGCCAACTCAGCGGCGCGTTCGAAATTACCCAGCAACGTCGTGAGGTCGGCCTCAAGAGCGGCCATCTGCCCGTGCGCCGTGCATTCCGGTTGATCCGCAAGGAGCCGGGCGGCCGTGTTGAACCAGCCTCCCGCGACGGCCATGGCGCCCCGTGCGCCATGAGGGATGACGAGTGCGAGCGCCGCCTGCGCCGCGCGTGGCGTGTCGTTCCGCTCAGAGAACGCCGTGTACGCGCGTTCGAGGGTCTGGATGGCCTCAGCGTAATGGCCGCTCGCAAAGGCGGCCTCGCCGAGATGCGCGAGGTCCTCCGGCGATAGTGCCTGGGCCTCGTCGGCAGCGGTGAAGAGCTCGTACGCCTGTTGCCACCCGTGACGCCGGAAAGCTTCGCGCGCCGGCTCAAGCGGACTCTCGGCGAGATCAGGATGGGTCATGAACGGCATGGTACCACCGCTTGGACGAAGTCAGGCGAGGTTCAGCGCCTCCGGGCAGCCTAGCCACGCTGACGGAGTACACTAACGGACAGGGAGAACTACCATGCGTATGATCATCCTCGACCCCACCGATGAGCGCGTCCCTGTGCGGCGCCAGCTGACGCCCCGGCCCGAGACGATCACGGGCACGGTGGCGCTGCTCGACATCAGCAAGCCGCGGGGCAACGTGCTGATCGACCGCCTGGACGTGCGGCTCGCCGAGCGCCTGCCGGGCGTCGAGTTCAAGCGCTATCGCAAGCCCACGTTCACGAAACCGGCGCCCGACGAGTTGCGCCGCCAGATCGCAAAGGAGTGCGGCTTCGTCATCGAAGCGCTCGCCGATTGAGGCTCCTGCACAACGTGCAGTGTGCACGACAGCGTCTGGTTCGAGATCAACAGCCTGCCGGCCGTGTTCATCGCATCGAGCGAGTTCGCCGACGCCGCACAGGCGCAGGCGACGGCGCTCGGACTGCCAGAGGTGCGCCGCATCTTCGTGCCGCATCCGATCCAGGATGCGACAGACGACGAGATGCGCACGAAAGCCGACGCGATCGTCGATCGGGTCATCGAGGCGTTGGTGGATTAGCGGTCGGTCGTCGGTCGTTCAGTCGCCAGTGTGACGAAGCGGGCGGACACATGGGTCCGCCCCTACAACCCACCACCTACAGCCTACCGATACCCCTCGATCACGGGGCGGCGGGGGAGCGACCACCAGGCGGCGTCGCATGCGGCGCGCAGGCCGTCGTCCAGCTCCAGGTCGGCCGCTGCCAGCGAGGCGTCGAGTTGTTCCGGACGGCTGGCGCCGACGATGGCGGACGTCACACCCGGCTGCGCGATCGCCCAGGCGACGGCGACCGACGCGAGCGCGACACCGCGCGCTTCGGCGACCGGCCGCAATGCATCGACGGCGTCAAACATGGCGTCCTGCCAATAGCGGTACTGGTAGCGCGGCCCGGCGTTGCCGAGCGTGAAGCGTGATCCCTCCAGCGGCTCTTCGCCCTTGCGATACTTGCCGGAGAGGAAGCCGCCGGCCAGCGGGTTGTAGACGATGACGCCGAGGCCCTGGCTGCGGCAGAGCGGCAGCAGTTCGCTCTCGATCTCGCGGTAGAGCAGGTTGTACCGCGGCTGCAGGCAGTCGTATCGGGCGATGCCGAGCCGCGCGCTGGCAGCGAGCGCATCGCCGAGGCGCCACGCCGGGTAGTTCGAGCAGCCGGTGTATCGCACCTTCCCCCACCGCACGAGATCGTCCAGCGCCCGCATCGTCTCGTCGATCGGTGTGCGCGGGTCGAACGAGTGCACCTGGTAGAGGTCGATGACGTCGGTCTGCAGTCGCCGCAGGCTCTCATCGATCGACTTCAGAATGTGGTAACGCGAGATGCCGTTGTCGTTGGCGCCGGCGCCCATCGCGCCCGCGCACTTCGTCGCCAGCACGATGCGGTCGCGGTTGCCGCGCGCCTTCATCCATCTACCGACGATCTCCTCCGTGCGCCCGACCGTGTCGAGCGCGCCGCCGAGCGGATAGACGTCCGCTGTATCGATGAAGTCGATGCCGCCCTCGAAGGCGCGGTCGAGGATGGCGAACGAGGTTGCTTCGTCGCACTGCAGCCCGAACGTCATGGTGCCGAGGCAGAGCGGCGGCACGCGCAGCCCCGTGCGTCCGAGCTGTCGTGCTTGCATGCGTACACCTGCTTTCCGCTCCACCTTGCGCCGACAGCACAGCGTGACAGACCAGCATGCGAGACGGTAGCAGGAGGTCGTCGCGCGCGGTCGTACGCCGGCGTGCTATCATCGCGTCCAATCAGGAGCGCGGTATGGCGGACGTCATCGCAGCACGCAGATCAGGATCGCAAAGCCGGCTCGTGACGATGGCGGCCGGGCTCAGGACCGTCGCGGTGTCGGTGTTCGCCGGCCTGCTCTGCGGCATGGTGGCGCTCGGCATCGGCTCGCGCCTGGCGATGCGCATCGTCGCGCTGATTGCCGGCGACGCGGACCTGGGCAAGGAGACCGACGCGGGGTTCACCGTAGGCGAGATCAGCGTCGGCGGGACGATCTTCCTCGCGCTGCTCGGAGGCGCCGCGGGTGCGTTCGGCGGCATGCTGTACGCCGCGATGCGGCAGCGTCTCGCGTGGGCCGGCCGCTGGCGCGGACTGGCGTTCGGCGGCCTCGTGCTCGGGATCTTCGGATCGCCGCTCATCGAAGGCAGCAATCCAGATTTTGCGGAGTTCGGCATACCGATGGTCAACGTCGCCATATTCGCTGCGTTGTTCGTCTTCTTCGGCATCCTCATCGCCCCCGTGTACGACGGCGTTCAACGCGCCGTGCCGGCGGCGCGAGGCGGCGCAGTCACGTACACACTGGCCCTGCCGCAAACCGCCGGCATGCTGCTGCTCGTGCCCGCCACGGGCATCGTGTTGGCGGCCCTGATCGCGGAGACGGGCGACGCGCCCAAGACGTTGTTGATCATTGGGACGTTCGTCTACCTCCTGTTCGTCCAGCAGTCGCCGTCTCTGATGCGGCGGTTTCGGCCCGTGGCAACGGGCGCTGGGCGGCGGTCGATCATCGTCTCGCTCGCGCCGCTCGGTCCGCCTCTCGCCCTTGGGCTCGCGCTGGACATCTACGAACTCCTCGCCATCTTCTGAACCGCAACCGTCTCCGCGTTCCGATGCTGTCGCCGCCGGTACTCGCGCTGGATGAATCGCGGCGCGTAGCGGAGATACGTCCTCTGACGCTCGGCGGGAAGCGCGAAGTAACTTCCGACGACCTCACCGGAGCAGTTGGCGCTGCCGCAGTCGCACGGCCAGGTACTTCCGTCGAACGCATTCAACCGATAGTCGATCGTGATCTCGTCTCCGGCGCGGATCCGCTTCCATGCGAAGACCTTGACGCCGCTGCGCATCGCGTTCGGATCGCACGAATGGTTGAGGTAGCAGCCGGGCGGCACCAGCACGGCGAAGCGATCCCAGTCGAGCTCGCAGATGTGCATCTGATCCTGCGCGGAGAGCTGTTCCAATCCCCGGGCGTCGACGACACACCCGTGCCGCCGCCGGAAGATGAACTCGCCGTGCTCAAAGCTCCTTCGCGCGAAGACGCCGTTGCCCTTGGTCCCGGCCTCTCGCACTTCGACTTCAGTGATCACAGCGCACCGTTATCTGCAAAACATCGTTCGCTCCCGAGTCTAGGCCGGATGGCTTTACATCGCCAAGGCTGCGGTCGTATCCTTGCAGCAAGCACCTAGAACAAACGTGCGACATAACGCATCCGGAGCTTTCGTGCCCGCATCGGCCCCCCCGCGCACGATCTTCTCGGCGTATGCGCCAAGCGCGCTCAACGATGCGTCAGTACCGCCGTTTCCCGGACACGAGGCGGACGACGAGGACGACACGCCGCGTGACGGACTCGAACTCGAATACGAGCTTCCGCAGCACGCCTGGGCGCCGATCGCGCCGGGCACGCCGCCGGACGACGCGCCCGTGCGCTTCGTGGACGGCTCGATCAAGTCGAAGACCGTCGGATCGCTGCTCGTCGACTTCCGGCGCAGGCCGATCATCGCCGCCGCCGTGTCGGCCGCCTCGCTTGAGATCGACGGGCGTGCGACGAAGCGCGGCGCCGGGGCGCTCACGCGCAAGGTGCTGTGCGTGTACTCCGATGGCATCGAGCGCGACGCGATCGCCGAGGCGTTCCACGCACTGCGGGCGATCGACGTCGACCTGCTGGAACGCCCGCTGGGCTCGGTGCACGGCGATTTCGATACGATGCGCCGCGGCACGCGCAGCCTGGCGATGGAAGCGATGGAGGAAGCCGAACGCGCTGTCATGCTCGCCGACTTCGCGAAGTCGACGCTGATGGACGGCCTGCTCGAACGCCGCCTCGCGACCGCGCCGACGCACAACGTGCCGATCGTCGGCCTGGTGAAGCGCCAGATGACGGCGTACCTCCCTGCGGGCCTGCAGGAGCTGACCTACGCGCTGAAGCCGGGCGAGCGCACGCCGGCATTCGTCCTGCGGACCGTGCAGCATGTCGACCTGGTGAACACCTACGTGCGGCTGTCAGGCGAAGCCGGCACCTCGCCGTCGTACGGCATCGTCCGCCTGACGGCGCCGTTGGCGTACGTCGAGAGCGCGCACGCGCACGACATGCCGGATTACCTGTCGGGGCTCGCGGCGTACCTGTATCGCCTGCGCCACCGCGACCTGGCGTATGCGCGCGCCGGCATCAGCGTGGAGCCGATCGTGCGGGTCGAAGATCACCTGCACGCCATCCTGCCCGACCTGGACGCGCTGATCCCGCGGCTGCACCGGATGTTCAGATGAGCGGATTGTTGGGAAGGCGACACGTCGGTGCAGGCCGGGGCACCTCACCCCCAGCCCCTCTCCACGACGTGGAGAGGGGAGCCGCACGAGGAGAGTTCTTGTGACACGCTACACAACGCATGGCCGGAGTTGGACCGCTCAGCGCGAGCTCGCCCGCTCGATGCGGCATGAGCCGACGCAGGCGGAGGCGCTGTTGTGGGAGCGTTTGCGAGGCAAACGGCTGGGCGGATGGAAGTTCCGTCGCCAGCATCCGATCGGCCGGTTCATTGTGGACTTCTATTGTGTCGAACTAGGCGTTGTCATCGAAGTCGACGGGCCCGTGCACGATCGACGGGTGCACGAAGACTTCGCGCGTCAGGAATACCTGAAGCAACGCGGCATCCGATTTCTTCGCGTAACCAACCACACCGTCCTCGAGAACATCAAGCAAGTTCTCGGTGACATACTGCGCACGCTCGGTGCTCCTGCCCCCCCTCTCCACGTCGTGGAGAGGGGGTCGGGGGGTGAGGTACTGGAGCGCCGATGACGATGGATTCCTCCGCCAACGGCCACACGCCAGACGCACCCGAACCCCAGGCGGTCGGGCGTATCGGCTGCCCGCTGGGGCAGGAGGCGAACGGCGATGAGTTCTACTTCTGGCTGGCGCCCGGGCAGCTCGTCGAGCAGACGCAGATCGTGCGCGTGCCGACGGTCATGGGCGGCGCGGAGGTCGAGCTGTTCGGCGTCGTCGAGCAGGTCTACCGCCGCTCGACCATCAGCTCCATGCACATGGAGCTGGCGGCGCACGACGGCGATCCGATCGCCGATGACCTGATGCTGGACCGCGACGGCGTGACGTACGCAAAGGCGCGCGTGGTCAACGCCTTCCCACCGAAACTGGCGCCGCCCATCGAAGGCAGCACCGTGTTTTCGTGCGGGGAGCGCGACGCCGAGCGCGCGTACGAGATCGACCAGTACGCCGACGAGCGCGGCGTCTGCGTCGGTCTGATCCGCAACGGCGGGGACTCCACCGCGGGCCGAGCATTCCTCGATCAGGATTTCCTGCTGGGCGCGCAGTCGGGGCACCTGAACGTCAACGGCGCGGCCGGTTCCGGCACGAAGTCGTCGTTCCTCACGCTCGCCGCGTCGCAGACGATCAACGCCGTGAAGACGCGCGGCGCCGGCATGGTGGGAAGCGGCCAGCGTCCGCGGATCAAGGCGATCATCTTCAACGTCAAGGGGTTCGACCTCTTCTGGCTCGACCGCTGGTCCAACAAGTTCACGGAGGCTGACCTGCGGACGTGGCGCGAGATGGGCGTGGCGTCGCCCGACATCTTCCGCAGCATCGCCTACTACGCGCCCGAGACATCGCAACGAAGCGGCGCGCCACTGCCGATCACGACGGAGCGCCCGGGCGATGTGAAGCCGTACTCGTGGTCACTGAAGGACATCATCGATTTCGGCCTCTTCGATCTGCTGTTCTCGGAGGAGACGCGCGCGAACGATAACATCGTCACGCTGATCAACTGGCTCAGCCACCGGCTGTCCGTCGGCCGCACGAAGGCGCAGAGCCTGGAGGAGCGGCTGGGCGGCGCACCCGACGCGCGCGTCGCCGCCCGCCGCCAGCTGACCGACTCGCTGGAGCGGGCGTTCAACAGCAAGAACGACCTCGCCGGCGGCAACCCGGTGCTGACATTCCAGGACCTGCTGAACTACATCGAAATGAAGGCGCAACCTGAGTCGAAGGATGTCGACGACGACAGCCTGCGCAGCATGAGCAACTCCACCATCCAGGCGCTGTGGCGCAGGCTCGCGCGCGTGCTCGGACCGACGTCGGGGCTGCTGCGCCGCGACGACATCGAGGGCGCGCCGCTCTCGCTGGTGACGATGCAGGAGGATGTCAGCGTCATCGACATCCAGTCGATCCACGACGCGCACCTGCAGCGCTTCGTCATCGCGGCGGCGCTCAACCAGCTCGTGCAGTGGCGGAGCGGCCCGCACGCAGCGCGTTACGAGACCTTTCTCGTCGTCATCGACGAACTCAACCGCTACGCGCCGCGCGGCGCATCGGACGCGATCACCAGGCTGTTCGAGTACGTCGCCAGCCAGATGCGCTCACGCGGCATCATCCTCTTCGGCGCGCAGCAGCAGGGGTCGCGCGTGTCGGACGTCGTGATCGAGAACAGCCAGACGCGCGTGCTGGGCCGCTCCGGCGGGCAGGAGCTGGCGGATGCGATCTGGCGCGGCTTCTCCGAGGGCGACCGCAAGCTCGCGCTGCGGCTGAGCCCGGAGGAGAAAGTCATCGTCGCACCGAACTTTCGCGAGGCACTGCACGTGAAGGTGCCGCGCCCGCCCTGGGCGATGCGCCCAGAAGAGGCAACCGACACGCCGCCGGACTGCCTCGCCGGCGCCGAGCGCGCGCCCGGCATCGACGCCGGGAAGGTGACGCCGTCGCCGGACGGCAAGCGCAAGGCGCAGTCTCTGGAGATGTAGATGGGGCAGCTTCCTGAACGATCGCGGAGGCACTGTAGGGGCGCAGCGGGCTGCGCCCGGAACGGGCGATCGCGATGACCGGCTCGGTGCCGCCAAACCGGCGATCCGTGCGCCTCCGGGACTACGACTACCGTACGCCCGGCGGCTATTTCATCACGATCTGTACCAGCGGTCGCCAAGCATTGTTCGCGGACCTGCGAATGCGTCAGATCATAGAAGTCGCTTGGACGGACATTCCAAACCATCATCCGTACATCGAGATCGACGAGTTCGTCGTCATGCCGAACCACGTGCATGGCATCTTGTTTCTTGGGGATCGCGATGCAACCGCCGACCGGGCGCAGCAGGCTGCGCCCCTACAGCATGCGCGGCCTCGTGTCGAAGCGGGCGCGCTGGGCGCGATCGTTCGCTCATTTAAGGCGCGTGTGACTCGGGATCTCCGGCGTTTGGCCGGCAGTGAGTTCATCGTGTGGCAACGCAACTACCACGAGCACATCATTCGGGACGAAGGCGCGCTTCGACGCATCCGCCAGTACATCGTCGACAACCCCACGCGGTGGTCCTTCGACCGCGAGAATCCGGCCGGGAGACCCGACGCCGTAGAACGCGAATTCGACTATTGGCTAAGCAAGGCCGCGCCGCCGGTCGTTGGTCGCGCAGAGGTCGCCAGATGAAGGTGCTGTTCTCCGCCGACTGGCACCTGGGATACTCGCTGGCCGGCGCGAATCCGGCGCCTCGGTTGGCAGATCAGGCGCGGCAGCTCCGGATGATCGCGGCGTACATCGACGAGCACGCGGTCGACGTGCTGGCGATCGCGGGCGACGTGTTCGAGGCGCAGGAGCGGGGCGCGGCCCGGGCTGCCGTCGGGGCGATGATGGAGGCGCTGGCCGGGCCATTGACGCGCGGGCTGCGCATCGTCGCTGTCGCGGGGAACCATGATCGCGACTACTTCATGGACATGGCCAGCACCTGGCTGGGTGCGCACGCGCCCGCCGATGGGGAACGCATCGCCTTGCGCACGCGTCCCGAGTTGCTCACCGTCGAAGCGCGCGGCGAGCGCCTGAACTTCGCGATGCTGCCGTTCCCCACGCTCGCGCGCTACGAACTCCAGCACGATGATGCGGGCGGTGTCGCGCAGCGCAACGAACAGCTCACCAAGCTCTTCGTCGAGAAGATGGAGGAGCTGCGGAAAGCGTCGGCCGAACAGCGGCTGCCGACGGTACTGCTCACGCATGTCACCGTCACCGGCACCACGGTGAAGGCGCATCGCATCACGCCGCGCGACGATGTGGTCGTGCCGCGTGGCGCCTTCCCGGAGTTCGAGCTGACCGTCGTCGGTCACATCCACAAGGCCGAGCAACTCGGTGGCGGGCACTTCTACTACGTCGGCGCGCTCGACCGGATGGATGTGGGCGAGCGTGACTACCAGCCGCGCGTCCTGCTCGCCGACATCGGCCCGGCCGGCGTGCGCGAGGTCACGTCGCTGCCGCTCGACCCGACTCCGATCGCTGCCATCACCGCGTCGGACGAAACGACTCTGGTGGCCGGTGCGGCGACAATCGCACGGCCGGACGTGACGCTCGTGAAGCTGACGCTGCAGGTGCCTCAGGGGACGTATCTGGCGCCGCTGCTGGACCGGGCGCGCCAACTCTTCCCGCGGCTGTACGGCAACGTCGACTGCGCGTGGACGGACGCGGCGCCGCTCGTCCCGACGGTCGCCGGCTTGAATCCGGCGGACGTCGAGGAAACGGTACGCCGCTACCTCGGCGAGCAGCAGATGCCCGAAGACGAGCGCGCCGCGCTGCTGGAGTTGGTGACAGAACTGCGCGCTCTGCCGGCAGGAGCCGACGGATGATCCCGCTGAGCGTCCGCATGAGCGGCTGGATGCGCTATCGCGACGAGCAGGTCGCCGACTTCGGCGGCGGCCCGCTGATCGCGATCTGCGGTGCGAACGGCGCCGGCAAGTCGTCCATCTTCGATGCCATCACGTTTGCGCTCTACGGGCTGCATCGCCTCGGCAAGGTGCACGCGGCGCAGCTCATCTCGCAAGACATGGACCGGCTGTCAGTCGACTTCGAGTTTGAGACGGACGGGCAGCGCTACCTCGTGCGCAGAAGCCGCGGCCGCAAGGAGGCGGAGCGCGATCAGAGCCTCTGGATCTGGGACGCCGGCGCGAGCGACTGGACGCAGGTGCCCGGCACCCAGAAGGAAGACGCGCTGAAACGCGCCATCGACCACATCGTGCGACTGACGCCCGAGGCGTTCACGTCCTCGTTTCTGTTGCAGCAGGGCGACGCCACGCGCTTCCTCGACGCCGACCCGAAGCCGCGATTCGACATCGTCAGCGGCCTGATCGGGCTGCACGAGTACGAGGCGCTGGAGAAGCGCGCGCGCGACGCGCACAAAGTGGAGAAGGTCATTCTCGACAAGCTCACGGAAGACCTCAAAGGATTCGAGGGCGTCGATGCCGACGCCGTCATACGCCTGCGGGAGGAACTGACGGCGACGCTGGAACGCGAGCAGCAGGCCGCCGCCGCCGCACAGGCGGCGCGCACGCTCCTCGCGGACGCGCAGCGCCATGCGCGGCTGGCCGGCGAGATCGCGGCGCTCGATGCGCGGCTTGCCGGAGCCGAGATCCTGATCGCTGAGCGCGACCAGATCGAGAAGGATGCGGCGCTGTTCGAGACGCTGGAGGGCGCGATCGACTCCGTGCAGCGGATCGCGTCGCTGCTCACCGACGCGCAACAGGCCGAGGGCGCGGCGAACGACTCGCGCAAGCGGGCCGCTGCGCTGGACATCGATGCGCTGACGGCGGAGCACGTCGCGGCGGCAGCGCAGGTCCGAGCGCTGACGGAGAAGGTGAGTAAAGACGAGCGCGAGCACGATGCGACGGCGGCGGCGGAACGCGACGCGCGTGACTTCGCGCAGATCGCAGGTGCGGTGCTCGAGGGCCAGGCACGCGTCGCGGCCATCGCCGAGCAGCGGACGCAAGCGAACGCACAGCTCCGCGAGCTGTCGGCCGGCCGGGAGTCCGTCGCGCGTGATGCCGCCGCCGCGCGGATGGCCGCCGAACAGGCGGATGCCACGCTCGACGCGGCGCGCACGGCAGCTGCCGAGGCCGATGCAGCCGCGGGCGCCGTCAGGCAACAGCTGGCCGACCGCAAAGCCGCCGCAAAGGAATCGACCTGTACACGCTGCGGGCATCCGATCGACAAGAAGGCGGCGAAGGAACAGATCGGCGAGCTGACGGCGCAGCTCGCGGCCGCGCAGCAGCAGGCGACGGGCGCACGTGCCGCGGAGAAACGGGCGGCCGCTGCCCGAGCCGCCGCCCGGCAGCGGCACGACGAAATCGCCGAGGGCATGAAGACGGTCGAGCAGCAGCTGCACCGTCTTGATGGACAGCGCGCAGCCGCCGTGCTGGAGCACGAGCGCGCGACGACGGTGCTCGCCGCGCATGAGGCGAAGCTCAACGGGCGCAACAAGGACGTCGGACCGGCGCAGGAGGCGCACGCGCGCACGGTGCGTCAACTCGAGTCGTTGCAGGTCGCGCTTGCGGGCGCGCGACGTCAGCTGGATGCGTCGCGCGCGGCAGAAGCGGCAGCGCGCGATGCGCTCGCGACGGCCCGCGACCAGCGAGCGGCACTCGAGGCGACGGCGGCGCATCGGACGCAGGAAGCTGTCGGGCATCATCAGGCCGCCGAGGAGGTCGCCCGCGGTCTTGGCGCGCTGGCGGAGCCTGCATTGGACGACGCGGCTGGCACGCTTGCCACGCTGCGCTCGCACCGCCAGGATCTCGCTGGTGCGCCGCAACGCAAGTCCTCCCTCGATGAGGCGCTGCGCGACCACGCGGCCTGCAGCGGCGAGCGCGCGGCGAAGCAGAGCGAGGTCGCGTCGATCCCGGCGGACCACCGCATCGACGAGGCGACCGCGCGCGTCATCGCCGCCGGCGCGGAAGCCCAAGCGGATGCAGCGCGGCGCACGGCGCAGGCCGCGCAACAGCGGCTCACGCTCCTCGAAGCGCGCATCGACGAGCTGGCGCGCAAGCAGGCAGAACGCGCGCACGGCGAGGTACGGATCAAGCGACTGAAGAAGCTCGCCGATCTGCTCGGCAAGAAAGGGCTGCAGGGCGTGCTGATCACGGACGCGCTGAACGCGATCACCAGCAACGCGAACGCGTTCCTGCAGCGGCTCACCGGCGGCACGCTGCAGCTCGCCATCGAGCGCCCCAAGGGCGACCTGCTGGAGCTGCTGGCGATCGACTCCACGTGCATGCGAGAGCCACGTAGCCCGAAGGTGCTGTCCGGCTCACAGAAGTTCCGCTGCGCGGTCGCCATCGCGTCGGGCATCGGGCAGTATGCGGGGGCCGGCGGCATGCGCTCGATCGTCATCGACGAGGGCTTCGGCAGCCTCGACGCCGCCGGCCAGCAGCAGATGGTGGATGAGCTGCGGCAACTGGCGACGCACATGGATAAGGTGATCGTCGTATCGCACCTCGACGCGTTCACCAATCGCGACAATTTTCCCGACCAGATCCTCGTCGAGACGTGCGGGAACGGCTCGCGTATCCGCGTGGTGTCCTGACCGCGCGCGGCAGGCAAGATGGTGCGTTCGTACCTGCCTGCCACTGCGCTCCGCTCGTACGATCCTGACGCATGGACACGCGCGATCTGTGGAAGCTGGACGCCACCGCGCAGGCGGCGCTGATCGCCGGGCGCCAGGTGACGGCGGTCGAGATGGTCGATGCCGCGATCGCCCGCATCGAGCTGCTGAATCCGCAGATCAACGCCGTCGTCACGCCGATGTTCGATTCGGCACGCCGGCAAGCGCGCGACGGCGACTACGGCACCGGGGCGTTCGCGGGCGTGCCGATGTTGTTGAAGGACGCGTGCATCCAGGTCGAAGGGACGCCCTACTACATCGGCACGCGGCTCCTGCGTGACGCGGGCTACCGCTCGAAGCACACCACGGAGCTGGCGCATCGCCTCCGTCACGCCGGATTCATCTTCCTTGGAAAGACGAACGTGCCGGAGCTCTCCGGCGGGATCACAACAGAGCCTCGGTCTTTTGGCGCCACGCGTAATCCCTGGAATGTCACGCGGAGCGTCGGCGGATCGAGCGGCGGGTCCGCGGCGGCGGTCGCCAGCGGCATGATATCCATCGCCCATGGCAGCGACGGCACCGGGTCGCTGCGCTACCCGGCAGCATGCTGCGGCGTGGCGACATTGAAGCCCTCACGCGGGCGTGTGCCGACGGACACGCCGAGCGGCGAAGTCGACCTTCTTCGCGTCTGGACGGAGTTCGTACTCGCGCGCAGCGTCCGCGACCTGGCGGGCATCCTCGACGCCGTTGGCGGTCCGGCCGACGGCGAGAGCTTCGCGAGCGTGAGGTCCGCGCCGCCCTACCGCGACGCGATCGGCACGCCGACTGGCCCCCTGCGCGTCGGGCTGATGCGCCGCGACGTCATAACAGGAATGAGCACCGACGCCGCGTGCGTCGCGGCCGTCGAGCGCACCGGACAGTCGTTGGCGTCGCTTGGGCACCACCTTGAACTGTCACACCCGCCTGCACTCGACGGGCTCTTGCTGCGCATCTTCCCGCATGTCCAGGCGCTGATCTCCGTGTCGCGCTCGCAGCCAGGGTGGCTATCGGACATGGTGGGGCGCGACGTCACCGCTGCCGACCTCGATGACCCAAACGCCGTTGCCGCGGAAGCCACGCCCACGTCCGGCGCCCGGCTGACGGACGCGATCAACGCGATCGTCCGTGAAACACGACCGGTCCGCGACTGGTGGGCGTCGGGCCACGACATCCTCATCACGCCGACGCTCCGGCAGCCTCCGTGGCCGCTGGGCCTCACCGGCGGCGCCGTCGGCGCGGGGGTCTTCCCGCCCGCCTTCAGCTTTAGTGGCCAGCCGGCGTTGTCGCTACCGCTACATTGGACGCCGGGCGGCCTGCCCGACGACGTGCACGCCGTCGGCGCGTACGGGCGCGACGACGTGCTGCTGCGCGTCGCGGCGCAGCTCGAATCGGCGATGCCGTGGGCCGATCGCTGGCCGCCGTTCGCCGCCGGCGCCTGATCCCAGAAGGCCGGCGCCCTGAAATGATCAAGCGCGTTGATCTATTGTCGCTTGACAAACGCCGCCGTATACTCCCCGAAAAGTGATTACACGGGTGAGCGCAATGAAGGTTACGTGTCTCCAGGAGAACCTGGCGAGGGGCCTCGGCATCGTTGGGCGGGCGGTCGCGCTGCGCAGCACGCTGCCGATCACGTCGAACGTGCTGATAGCGACGGAACATGGCCGCATCAAGCTCGCTGCGACGAATCTCGACATCGCGCTGAGTTGCTGGATCGGCGGCCAGATCGAAGAAGAAGGCGCGATTACCGTGCCGTCGCGGCTGCTGACCGACTTCGTGAACTCGCTGCCGGCCGACAAGATCGCGCTCACGCTCTCGCCACGCTCCCGGCAGTTGAAGCTCGTCTGCGCGCGCAACGAAGCGACCATCGGCGGCATGGACGCCGACGATTTCCCGCCGATCCCTTCGGTCGAAGGCGACACGCTGGAGATCGAGGCGAAGACGCTGCGCGAGGCGATCGCACAGGTTGTATTCTCCGCCGCCACAGACGACTCGCGTCCGGTGTTGACCGGCGTCGATATTGTCGTGGAGGGCGACCAGATGACGCTGGCGGCGGCTGATGGATTTCGGCTCGCCGTTCGGAAGCTCAAGCTCAAAAAGAAGGTCAGCGAGCGCCAGGAAGTAATCGTGCCGTCCCGGGCGCTGTCGGAACTCAACCGCCTGCTGCAGGATCAGGAAGACCCCGTGCAGGTGACGTTCAACGCCGGCAAGACACAGGTGCTGTTCAAGCTGAAGGACGTCGAGATGGTCGCGCAGCTGATCCAAGGCACCTTCCCGGACTACAGCCGGCTGATCCCCAGCGAATGGGGGAGCCGCGCCGTCGTCGAGGTGCGCGACTTCCTGCAGGAGACGAAGATCGCCTCGATCTTCGCGCGCGACGGCAGCGGTATCGTCCGCATCACGTTCGAGAACGGCGAAGGCGGCGCGCCCGGCCAGATGACGGTAGCGGCCCGGGCCGAAGAGATCGGCGACAACCACGGCGCGCTAGACGCGGCCGTCGAGGGCGAGGCGTCGAAGATCGCCTTCAACGGCAAGTATCTGCAAGAAGTGCTGCAGGTGCTCGATGGCGGCCGCGTCGCGCTCGAAACGACGGGCCCATCGCAGCCGGGCGTGATCCGGCCCATCGACAACGACAACTACGTTCACGTCGTCATGCCAATGTTCGTACAGTGGTAGCCGGCCGAGCTTCTTGATCCCGCGACGCTCCGCCTGACGTCTCGCGACGCCGCCAGCTCCACTGGGGACCACGCGGCGTTGACGGCACGCCCGCGCCCGCGCGCACCGGCCGCGCCTGGAGAGGTGGAGTCCGGCGAGCCATCGCGGACTGCGGGCGGCCCGATGATGGCTCACTGTCGCCGATGATCGGGGACACCGCGCCGGTGGCCGTCGCCCAGCCGTCGCTGAACCCGCCGAAGTCCGTGGTCCAGTACCAGCCGTAGGTGCTGCCCTGCTGGAAGTAGCGGCCGATGCCGATTGCCGTGTAGTTCGCACCGAGCATGTTGGCGTTGTGGCCGGGACTCGCCTTCCAGCCGCCGAACACCTGCTGCGCAGTGGCGTAGCCGGCCGCGATATTCTCTCCCAGCCACGTGTTGAACCCGTAGCCGCAGTCCACGATGCGCTGGGACCACGTGCGATTGAGGTCGTCGTGCGCGAGGTAGTTGTTCGTGGCGAGGTCCCTGGACTTCCAGGCCGCCGCCTTCGTCAGCATGTAGGACGCCTTGAGCGGGGCCCGTCCGTTCTGCGCGCGGTAGTTGTTGATTAACAGAAGGAACGCCTGTTCCTCGCTGTCCATTGCGGCATCCACGGTGCAGCCGCCCGCGGCAGCCGCGTCGAGCGCTGGACGGTTGGCCGCAGCCGCCAGAAGAACGCACGCGACCAGAGCGACCGCCAGACTGCGCCGGGCTATGGAAATCAGCATGTCCGTGCCTCGTATCCCTGTCTTTGGTATCGGACAGCCGAGCCCTTAGGTGCAGTTCCCTAGGGGTTCTGCCGATGATCCCGTATGCGACGCGGTATTCATCGAGACGCCGGGGCGCGATCGCCGTCACCTGGGCATCGAAAGAGCCTGTGGCCGGGCGCGCCGTATCTGCGGCAGGGACGCGTGCTGTCGTTCGTGCGGCCAGACGACCCACCGGCGCTGGAGGACGAACTGGCGGCGCTGCGCCGCGAGGACGTGGTCCGGGCCGACTACAACCGTCGCATGGGCGGCTGGCGGCGGTAACGTGGGCGGCTGGCACGATCGCCGGAGAGCGGGGTCGGCCCGCGGTGCTACGCTGAACAACCAGGGCGAACGTGTCGCGCCGTGCGTGGCGTAGCGCGGGGGTGTGCCGGCAGTCCGCGGGCGAGCCTTCCGTCTATAATGGCCCGAAAGCATGTACAGAAGGCGGCCCGATGCCGGGAACGATCCTCGTCGTCGATGACGAAAAGAACATCGTCCAGCTTGCGCGGCTCTACCTCAACAACGAGGGGTTTCGCGTCGAAGCGGCGCACGATGGCAAGCAGGCGCTTGAGAAGGCGAAGGCGATCAAGCCGGATCTGATCGTCCTGGACGTTATGATGCCGGAGATGGACGGCCTCACCGTCTGCAAAGAGCTCCGGAAGACCAGCAACGTCCCCGTGATCATCCTCACTGCCCGGGGCGACGAGATCGACCGCATCATCGGGCTGGAGATCGGCGCCGACGACTACATGGCGAAGCCATTCAACCCGCGCGAACTCGTCGCGCGGGTGAAGGCCGTCCTGCGGCGCGCCCAGGGCGAACACGACGCGCCCGACGTGGTCGAGGCCGGCGGCCTCCGTATCGATGTGGCCAGCCGCGAGGCGACGCTGGACGGCCGCCCGCTTACCCTTCGCGCGAAGGAGTTCGACCTGCTCACGGCGTTCGCCCAGCACAAGGGGAACGTCCTCGACCGGGAGCGGCTGTTGCGCCTGGTGTGGGGGACCGATTACTACGGCGATTCGCGGACGATCGACGTGCACGTCGCCTGGCTCCGCGACAAGCTCGGCGAAGGATCGGTCAAGATCCAGACCGTCTGGGGTGTTGGCTACAAGCTGGTGGTGGAAAGCGATGCTGGGTAGCCTTCGAGCCCGGCTGATCGTCTCGTTTACGCTGGTGGTCGCGCTGGCCGTCTTCCTCGCCGGCGCGGGCGCGCTCTTCCTCCTGCGCGACAAGCAGCAAGAGACGGCGCGCGAACGCTACGGCCGCCTGGCGGAGCCCGTGAACGACCGCGTGGCGCGGCTGCTGGGCGCCGGCCAGCCGCTCGACGCAGTCAAGGTCGAGCTCCGCCAGCGCGCCGCGGATTCCGGCGTGCGCATCCTGCTGCTGGACCAGGATCTGCAGGTGGCGTTCGACAGCGTCGATGACGGCCTGACGGGCAAGTACGTGTTGTCGTTCGCCGGAAATCGCGTGAAGTCGGCCCAGGCGGCAGGCATCACCTACAAATGGTCCAACTTCGACCGCGGCGACACGCACCTGACGCTGTTCGCCTCCCCGCCGCGGCCAGAGGACGCCACCTTCACCGCCCCTACGTACGACGCGATCATCGCGATTCCGCAGGACAAGCTCGCCTCCGCCTGGCTCGATCTCGCGCCGCGCCTCGCGCTCGCGGGGGCCATCGCGCTGACCGTGTCGTTCGTCGTCTCGTTCTTCATCTCGCGATCGATCTCCGGCCCGCTGGCGCGCATCACGGCGGCATCGAAACAGATGGCCGGCGGCAACTACGACGTCCACATCCCCATCAAAGGAGAGGACGAAGTGGGTCGTCTGGCGGAAGCGTTCAACCAGATGGCCACCCAGGTCAACACCTCGCAACGGATGATGAAAGATCTGTTGGCCAATGTGTCACACGAACTGAAGACGCCGCTGACATCGATTCAGGGATTTTCGCAGGCGATGGTGGACGGCGTGGTCAGCGGCCCGGACGACGTCAAGGAGTACAGTCGCACGATCCACGAGGAGTCGAACCGCATGCGAGCACTCGTCGACGACCTGATGCTGCTCTCGCAGATCGAGTCGGGGCAGGTCGCGATGCAGCATGCGCACGTCGACGTACGCCAGCTTCTTGAGCGCACGATTGAGCGCTTTCAGTTCGCGATCCGCGACGCCGGCATCGAGCCGCGGCTGCGCGTCGAACCCGTTTCGGAGGTGCACGGTGACGAACGCCGCCTCGAGCAGGTGTTCTCGAATCTCCTGCAGAACGCGGTGCGGCACACACCTCGCGGCGGCACGATCACGGTCCGCGCCCGTACGCTGGCGGGCGGACATGTCAGTATTGGCGTCCACAACACCGGCTCCGTCATCCCCAAGGAAGATCTTCCGCGCGTGTTCGAGCGATTCTTCCAGGTGGACCGCGCACGCGCACGCAAAGGCGGCAGCAGCGGCCTTGGCCTGTCGATCGTGAGCGAGATCGTAGAGGCGCACGGCGGCACGGTACGCGCCATCAGCTCGGAGTTGGACGGCACGGAGTTCATCGTCATCCTTCCCGGCGATCGCATGTCCGACGTGCGCACCGGTCACATGCTGACCAGCGACGACCCGAAGCCGAAGCGTGCGTCGAAGAAGCGCGAGGCGCCGGCGTGACGCCGCGCCAGCTTCCGTGACGACCCATCGATGGGACGCGCTCTCGCCCGACGAGGTCCGCAGGGTGCTGGACGGGTTCGGCGGGCCCTGGTGGGTGGCGGGCGGCTGGGCGCTCGACCTCTTCCTCGGGCGTCAGACGCGCCCGCACGGCGACCTCGATCTGGCCATCTTGCGCCGTGACCAGCCACTCCTGCAGGGGCACCTGGTCAGCTGGGATGTACAGGTAGCTCATGAAGGCGAGTTGATGCCCTGGGCGCCCGGCGACTGGCTGGCGGCGCCGCGTCACCAGTTCTGGGTGCGGCGCGCGACGAACGCCGCCTGGGCGTTCGAGATCCTGCTCGAAGATGACGAAGATGGCGACTGGGTATTCCGTAGAGAGCCCTCCGTGCGGATGCCGCTACCGGCGCTCGGCCGGGTCACGGCGGACGGCATCCCGTATGTCGCCCCAGAGGTGGCGCTGCTCTACAAGGCGAACCACCTGGAGATCGATCGCAACGCCGCCGACTTCGATGCTGGTGCGGCGGCGCTCGACGCCGCGGCCCGCGGCTGGCTGCACGACGCGATCTCGGCGGTGTACGCGGGCCATCCGTGGCTCGAGCGCCTGACCTAACGCCTCCGCGGCCTCGCCGGTATCCTCTTCGCATGTTTGCTGTCATTCTCGCCGGGGGGAGCGGCACGCGCCTGCGCCCCCTCACCTACGCGCGGCGCAAGGAGCTCGTGCCGCTTCTCAACCGGCCGCTGCTCGAATATCGCCTGGTCAACCTTCGGGAACACGGCGTGCTCGACATCGTGCTCGCCTGCTCGCAGGGCGCCGGCGAGATCGAGGAACACTTCGGTGATGGCGGGGCACTTGGCGTGCGTCTGCGGTACTCCTACGAGGATCGTCCGCTGGGATCGGGTCGCGCCGTCAAGGAGGCGGCGCGGGCCGTCGGAGCGGAAGGCACGCTCGTCGTCTGCAACGGCGATATCCTGACAAACGTAGACCTCACGGCAATGATCGCGCGCCACCGCGATACGGACGCAACGCTCAGCATGTCGCTGGCGTCGGTAGACGATCCCTGGACGTACGGCGTGGCCGAGGTGAGCGAAGACCTCCGCATCCTCAGCTTCGTCGAGAAGCCGCCGCGCGGCGAGGAACCGAGCAACCTGATCAACGGGGGCACCTGGCTCTGGGAGCCGCGGATGCTCGATCGCATTCCTGATGACGACACGGCCGTGCGCGACGGCTTCTCGGAGCGCGTCCTCTTCCCCGGCATCATCGGGGATGGCCTTCGCGTGCAGGGATTTCAGGAGGACCTCTGGGTCGACGTTGGATCGCCCGAGCGCTACATGACAGCGACGCGGCTCCTGCTGGAGCGCACGATGCGCGACCTCGGCGTCACGTTCGCCGTCGGCGAGAGGACGGCCATCGCCGCCGACGCGCACTTCGAGGGCGACGTGCTGATTGGCGACGGCGTGTCGATCGGCGCCGGGACGCGCATCGTGGGGCCTGCGGTGGTCGGGCACGACACCGTCATCGGGGCAGGCGCGACGATCTCCTCGAGCATCGTCTGGGAAGAGGCGCGCATCGGCGACGGCGCCCGCATCAGCAGCAGTATCATCGCTGCCTACGCCGGTGTTGGCGATCGCGCGGTGGTGGTCGATGCCGTGCTGGGCAACGGCGCGGAAGTCGAAGAGGATCACGAGCCAGAGCCGGGCATAAAGATCATGCCGGGCGACCGTGTGTGACCAGAGCATGCGTGGGGAGCCGGATGCGCTACGCTGGCTCATGCACGCGCAGTGCGGAGACACACAGCAAGGAGTGATGACATGGACGCGACGGTATCAGCAGACCGTGTCGCAATCCGGACCGCGATCGAGGGGATGTCGCCAGAATTCGCGACCCTCCTGGGGCAGATTGGCGACGGGGGATGGAAGACGAAGAGCGGGCTTCCCGCGTACACCTGCGGGCAACTCGCATGGCACCTGGCGTCGGGCACCGCGTTCCTGGCCGGTCAGATAGAGAAGGCGAAGGATGGCAAGGCGCTCAATCCGCCCGCGTTCGTGCGGCCGATCCTCTATAAGATGAACGAGTGGCGTGTTCGCGTCGTATCGCGGAAGGCGACCTCCGCGGAGGTGCGCGCCGATTTTGACACCGCCGCGCGGAAGCTCCTGGCAGTGCTGGAAGCGTTCGATGATGAAACGCTGCGATTGTCCGCTACGCGCATGGGCGAGACTATGACGATCGCCGCCATGTTTCAGAAGCCGGTAGAACACCTGGCGGAGCATGCCGCTCACATCCGCGCCGGCCTGCGCGAGGCGTAGTCTTCCGCGCGGCGTCGACGGAGAGTGACCGGCGCGGTGGCAGCGTGGGATGACGCCGCGGAGGCGCTGGCGCATCACGCCGTAAAGACCGGCCCCGCCGAGACTACAGCCAGCCTTCCGGTGCGTCCGGTGACCAGGTAAGACCCAGCAGCGAGTCACCGCGATCGCGGTTGACGTGCGCGAAGATCCGCCACTCCTCCGGCTCGACATCCATCTCGATGATCGGGTAGCCGATGGGCTCGCCCGTGCCATGGCAGACGAAGGTCTCCTGGTCGAACTTCGGCACGCCGTACGCATCGGCGACCGCCTGACCGACCGCCCGCTGCCAGGGCGTCAGTGCGGTGCCGTAGCGCGGGATCCGCGTCGCCGGGTTCATCACGCGGAAGCTCACCGGGTGGGCCATGCGTCCGGCACTGAGCACGCGGCCGTTCGGCACGATGCCGGCGCCCAGGACCGCCGCGCGTTCGATCGCGCCGAACAGGCCGCGGCGACGGAAGCGAGGATCGATGCAGCAGATGCCGGCGAGGATCACGGCTTGCTGCGGCAGGCCAGGCAGGTCCATCACGCGTACGTCGCCCAGCGCGAGTCCGGCCGGCGTCTCGCCCTGCATCCCGATCGCGGCAAAGCGAAGTGTGGTCAGCGACTTCTCGAGATACGGCTGGTTCGCGGCGCGGTACGCCATAGCGAAGAGCGCCGACATCGTGGCCCGGTCGCTGCGGGTTAGCTCGGCCGTGGGCCGGGCGACGATCGTAATACCGGTCAGATCGGGTTCTCGGGGCATGCCTACAGTATCGGGCCTGCGCGGCTTGCGTGCTAAGCGGGGGGCGCTCCATCCTCGGCGGCGGGCGCGAGCATGCCCGGCTCGTAACCGGGCATGCTTCAACAATCGTTCGCCGGGTGTTACGCCGCGATCGAGCGTGCCTTTTGGGCTGGCTCGGGCCCGAAGACGCGGGCGCGGATACGGTCGACGGCGTCCGCCGACGGCACGTTCTTGGTATCGATGCGGGCCTGTGCCAGCGTCGTGGCAAGCCATCGGGCGGCCGCGGCCTCTTCGAAGCTGGTCGGATTCTCTGCAGTCTTGGTGGTCATGGTCATCGCCTTACCCTAAGCATCGGACGCGCCGGCCGAATCTGTATTGGTGCCTGCACCCCCGCCGGCGGGAGTGCCGTCCACGAGCGCTCTTTCGCTTGCTCGCCGGTATTCCAACGCTGAACCCGGCCGAACATTACAGGCAACGTAGCCTGTTTTTCCGGTCGATTCGGGATCGTCGGGCGCTGCCAGGCCGGATCAGCGGGGCCGAGACGACGCCGCCGCTCTGACCCGCACCGACGTGTGCCCGGGTTGCCTACCAGCCGCGCGTTGCCAGGATCTCGTGCGGCGGAATAGCACCGATCTCGAGGCCCTTCATCGCCGTGCCGGTACCTCGCGAGACCTCGGCGATGATCGCGGCGTCGCGGAAGTGCGTGGTCGCCTTGACGATCGCTTTCGCCATCTGCTCCGGATTCTCCGACTTGAAGATGCCCGAGCCGACGAAGTTGCCTTCCGCTCCGAGCTGCATCATCAGCGCCGCGTCCGCCGGCGTCGCGATGCCGCCGGCTGAGAAGTTCACGACGGGCAACTTGCCGTTATCGTGGACGTACTTCACGAGGTCATACGGGGCCGACAGCTCCTTCGCAGCGGCGAAGAGTTCGTCCTCCGGCATGTTTTGGAGGCGGCGGATGCCGTCCCACAGCGCGCGCATGTGTCGCACGGCCTCCACCACATTCCCGGTGCCGGCTTCGCCCTTGGTGCGGATCATCGCCGCGCCCTCGCTGATCCGGCGAAGCGCCTCGCCCAGGTCGCGGCAGCCGCAGACGAACGGCACCTTGAACTGGTGCTTGTCGATGTGATGCTCCTCATCGGCCGGCGTCAGTACCTCGGACTCGTCGATGTAATCGACACCCAGCGCCTCCAGCACCTGCGCCTCAACGAAGTGACCGATGCGGGCTTTCGCCATCACAGGGATCGTGACGGCGGCGATGATGCCGGTGATCATCTCCGGGTCCGACATGCGCGCAACGCCGCCATCTTTGCGGATATCCGAGGGCACGCGCTCCAGCGCCATGACGGCGCAGGCGCCTGCCTCCTCGGCGATCTTCGCCTGCTCCGGCGTGACGACGTCCATGATGACGCCGCCCTTCAACATCTGCGCCAGCCCCTTCTTGACGGCCCACGTCCCGGTTACGGCCGCGCTACCGCCGTTCGAAGACGGGCTCGTCTGCGGGGAACGTTCATTCGTGGCAACCATGGTTCATCCTCCGTTATGTGCGTGGACAGCCCCAGTGTAGCGGACACCCGGCCGCCTCGACGAGGGCCAATCGGCGTCGAGCACACGACGCCAGTTGCCACACGGTAAGCCTTCGGCGCGCGCCGGGGCGTCCGTGCTATGATCGAGCCCCAGCGGACTGGAGGTTTCGCGTGACGTCGCCGGCGCCGCTCGTCCAGGCGGAAACGCATCGGATTCAGGGCCGTGACGTGCGCCTGCCGGTCGAGGTGCGCGACGCCTCCACGGCTGTGGCGTTCTATCTGGTCAGCGCCAGGGCGGCGCAGCACCTCGTCGCCCCCACGGGCCTTCACGTCGCGACGATCCTCCCCGGGCGCACGCTCTGCTCGATCGGCAGCGTCGACTACCGGGACAACGACCTCGGCCGGTACCACGAGATCGCGATCACCTTCTTCGTACGGGAGCGCGGCACGCGGGCGATACCCTTCGCAGGGACCGTCCTGAGCATGGTGCGAGGCAACCTCGCCGCCTACATCCACCACCTGCCCGTCGATGGCGAGTTCACGTGCGAAGCCGGTCGGACCATCTGGGGCTTCCCGAAATTCATGAGCGAGATCGCGATCTCCGCCGTGGCCGGCGGCAGCACGTCGGTGTTGACGGTCGATGGACAGCACGTCCTCACGCAGACCGTGCACGCCGGTGGCTCGCGCTCGATGCCCCGGCGCGAGCAGATATCGTACGCATTGCGGGACGGCGCGCTGTACCGGACGCGCGCAACGATGGGCGGCACCGGGCTGGGCGCACGTCTTGGTGGTGCAAGCCTGCAACTTGGTACGCACGCGATCGCCGACGAATTGCGCGCGCTTGGCCTGCCGAAGCGCGCGCTCGCGAGCACGACGATCGACCACATGTCGGCGACGTTCTACGCATCCGAGACGCGCGAGGTGTGACGCATCGCCACAAAACGTTGAGGGACGGACGGCATAGGCCATCCGTCCCTCATGCTTTGTGCGTTGTCCGCGCGGGCTGAAGCCCGCGCTACGTGATGTATCCGATCCTCGCGAGGGCGCAGCAGGCTACGCCCCTACGACGTACAACCTTTCCGTTACACAGCCACCGCTTCGCGCTCCATCCGCTTGCCGACGGCGGCCGCCACCTTGGTGACGTTCTGCATCAGGCTCGAGAAGAGGTCGAACGTCAGCGACTGCGCGCCGTCACTGAGCGCGTGCTCAGGGCTAGGGTGCACTTCGAGGATCAGCCCGTCGGCGCCGGCCGCCACCATACCCAGCGCCACCGGACCGACCAGCTTTCGCTTGCCCGTGCCGTGGCTCGGGTCGGCGACGATGGGGAGATGGCTCATCTCCTTCACCAGGGGGATGGCGTTGATGTCCATGGTGTTCCGCGCCGCCGTCTCGAACGTGCTGATGCCGCGCTCGCAGAGGATGACGTCGCGGTTGCCCTTCGCCAGGATGTACTCGGCCGCGAGCAGCCACTCCTGGATCGGCGAGGACCGGCCGCGCTTGAGCAGAACGGGCTTGTGTGCCTTCGCCACCTCTTCGAGCAGGAAGAAGTTCTGCGCGTTGCGCGTGCCGATCTGCAGGATGTCGGCGTACTTGGCGATCAACTGCACGGTCGTTTCGGACATCACCTCCGTCACCACCGGCAACCCCGTCTCCTGGCGCGCTTGCGCCAGCAGCTTGAGGCCGTCTTCCTCGAGCCCGCGAAAGCTGTAGGGTGACGTCCGTGGCTTGAAGGCGCCGCCGCGCAGGATCGACGCGCCACGCTCCTTCATCGCCTTCGCCGTCGCCATCAACTGCGCTTCACTCTCGACGGCGCACGGACCCGCCATCACGGTCACGGTGCCCTCGCCGATGCGCACGCCGTTGACGTTGACCACGGTATCGTCCGAGCGGAACTCGCGGCTGCACAGCTTGAAGGGGCTGCTAATCGGCACCGTCCCTTCAACGCCCGGCATCACCTCGATGTCGTCGGCCAGCTCAGGGTGTTCCCGATCCAAGCCGACGACACCGATCACCGTGCGCTCGACGCCGATGATCGGGTGGCCGTCCAGCCCCACTTCCTTGATGCGGCCCATCACCGCATCGAACTCCGCTCGGGTATGTCCCGGCTTCATGATTACCATCATTTGACTCTCTCTCCTCCATCCTCCACCTCGTGGTGGAAGACGTGATTCCAGCCGTTGTTCGACTCGGCAGTCCGCGCCCTATCTGACTCAACGCAGCGGGCGCGCCGCTGTTCCCTCTGTGGTCAACTCTTCGTGATCCCCTTCGTGCCCTCCACGGGCCGTCGCATTCGTAGCTCCCGGCGGTCACGCCTCGTTCGCCAGGTCCGGGCGCAGCACGCGTGCCCCGCGCAGGTAGACGAATTGGACCTCCCGCAGCGCCTTCGCAGTGTTCGCGTGCATCAGGATCCGCACGCACATCGGCAGGCTGCCCGGCACGTACATCTCCTGCATGCAGGTGAGCGCGACGTGAGACCAGCCCATGTGTCGCGCCGCCAGTGCGGGAAACTCGGCGTTCAGGTCCTGCGTCGCGGAAAAGAACACGCTCGCGACGTCGTCTTCCTGAAGGCCATTCGCGTCGATGATGGCGGTGAGCAGTTCGCCGGTGGCTTCGAGGATCGCCTCTCTGGTGTTCGACTCGACTGTCGTCGCACCGCGGATCCCGCGCAGCCGGATCGCCTCGTTCGTGCCCATGGATGCTCCGCCTTCGACCGTACGCCCCGCCGGGGCCTACGACCGCCCGTCACGCGCGAGCGGCCGCTAGCGATACGGCCCAAATGCGCCGGCCGCGGAGTACCACGCGCAGCCGGCGGAGATCCGCAAGGAACCTTCGATGGCTCTACGTGCTGGCCTCCGAGCGGCCGGTGAGCACCTCAACATACGTCCGAACTCTCTGCACCTGTTCGTCGCGAGGCGACGACTCTACGATGTCAATCAGCACGCTGGCGACGATCGCCCCGTCGGCCAGCCCCTCCAGCGCCTGCACGTGCTCGCGCTTGGAGATGCCGAATCCTACTACCAGCGGCAGAGCAGTCTTCTCGCGCAGCCGGCGCAAGAACCCTGGCAACTCCGCCGAGATGCTGTCCCGGGCGCCCGTTACGCCTACCACGCCCACGCAGTAGATGAACCCCGACGCCCTCGACGTGACCTCTGCAATGCGCCCATCGTCCGATGTCGGCGCCAGCAGGTAGATCAGGTCGAGCCCGTTCGTCTCGCACAGCGCCTTCGTGGCGTCCGACTCTTCCGGCGGCAGATCGACGATGATCAGCCCGTCGGCGCCGGCCGTGGCAGCGTCCGAGATAAACGATTCCTCGCCACAGGCGAGGAAGGTGTTCAAGTATCCCATAAGGATCAGTGGCACGGCAACCCCGGCGGCGCGCAACCGGCGCACGACGTCAAGCGCATCGCGGGGGTGCGTGCCGCCCTGCAAGGCCTGGTATGAGGCCTTCTGCACCGTCGGCCCGTCGGCGAGCGGGTCGCTGAAGGGGATCCCCAGCTCGATCCCCTCGCCCCCGGCCTCGACCATCGCCTTCACCAGCGCGATGCTGGTGTCCAGGTCCGGATACCCCACCGTCATGAAAGGGAAGAGCGCGATGCGCCCTTCCGCGCGGGCGCGCTCCAACGTCGCCGCGATGCGGCTCACAGCGGCCACCCCCTCACCAGGCCGGTGGAGATGGAAGACGTGCTGTCGCAGGACCCCGCCGCAATCAGACCGATCGAGAGGCTGTTAAAGGCGATGTGCGCCAGGATGGTCGTGAAGATGTTGCCGCTCCGGTAGTACGCGTAGGCGAACACCATACCAACGCCCGCGATCGGTACGAACGACTTGTACAGCAGGTGGACGCCCGAGAAGATGACGCCGCTGGCGACGATCCCGGCGACCAGCCCCCAGCGATTCGAGATCCCCGGCACGATGAAGCCACGGAAGAACAGTTCCTCGCACACGGGCGCGAAGGCGATCACCGTCAGACTGGCCAGCGCGAGCAGCGCGCGCGTGTCGCGCACCTCCTTCGGCACCTGCTCGGCGCATCCGGACCGCAGCCAGCCCACGTCGAGCACATCGATGATCGCGGCATAGACGAACGAGACGACGAGCGCGCCGGCGAAGGCCGCCAACGCCCAGACGATCGCCGAGCGCCCCGGCTGGCGGATGCCCAGCCGCTCCCAGCTGCCGCCGTAGCGCCGGAAGGTGAAGTTCGCCGCCACGACGACGATGCACACTTCGACCGCCGCGCTCGAGATGAACGCCGCCGAGAAGAACTGCCCGGACGCCGCGCCGAACACCAGGGCCAGCGGCAGCAGCGCGACCTGCGCGCCGACGAAGATGCCAACGAACCACAGCGCGCCGAACAGCACGTCACGCGGCGTCCACGGCGTATCGCCGAACGCGCGTGTGCCGGCGCGGCCACGCGGCGTCAGCGGTGCATCTGCGGTGATCTCCATGCGGCGCAGTATGGCGAATCGGCGCGGCGAGGGCGATTCCGGCCCCAGGGACGCGCGCCGCGAAGGCTCCGATGAGCGGCTTCCCTTAGGTGAACCCCCATACATGCGCGGCCGCGCTGCCGATACCTACGCGTGCGGGTTACCCGGATGTCGTGGCTGGTCGTGCTTGTGGGGGCTGTTGCGTTCGGCGGCGGCATCGCCGGGCTGGCGCGGGTGCTGCCGTCGGACGACGTCCCGCGCGGGCGGGCGAGCTACGGGGCTGGCAGCGATGCGGCTCCGCCCGTGGCCGTGGCGCACGCACCGGGGGAGGGCGCAGCGGCCGCGCCGGGGGCGAGCGGGCCGCAGCGGGCATCGGGCCCGGAGAAGGCGATAGAGTCGCAGGCGATCGCGCTCGACTTCCGTCCGCTCGACCTGACGCGGCGTGACCGCTACGGCAATCCGCCGAAGCGCGACGCCACGCCGGACGAACTCGCCGCCATCGCGGCCGCGCACGACATCGTCGTCGACGACCTCCGCTGGCAACCGGACGGAGCGGCGTTCGACGCATCGCAGATCGCGAGCATGAAGGCCACGAATCCCCGGCTGCGCGTGTTGCGTTACGTCGGCGCGCTGACGAACAACGACGGGCCGATCTTCGGCGTCGCTCCCGACGACGGCGTGCACGGCCCGTGGTTCCTGCGCGACGGCAGCGGCGAGTTCGTGCACGCCTACCAGGACATCGCCGCATGGAATGGAAGGCCGAGCTATGCCTTCGACCCGGCCAGCGCGGACGTCCGCAACGACATCGGCGTCCGGACGCGGCAGTTCGCCAGGCTGGGCTACGACGGCGTGCTGCTCGACGGTGTCGCCGCGTGCGTGCCGGCGCCCCTCACGCCATGCGGTGATGCCGTGCTGCTCTCGCATCCGATCAACAAAGCGACGAACCGCACCTACACCGACGCCGACTGGATCGCCGACGCCAGAGGTCTGCTGCGAGCGGTCCGGCAGATCGCTCCCGACGCGCAGATCTTCCTGCGCGCGAGTGGTGATCTGTCCGCGCTCCTCCCGTACGTCGCCGGGACGTTGATGCTTCGGCCGTAGATGAACTTGTTCCATTCGGCCCACTCGGCCCTCGCCTGAACGGAGGCCGCGGCGTACCATGGTTGCCGTGGACGGCCGCCATCAAGTGCCGGCGGAAGGGGATCTCGTGCGCGACCTCGTCTTCATGATCGATCTGGACAACACGATCCTCGACAACGACGGCGTGAAGAAGGACCTCGAACGACGCATGCTTGAGATCCTGGGCGACGCACTGGCCGTGCGCTTCTGGGAGCTGTACGAAGCCGTCCGCAAAGATCTCGACGTCATCGACTTCTTCGAGCAGATGAAGCGGCTACGCGCTGAAGTGGCCGGCGACAAGCTGCCGGTCGTCGACGCCGCCACCGACGCGCTGGCGGACTGGGACTTTTCCGCACGCGTCTACCCGCGCGCGATCGAGACGGTCCTGCACCTCAAGACGATGGGCCTGCCGCTCGTGCTTTCGGACGGCGACCCGGTGTTCCAGCCGACGAAGATCCACAAGTGCGGCGTCACCGAAGCCGTCGATGGCCGGGTGTTCATTTTTGCGCACAAGGAGCGCTTTCTTCCTGCCGTAGAAGCGCAGTTCAAGGCCGGCCACTACGTGCTCATCGACGATAAGCCCGGCATTCTCATGCGCGCGAAGGCGGCGCTGGGCTCGAGACTCACGACGGTCCACGTGCTCCAGGGCAAGTACGCACTCGACCCCAAGCACGCCGTCGACTACAAGCCGGATATCGTCACGAAGAATTTCAGCGATCTGCTGGGCTACGGAGCGGCTGAGTTCCAGCGGGGCTGAGACGCCGGTCACCGCTACCCGGAATGCGGCGCACGCGCGCGGTCTGCTCCGTGAACGGCCTGCCGCTCGCCGTGCGTGCGCGGTCATGCGCGTCCCGCGGCTCCGGCCTCCCGCGGCGAACTGCCCTCACCGCGCTCGGTACCTGTAAGCGGTCAAGTACGGTCCGGCCGTTGTCATCGCCCGGCGGGAGTTCGATAATAAAGGGGCAGGGTCGCTGCCGGCGATCGGGCATATCACGTCCCGGCAAGTGACGACCCGCGACACAGCGACCGAAGGAGCGCCGACATGACCACGATGACGACCAACCGGATCGATGTCCCCGCCGACGTGCCCTCCGCAAATCGCGCGCTCTACGAACAGAACTTCCAGACGATGACGAAGGGCACCGGCCGGCTGATGCTGTTCGCCGGCGACCAGAAGGTCGAACATCTGAACGACGACTTCTACGGCGCGCTCAGCGACGGCACGCCCATCGCGGACGACGATGCCGACCCGGAGCACCTGTTCCGCATCGCGCGCGATGGCGTCATCGGCTGTTTCGCGACGCAGCTCGGGCTGATCGCTCGATACGCCCGCGATTATCCGACGGTGCCCTATCTCGTGAAGCTCAACTCAAAATCGCATCTCATCAAGACCTCGCAGCAGGATCCGCGCAGCCTGGCATGGTGCAGTGTCGGCGACGCGTTGACGCTGCGAGAGAATGGCGTGAACGTCGTCGCCGTGGGCTTCACCGTCTACCTGGGCAGTGCGTACGAGCCGGAGCAGATGCGCGAGGCAGCGCAGGCCTGCTTCCAGGCCCACCGGGCGGGCCTGGTCTCGGCGCTCTGGATCTATCCGCGCGGGGCGGCCGTACCCGAGGAACAGCACCCGCACATCATCGCCGGAGCGACTGGTCTGGGTGCGACGCTGGGCGCAGACTTTTGCAAGGTGAACTATTGCAAACCGAAGGAAGGCTCGCCCGCTGAGGCCTTCAAGGAAGCAGTCAAGGCGGCCGGACGCACGCGTGTGATCACGGCGGGCGGCGGCAGCACCGACGTGCGCAAGTTTCTTCAGACGCTGCACGACCAGATCTTCATCTCGGGCGCCTACGGCAGCGCCACGGGGCGCAATATCCACCAGAAGCCGCTGCACGAGGCGGTGCAGATGACGAACGCCATCTCCGCCATCACCTACGGCGGCCACAGCGTCGACGAGGCGATGGCGGTGTACGAGGGCAAGGAGCAGTTCTCGATCTAGGTCGATGTGGATGGCACGCCGACCGGCGCTGCGCGGATAGCGTCGGTGCGTCGAAGCTCCGTCGGCCGCCAGCACAGCCGCCGCCTCATGCCGATGCGCCCAGCGTTACGAATATGTCCGGGATCCGACGCGCGCCTGGCTCAGGGCTGCAGCAGCGCCAGCGCCTCGCGCTCGATCATGCGGTACACCTCGGCCAGCGGCATGCCGCGTGCTTCGGCGATGCGGCGGCAGGATTCGTACTCGGGCGCAACGCGCGCTGGCTCACCAGGCAGGCGCTTGATCTTCACGGCCGCGGGACCGAGGCTCGATTCGAAGTCGAAGCTCTCGCGGAGCGCCTCATGCCGCGACACGGCGCTGACGCGCACACCCAGCGTCGGCGTCTCGCGCAGCAGGACGCCGGCGACGGCATCTTCCCGGTCGATGGCGCAGAGCACCGAGAGCAGTACGCCGGGGCGGTTCTTCTTCATCTGGATCGGCTGGAACCAGACGTCGGCCGCCCCCGCCGCGAACAGCCGCTCCTGCACGTAGCCATAGATCTCCGGGTTCATGTCGTCGATGTTCGTCTCGACGAGCAGCATCGCGGGCGAAGCGGGCTCGATCGCATCGCCCAGCCAGATGCGCAGCACGTTCGGCCAGCCCTCCGGGTCGCGGCCGCCGGCGCCATAACCGACGGCGGTCACGTGCATCGCCGGCCGTTCGAAGACCGCCAGCGTCGTCGCCAGAGCGGCGCCCGTCGGCGTCACCATCTCCACAGGCCGGTCGCCGGCCGAAGCCGCGAGGGGCGCCTGCGCCAGAGCGATCAATTCGAGCGTCGCCGGTGCGGGCACGGGCAGCGTGCCGTGCGCCGAGCGCGCCGTACCGCCGCCTGCCGGCAACGCCGAGCAGTACAGCCGCTCGATGCCGAGCAGCCGCAGCCCGGCGACGCAGCCGGCGATGTCGACGATCGCGTCGAGCGCACCGACCTCGTGAAAGTCGATGGACTCGCGTTCGACGCCGTGCACACGCGCCTCAGCCACCGCAAGCCGCTCGAACACGCTGGCTGCGCGTTGCTTGTCGGCCGCAGGCAGCGTTGAGCGGTCGATCAGGGCCAGGATGTCGGGCAGCCTGCGGTGCGGCGGTGGCGATTCGGCGAGGTCGACGTGCGCCTTTGTCGCCGCGATACCGGCGCGGGTCACGCGCTCGCCACGCAGCGTCCAGCCCGCGACGTCGAGGCGATCGAGTTCGCCGCGGAGCGCATCGATGCTAAGCCCGGCATCGAGCAGCGCGCCGAGCAGCATGTCGCCGCTGATGCCGGCGAAGCAGTCCAGGTAGGCGATCTTGGTCACACGCGCATCCTCCGTCCACCATCGTACCGCGCCGTAGCGCCGGTCTGGTCTCCTTGTGATTGGTGTCTGGTGATTGGTGGCCTACGCGCCGCCTCTTGTTCGCCAGCACCGGATAAGCCCCGTCTGATTCGCCAGATTCGTCAGCAGCCGCACCTCCGGACGGTGATGTGCGATCCGTTCGGCGCTGGCCGTGACCGCCGCCCGCCGTTCGCGTACGATGGTCGCGATGCGACACACGATCGACGAACACGATGCCCGGCGGCTGCTCGGCGGCTCGCCCGTGGCGCTGATTACGACGGCGTGGCACGGCGCGCAGAACGTCATGCCGGCCGCCTTCGTCACGCCGCTCAGCATCGACCCGCCGCTGATCGGCGTGGCGGTGCATCCGGCCCGCCACACGCACGACATGATCAAGTACAGCGAGGAGTTCGCGCTGAATATTCCGACGCGCGAGCTGCTGCACCACGTGCAGTACCTCGGCAGCGTCACCGGCGCCGAGCTGAGCAAGCTGGAGCTGACGAAGCTCCCGACGTTTCGGGCGCGGCGCGTCGATGCGCCGCTGCTGGAGGGCTGCGTCGGATGGATTGAGTGCGGCGTCGAGGATGCCTACCGGATCGGCGACCACACGCTGTTCGTCGGCAAGGTGTCCGCCGTGCAGGCGGAGAAGGACGCGTTCGACGAGACGTGGTTGCTCGCCGACCCGGAGGAGCGTCCGCTGCACTACCTGGGGATCAACCGCTACGCCATCCTCGGCGACGTGCTGGAGGCGCGCATCCCGCAACCCGCGGACATCAAGCGCGATGTCGAGGCCGGCGCTGCGGAGGTCGTCAGCGAGGAGGAGTCGGCGGAGAGGCGCGTGCGCGCGGCGGAAGAAGAAGACCGCAAGCGCCGGGGCTAACGGCGGCTTGTAGCGACCATGGACGATGGGTGGTAGAGGATGGACGGTCGTCTCTCCGTGAATACACGGAGAGAGGCCGGACGCCCCGCCTCGTCCGGCCTCCCGACCACCCGGCATGCTTCGCTGCCGATTGGTTTCGCTCTTGCGCGTCTCCACTGTACTGCCCGTGCGTTAACGCCGGGTTATCCCGGGTTAAGATCCGTGGTGCATCTGCGTCGCCCTGCTAGGCAGCGGTGAACCGCACCGGCATGTGCTTGATGCCGTTGATGAAGTTCGACCGCAGCCGCTGCACCGGGCCGTTCAATTCGATGTCGGGCAAGCGCGTCAGCAGCTCCTGGAACATGCAGCGAATCTCCAGGCGCGCCAGGCTCCCGCCGAGGCAGAAGTGCGGGCCGCCGCCACCGAACGCCATGTGCGGGTTCGGGCTGCGCGCGACATCGAAGACCTGCCCGCCCTCGAAGATCGCTTCGTCCCTGTTGCCGGAGGGGTAGTACATGGCGACCTTGTCGCCTTCACGCAGCTGCTGTCCACCCACCACCACATCGCGAGCAAGCGTGCGGCGGAAGTAGATCAGGGGCGAAACCCAGCGCAGAAACTCCTCGACCGCCGTCGTCATCAGCGCCGGGTCGGCTATCAGCCGGGCGCGCTGTTCCGGATGCTCGATCAACGCCAGCATGGCGCCGGAGATGAGGTTGCGCGTCGTCTCATTGCCGGCGACCGACAGGAGGATGAAGAACCCGTCGAAGTCCGCCTCGTTCAACACGTCGCCTTCCACTTCAGCACCCATCAGAATGCTGATGATGTCGGCCTTCGGTCGCGCCTTGCGCTCCGCCGCGAGCCCGTGCGCGTACAGGAACATTTCCGTAGCGGCCACGCGGCCGTCTTCCGGCGACGTGTGGTACTCGGGGTCATCGAAGCCGATCAACCGGTTGCTCCAGTCGAACACCTTACCGTGGTCCTCCTCGGGTACGCCCAGCATCTCGCAGATCACCGCCAGCGGGAGCTTCGCCGCGACCTCCGTCACGAAGTCGCACGACCCCTTCGCCGCGACGCTATCGACGATGCGCTTCGTGATCTCCCGCACGTGAGGCTCGGTCTGCGCGACGATCTTCGGTGTAAAGCCGGTGGCCACCAGCCTGCGATACTTCGTGTGCTTCGGCGGGTCCATATTGATCAGGATCGTCCGAAGCAGCGCCATCGCCTCCTCCGGTTGATCTTCGATGTTCGTGCCGCCGCGCCCGGATGAGAACAGCGAGTTATCCGACGAAATGGTCACGATATCCTCGTAACGCGTAAAGGCCCAGTAGCCGGTGCCGTCCGGCTCCGGCTGCCAGACGACCGGCTGTTCCCCGCGCAGCGCCGTAAACGCCTCGTGCGGCATCGACTGCTGGTACGTGCTGGGGCTGTACAGATCGACGCGGGTCTCCGTGGTCATCGTGTGTCTCCTTGGTGCGTCATTGTCTCGTCCCGCGGCGCGGCGCCGATCAATCGCGCCACGGCGCGTCTGAGAAACTTGCGCTGCCGTGCCAATGCCGGCGCGCCGCGAAGATCTTCGTGCAGCACGCCCTCCAGCAACGCCGCGTCGGCAAAGTACCCGAAGATCAGGTGATACAACCCGGCCGCGACATGCGGCAGTTCGTCCGCGTGCCAGGGGCCGCCGGCATCCTGCAAGAGTCGTACCCCGAGCGTGTACAGCGGCTCGACGGCACGCTGCGCGACGCCGCGGACGAGCGCGCTCTCGTCGAGGCCGGCGCGCTGGATGATCCTCGCGACGTGCGGATGCTCGATGAGGTAATCGAGCACGCGGTCGAGATCATGCGCGATCGTTGCCGGATCGTGCGGGCGGCGTGCCACATCCGCAGCGCCCGCCAACCGCGCAATGATCGACGCCACGCTGCGCTCGAGCGCGGCTTCGTAGATCTCCTGCTTGTTCGCGAAGTGGTAGTACAGGCTCGCCTGGTTCTTCAGTCCCGCGTCGGCGGCGATCTCCCGCACCGACACGCCGTCAAAGCCCCGCTCGGCGAAGCGCCGCTCGGCGGCGTCCAGGATCGCGGTGCGCGTGGAGGGGAGCTCGCTGGGCGGGGCGTTGGCGACGAGAGTACTCACGGCAACGATCTAAGCAAACAAACGTTTGTTTGTCAACCGCTGGGACGGCCGGTCACGGGCGTTTAGGCTGATGCGGCTGATCCCGTGCCTCCGCATCCTGTACGACAGGTTCACGATGCCCCTCTCGTTCATCCTGGATACCGACATCGGCACCGACGTGGACGGCGCGCTGGCCCTCGCGTTCGCGCTGCGTCACCCGGCGCTGGACCTCCGCGCGGTAACCACCGTCTCGGGCGACACCGTGCGGCGCGCGCGGATCGCCAGGAAGCTGCTTCTGCTCGCGGGGCGCGACGACATCGAGGTCGCGGCGGGCGAGCGGGGCATCCAGAGCCAGCCGCTGCGCAGCGCGGAAGCTGGTCACGAGGACGCCATGCTCGGCGAGGCGGGCGATCTGGCGCCTTCCGAGCGCGGCGCCGTCAGCCTGTTGCTGGCCGAGTGCGAAGCGCGGGGGTACGAGATTGCCACGGTCGGCATGCAGTCGAACATCGCCGCGGCGCTCGAAGGCGACGCGGGGTTCCTGACGACGGTGCCGCGGCTGACGGTGATGGGAGGGGTGTTCGCGCCGGTGCAGTTCCTGGGCGTGACACTGCCGCCGACCGTCGACCACAACCTCAACGTCGACCAGCCGGCGTCGTTGCGCGCCCTCAACACCGGCGGTTCGACGCTCTACGTGCCGTGCGATGTGACCATGGGGACGTGGCTCACCGCCTCGCACCTCGACCAGTTGCGCAAAGGCGATGCGCTCTGCCGCGCGCTGGCGCGCCAGATCGACATCTGGATCCCGCACTTCCAGCGCGGCGGCCGTGGCATCATCCCGCCCGAGTTCGTCGCGCTGCTCCACGATCCGCTCGCCATCGCCTGCATGGTCGATGATGGCCGGCGCTTCGTCACGACGAGTCGGATGCCTGTAACCGTGGCGATGCATCACGGCCATGTCCGCACGTTCATCGACCCGGCCGCCGGACACGAAGCGGAGATCGTCACCTCGGTCGACGCGCCCGCCTTCGCCGACTTCTGGCTGGCGACGGTGATGAGCGGCTGACCGGCAGGCAGCCGGATTAGCGCGAAAGTGCGCCGTTCGGGCGCATCGCGGCCGGTCGCGGTACGATGCCGATCATGCAACCGCAGGTCCAGTATGTGCGCAGCGCTGACGGCACGCACATCGCCTATACCGATATGGGCGAAGGTGTGCCGCTCGTCTTCTCGTCCAACATCTGGGCGCACCTCGACCTGCAATGGGAGATGGAGTGGCGAGAGCCGTCGCTCCAACTCGTCGGCGACAGCTTCCATCTCGTCCGCTACAACATGCGCGGCATGGGCATGTCCGACCGTGACGTCGAAGATTTCTCGATCGAAAGCCAGGTCGCCGACCTCGAGGCACTGCGTGAGCACCTCCAGCTCGAACGGTTCGCGTTGTGGGGCATGGTGTTCGCCACGCCCGCGTGTATCGCCTACGCGGCTCAATATCCCACGCGGCTGACGCACCTCATCCTCACGACCCCGTTTGTGAACGGCGCCGAATGGTATCGGCGCCTACCAACCATGCAAGGACTGGAGTCGTTCCGGGCCATGGGTGATGAGAAGTGGGAGCTGTACACGCTGACGCACGCAACGGCGCTCACAGCCGCGAACGCGAGTGGCGATGATGCGCCGGCGCTCGCCCGCCTCATGCGCTCAGCCACTACTCCAGCGACGCTGCGGCGCTACCTGGCGGCGCTACGCGAGCAGGACGTCACGCCGATGCTGGCGCGGGTGCAAGCGCCTACGCTGATCCAGCAGTATTCCGGCCTCGGAAACGAGTTCGCACGCGTCGTCGTCGCCGGAGTCGCCGGGGCACGACTGATGACGATGAATACCGCGCTCGGCTGGCGCGAGGATGCCGGGGCCGTCACCCGGTTCGTGCTTGGCCGCGAGCCGTCGGCGGACCACGAAATGACTGAAGCGACGCCCACGGCCACGGTTGGCACCGCCATCATCCTCTTCGCCGATATCGTCGATTCGACGGCGATCACGGAGCGCATCGGTGATGCGGCGTTTCACGGGCGATCCGATGCGCTGCATCGCGGCGTGCGCGAAGCGCTGGCGGCGGCCGGCGGGCGCGTCGTCGAAGGCCGCGTGCTGGGCGATGGCGTGATGGCGGTGTTCGATGCGGCGAAGGACGCCATCGCGGGTGCCCTGCGGTGCCACGAAGCGGCAGCCGGACTCGATCTGCAACTGCACGTCGGCATCCACGCCGGCGACGTGATCCGCGACGGGCAGGACGTCCACGGCGGCGCCGTGAACATCGCCGCGCGCGTTGCGAGCGCATCCGCGCCGGGCGAGACCTTGGTATCCGATGTCGTGCGCTCGCTCGGGCGTACGTCGGCCGGCGTCGCGTTCGACGATCGTGGCGAGCATGCGCTCAAAGGCATCGAGGAGCCGCAGCGGCTGTACGCCGTACGTTCGAATACATAGACCTCTCCGGCAATCCGGGCGCGCAGATGAGAAAAGAGGCCGTTCCCGCTCGGGCGGCCGTTCCCAATCGCTCTTGCCCGCCCCGTTGGTCTCCACCATCCACCACCCACCAAAACCTCTGTGCCTCTGTGCCTCTGTGGTTCAAAATCAAGCATGACGCGCTACATCATCTACGGTGCCGGCGCCGTCGGAGGCGTCATCGGCTGTACGCCGTGCGTTCGAATACATAGACCTCTCCGGCAATCCGGGTGCGCAGACGAGAAGAGAGGCCGTTCGCGCTCGGGCGGCCGTTCCAATCGCTCTTGCCCGCCCCGTTGATCTCCACCATCCACCATCATCCAAAGCCTCTGTGCCTCTGTGCCTCTGTGGTTCAAAATCAAGCATGACGCGCTACATCATCTACGGTGCCGGCGCCGTCGGAGGCGTCATCGGCGGGCGGCTCTTCCAGCAAGGGCACGACGTCGTGCTGATCGCGCGCGGGCGGCACCTCGATGCCATTCGCGGCCACGGCCTGACACTCGAGACGCCGGATACGAGCACGACGCTGCGCATCAGCGCCGTCGCCCATCCGTCCGAGCTGCGGTTCACCGGGGATGACGTCGTGCTGATGACGATGAAGACGCAGCACACGGCCGCCGCGCTCGCCGACCTCCACACCACGGCCGGACCGCACGTGCCCGTCGTCTGCGCCCAGAACGGCGTCGAGAACGAGCGTTTGGCGGCGCGGCGGTTCGCCAACGTCTACGGGATGCTCGTCCTGCTGCCCGCGACGCATCTCGATCCCGGGCGTGTGCAAGCACACTGCGCACCCGTCAGCGGCGTGCTCGATGCGGGTTGCTATCCGTCGGGCAGCGACGCGCTGATCGCACGCGTCACCGCGGACCTCGACGCGTCGGGCATCAGCGCGCATCCGACGGCCGATATCATGCGCTGGAAGTACGCCAAGCTGCTCTCGAACCTCGGCAACGCCGTCCAGGCTTCATGCGGCCTCGGCGGCAACACGCGCGCACTCCACGCCCGCCTGCGCGACGAAGCGATCGCCTGCTATCGCGCCGCCGGCATCGATTGGGCGTCGGACGACGAGATGAACGAGCGGCGCAGGCCGATGTCGCCGATGCGCGAGATCGCGGGGCATGCCCGCGCCGGCGGGTCGTCGTGGCAGAGCCTCGCCCGCAAGACCGGCAGCATCGAGACCGACTACCTCAACGGCGAGATCGCCCTGCTGGGCAGGCTGCACGGCGTCGCCACGCGCGCGAACGCCGCGCTGCAGGCGATCGCATCGCGCATGGCGCGCGACGGCGCCGCACCGGGATCCGTGAGCGTGCACGATGTAGAAGCCGAGATGGGCGGTTAGTTGAGCAAGGAAGGGCCGCCCGATGTGGGCGGCCCTTCCTTACATGCTGGTTCGAGCCTTCGTCGTCGACGGGCGGCGCTAGATCGCCAGCTCCGACGCCACCAGCTCGCGGTGGTAGTCGCCGTCGCCCCAGGCCAGTTCGGACGCTTTCTGGCGGCGGAAGTAGAGCTGGATCTTGTAGTCCTTCGTAAAGCCGATGCCACCGTGGATCTGCTGGCCATGCGCCACGACGCGGCGCGTCGCCTCGCTGCACCACGCTTTCGCCATGTGCACGTTCATGTCGGCGTCGGATTCGTCCTGGTCGACGGACCAGGCGGCGCGGTACATGATGAAGCGGGAGCCGTCGACGTCGGTCACCATGTCGGCGGCCTTGTGCTGAATCGCCTGGAACGAGCCGATCGGCCGGCCGAACTGGATCCGGTCCTTCGCGTACTGCACGCTGACCTCGAAGTCCATCTGCGCCAGTCCGACGAGGTACGCGCACTCCAGCACGGTCGCCTTGCGCTGCACCTTCTTGAGGGTGGCGGCGCCGCCCGGGATGATGCTCGCTTTCGGCACGCGGACGTTCTCGAACTTCACTTCGGCCTGCTTGTCGGCGGCGATGGTCTTGAGTTGCGTCTGGCTGATGCCGGCGGTCTTCGCATCGACGATGACGAGCGTGATGCCGTCGTCGCCCTTCGTGCCCGGCTTGCGGCCGACGACCGTGAAGAAGTCGGCGACGTTCGCGTCGCGGATGAAGAGCTTCGTGCCATTGAGCACGAGGTCGTTGCCGTCCTCCTTCACTTCGAGCGCCACGCCCTCGGTGTCGAAGCGGGCGGAGGGCTCGGTGTAGGCGAGGGTCCAGATGGCGTTGCCGCTGGCGATCTTCGGCAGGTACTGCTTCTTCTGATCGTCGGTCCCGCCCTCGAGTAGCGGCAAGACGCCGCCGACCTGCGTCGAGATGAACGGACCCGGCACCAGGGCTCGCCCGAACTCCTCGATCAGGATGATCAGGTCGAGGTAGCCGAATCCCGCGCCGCCGTGGGCGTCGGGGATCAGCAGCCCCTGCCAGCCCTGCTCAGCCATCTTCTTCCAGAGATCAGGGGAGTACCCCTTCTCGTCGTCCTCCATCTCGCGGACGAGCGTTTCCGGGCACTCCTTCTCCAGGAAGTCGCGCGCTGCGTTCTTCAGCAGTTCTTGTTCTTCGGACAGACCCAGGTCCATGTGTGCGTTCCCCTTTCCTTTCTTCGGATCCAGATTATGCAATTGATCCGCCTTAGGCGGAAGTCATCCCTTGTTGTTGCCTACCCGGTCATTGCCCCATCTGCTGACGGCTCGCTTCGGCATCGCGATCGGCGTCTTCCTGCGTTCGCAGAATCTGCGCCCACGCCGGCCACGCCAGGAACACGACCGCGCAGATGACGGCAGGCCACGCCGACCAGAACAGATACTCGGTGCGAAAGGCGTGCCCTTTCGTCAGTTGATGCTCGTCGAGGCACGTCTGCGTCCCCTCCTTCAACTCCTGCTGCGTCAGGTCGTCGTCCGCCTTCCCGAGCGTCCGCGCGATCAGCGCGCGGTCGCAGTCGTTGTGCGTCGCGCCGGTCGATATCGCGCCGGTCGCGTACAGCAGCGAACCGACGCCTACGGCCAGGCCGTAGATGGCCAGCGCGATTGCCAGAGCAAGGCCGATACGCTTCATCGATGACCCGCCCGCTCGCACAGCACGATTCGTGATCGCTTTCGGTTCGCGCATCTCGCTTCTCGCATCCCGTTTCCTGCTTCCACTTCCAGCCTCATCCCCGCGGCATCCCCAGCCCGCGCTGCGCGATCACGCCGCGCTGGATCTCCGACGTGCCGCCCGCCAGGGTCGAGCCGACCGCGATGCGATACATCGCGTCCAGCCGCCCGCCCAACGGCGCGCGCGCCGACCCCGCCCGCAGCTGTCCGTAGAGGCCGCTGAGCTTAACACCGGTGCGCGCGATGCGCTGCGCCAGCTCAGATCCGAACAACTTGGTGATCGATGCCTCCTGGTTGGGCACGATGCCCTTCGCTTGCATCGTCGCCACTCTGTAGGACAGCACGATAGAGATCCGTGCCTCGATCGCCCGGTCCGCCAGCTCGTGTCGGACGGTTTCCAGGCCGGGGTCATCCCGCACGCGATCGCGATCGCGGACGAACGCAGCGAGTTCATGCACGAGCCGCTGCAGGGAAACGCCATTGATGATGCCCGAGCGCTCGAAATCGAGCGTGGTCGTCGCCACGTACCAGCCGCGGTGCAACTCGCCCAGCAGGTCGCTCTTCGGCACGCGTACGTTGTCGAAGAACACTTCGTTGAAGCTCGGCGTGTCCGCGATGTTCGTCAGCGGCCGCACCGTGATGCCCGGCGACTTCATGTTCAGGAGGAAGTAGCTGATGCCCTTGTGCTTCGGTACGTCCGGGTCCGTGCGCGCCAGCAGCATCATCCGCTGCGAGCGGTGCGCGCCTGACGTCCAGATCTTCTGGCCGTTGATGATGTAGTCGTCACCATCCTCCACGGCGCGCGTCTGCAGCGACGCCAGGTCCGATCCCGACCCCGGCTCGCTGAATCCCTGGCACCAGAACTGTTCGCCGGAGAGGATGCCCGAGAGGTGCTCGCGCTTCTGCTCCTCGGTCCCGTGCACGATGATCGTCGGCCCTGCGAGGCCGATCGCGAGGCAGTTCGGCCGCGGCGCCGCGGCGCGTGCCATCTCTTCGTTGAAGACGAACTGTTGCATCACGGAGAGACCGGCGCCGCCGTAGGCCTTCGGCCACGCCGGCGCGACCCAGCCGCGCTTTGCCAGCGTCCGCAGCCAGTCGCGCTCGCGCTCATCCTCGCCGATGCCCACGCCCAGGATCGCGTCATCGGCGGCCCGCAGGTCGTGCGGCAGCTCATCACGCAGGAAGTCGCGTACTTCTTGCCGGAATGCTGCGTCTTCGGGAGAATCTCGGAAGTCCATCAATCCGTTCCGGTGGCTGAGAGATCGGAAGTCGGAGGTCGGATCTCGAGCGTGCGCCACTTCTCGATGAGCCGGTACAGCTGTCTCGCCAGGATCTGGTACTGGTCGATTAGCTGCGCGGCCTCTTCGATCGAAATGTATTCCAGTTCGCGTGCGATTTCCAGATGCACTTCCATCTCGGTCGCGGAGCCCATCGCGTTGGTCAGGTAGGCGCGAAACTCCTTCGCTGAGCGCCGCTTCGCGTAACCTTCCGCGATGTTCGCGGGCACTGACTTGCAGGCGCGACGAAGTTGATTCGCAAGATCGTACTTCTCGTAGTCTGGCAGCGTGCGCGTCAGCTCATGCACCGGCTTCAGCAACGACATACCGCGCTGGTACACCTGAAGGTCACGAAAGCTTTTGATCACGCTCGTGCTTGTCACATTCCGACCTCTGACTTCTGACCTCTCGGCCACCATTACTGCCTCGGCAAGCCCAAACCGCGCTGGGCGATGATGTTGCGCTGGATCTCCGTCGTGCCGCCGGCGATCGCCGCGCCGACCGTGGCGACGTAGGACTTCGCGAAGCGGCCGCGCAGCTTCGACCAAGGGCCTTCGCCCCACAGTCCGCCGTAGAGGCCCATGAGGCCGAGGCCGACGCGCGCCTGTCGCTGCACATAGTCCGTATTGAAGACCTTGATGATCGACGCTTCGTAGTTGGGCACCAAACCGCGCGCCTGCATGCTGACGACGCGGTACGACAGCATGCGCGTCACGTCGAGCGACACCCACAGGTCGGCGAGGGTGTGCCGCACGGCCGGCCTGTCCCAGAGCCGGGCGCCGGTGCCCGCCTGGCGCTCCGTCTTCGCGAATCGCGTCAGGTCTTCGAGCGAGCGTTGCGACTGCGCCGTCCCGGTCAGCGACGAGCGCTCGAAGTCGAGCGTCGTGGTCGCGATGTACCAACCGCGGTTGAGTTCTCCCAACAGGCCGGACTTCGGGATGCGTACGTTCTCGAAGAAGACTTCGTTGAAGCCTGCACCATTCGCCATATTGACCAGCGGCCGCACGCTTATGCCGGGCGTCTTCATATCCATGAGGAAGTAGCTGATGCCGCGATGCTTCGGTGCGTCGGGGTCGGTGCGCGCCAGGACGAACATCCAGTCGGCGTAGTGCGCCTGGCTAGTCCAGATCTTCTGCCCGTTGAGGATAAAGTCGTCACCGTCCATCACCGCGCGCGTCTGCAGTGAGGCGAGGTCGGATCCGGAGTTCGGCTCGCTGTACCCCTGGCACCACACCACTTCACCGGAGGTGATGCCTGGCAGGTGCTGCGCCTTCTGCTCGTCGCTGCCGTAGAGAATGACGGTCGGGCCGAGGTAGCCCGTCGCGGCCGCGTTGATGATCGGTGCGCGCGCGTAGCCCATCGCCTCGTTGTAGATGACCTGGTCCCAGTGCGAGAGCGCAAGCCCGCCGTACTCCGTCGGCCATGCCGGCGCGATCCAGCGTTTGGGCGCTAGCTTCTTCAGGAACTCGCGCCCGAACTCGTACGACTCGTCGTCGATCGCGTTATCCGCGCCCTCCCAGTCGGGCGGCAGCGTCTCCTTGAGGAAGGTGTTGACCTCAGTGCGGAATGCTTCTTGTGCTGGCGTGAACTTGAATCGCATCGTGGACTCCCATCCACCGGCACGGGCGTTAGTCTCGCGGGAGGCCGAGGCCGCGCTGGGCGAGGATGTTGCGCTGGATCTCGGACGTGCCGCCTTCGAGGGGATACGCCGCCGAGCGCAAGAACAGGCCGAGCCAGCGGCCCTTCGTCGGCGCGCTGTCGCCGCGCAGTTGACCGTAGAGCCCCAGGATATGGATCGCCGACTTCGCGATGCGCTGGTTCAGCTCCGTCGAGAACAGTTTCAGCGACGACGCCTCGTAGTTCGGGATCAGCCCGCGCGCTTGCATCGAGGCCACGCGATACGACAGCATCCGTGCGACCTCGGTCTCGACCATGCGGTCCGCAAGCTCGTAGCGCAGCATCGGGTTCGTCCGGAGCGTGCTCGTGGGGTCGCCTGCGTGCTCTGTCGCGTAGTCGATCAGCTCTTCGACGTGCTGCTTCATGCCCGTCGCGCTGCCGATGCTGGAGCGCTCGAAGTCGAGCGTGGTGACGGCGGAGTACCAGCCGCGGTTCTCCTCGCCGATGACGTTGTCCTTCGGGATGCGCACGTTGTCGAAGAACACCTCGTTGAACTCGTGACTGTTGCCGAGGTTGTAGAGCGGCCGCACTTCGACGCCGGGCGACTTCATATCGAGGATGAAGTACGTGATGCCGCGATGCTTCGGCGCATCCGGATCGGTGCGCGTGAGCAGGATCATGTAGCGGGCGATGTGCGCCAGCGTCGTCCAGATCTTCTGGCCGTTCACGACGTAGTCGTCGCCTTCGCGCACGGCGCGGGTCTGCAAGGATGCGAGGTCGGAGCCTGCGCCCGGCTCGCTGTAGCCCTGGCACCAGACGTCGTCGCCGGTCAACATGCCCGGAAGGTACTTCTTCCGCTGCTCCTCTGTGCCGTGGACGATGAGCGTCGGGCCGGCCATGCCCAGCCCGATGATCTGGTGCAGGGGGCGCGGCGCCTTGTTGAGCGCCATCTCCTCGTTGAAGATGAACTGCTCGACGGTGGTCATGCTGGCGCCGCCGTACTCCTTCGGCCAGGCCGGGGCGATCCAGCCCTTCCTGCCCAGCTTGTGGAACCACTCCTGGTTCGCCTGCCAGCCGGACACCATCGCTTCCTCGACCGATTGGCCCAGCTTCCGCTTCGGCGCCTCGGCCTGAATGAACGTGCGCACGTCGTTGCGAAATGCTGCTTCGGTCGGCGTGTCCTTAAAGTCCATCGTCTGGTCTCCTCGTGATTGGTGATTGGTGACTGGTGACCGACTCGTCGCCTTTTGTCCGCCAGTACTGGATAAGCCGCGTTAGTTGTTAGCCGATGATCTGATATTCCTCGATGAAGTGTGCGAACTCCGCTTCGTTGATGTAGTCGAGCTCCTTCGCAATCTTGAAATGTACTTCCATCTCGTTGGCTGAGCCTACGGACAGCGCGAGATAGCTGCAAAATTCCTTTGGAGATCGCCGTCGCGCGTAGCCCTCGACAATATTGGTCGGAATCGACTTGCATGCCCGGCGCATTTGGCTCGCGAGGTCGTATTTCTCATAGTCGGGAAATCGGAGGACGAGCGCATGAACCGGTCGCTGCAAGGCGAGTCCGCGGCGGTACACCTCTAGATCCTCGTATCCCTTCTCCATGCGATGGGACAACCCACCAATCACTAGTCACTACTCACCAGGCGACCATCTCGTCAGTCCCGCGGTAGTCCGAGCCCTCTGGTCGCGATGATGTTTCGCTGGATCTCGCTGGTGCCGCCGGCGATCGTCGATGCGAGGGACGTCATGTACGAGCTCTCGTAACGGCCACGCATCGGTGCGCCTTCGCCGTAGAGCTGCCCGTACAGACCCAGCACCTTCACGCCCGTGCGCGCGATGCGCTGCGTCAACTCCGAAGCGAAGAGTTTGGTCATCGATGCTTCATGGTTGGGGATCAGGCCCTTGGCCTGCATCGTGACGACGCGATAGGACATCATTTTCGCGACGGTCGCTTCGACGTAGCGGTCGGCGAGCTCCGACTTGACTGACGAGAGATAGCCGGTGCGGCTGCTGCCTGTCTTCTCGTTTTGCTTCGCGTACTTCACCAGTTCATCGAGCTGCAGCTTGAGGCCGACGGCGCTGCCGATGCTCGATCGCTCGAAGTCGAGCGTCGTGGTGCCGACGTACCAACCGCGGTTCACCTCGCCAACGATGTTCTTCGCCGGCACGCGCACGTCCTGGAAGAACACCTCATTGAACATGTTCTGATTCGCGAGGTTCGTCAGCGGCCGCACCTCGACGCCAGGCGACTTCATGTCGACGAGGAAGTAGCTGATGCCCTTGTGCTTCGGCGCATCAGGGTCGGTCCTCGCCATCATGAACATCCAGTGCGCGTAGGAAGCGCCGGATGTCCAGATCTTCTGACCGTTGATCACGTAGTCGTCGCCGTCCTTCACCGCGCGTGTCTGCAGCGACGCGAGGTCGGAGCCCGATCCGGGCTCGCTGAAGCCCTGGCACCACTGCACGTCACCCGAGAGGATGCGGCTCAGGTGCTCCTTCCGCTGGTCCTCGTTGCCGTGGGTGATGATCGTCGGTCCGACCATCGAGACGCCCATGCCGCCGACGGGCGGCACACGGCTTTCGGCGAACTCCTCGTTCATGATGAACTGCTGCATCACGGAGAGACTGGCACCGCCGTACTCCTTCGGCCACGCCGGGGCGATCCAGCCGCGCTTCGCGAGCTTGCCGCGCACGCCCTTCAGGCGCTCGAAGGCGCCGCGATACATGCCCGACTCCACCAGATCGCCGGTCTTCAAGTCGGACTTGATCTCGGCGTTGACGAAGTCGCGCACCTCCTGCCGAAACGTCGCCTCTTCCGCGCTGTCAGCAAAGTTCATCGGTTGATCCTCTCTCGAATTGGTCGTCGGCCGTCAGTCGTCTGTTCGGCGATTCTGTGGCGTGGACTTCAGTCTGCGCGTTCGCCGCTTCCCACCTCACGCGGACTGAAGTCCGCGCTACACGCTCGTTCATGTTTCTACGCGCGGGGTAAACCCAGCCCGCGCGACGCGATGATATTTCTTTGGATTTCCGATGTTCCGCCACCGACTGTGCTCGTCGTCGCGTACAGGTATGTGCTTTCGACGCGTCCGCCCGCCGGGGCGTGCTCGCTGCCGGTGCACAGCTGGCCGTAGGGGCCCAGCACGCGCATGGCGGTGCCGGCGATCCGCACGTCCAGCTCCGACGAGAACAGCTTGGCGATCGATGACTCCTTGTTCGGCACGAGGCCGCGGTTCTGCATCGAGATCACCTGGTACGACAGCATCTCCTCGACGCCCGCTTCGATCATCCGGTCGGCGATCTCGTTCTTTACGCTCTTGCTCTCCGAGATGAATCCCTGGCCTTTGTTCTCGCGCACAAAGGTCGCGAGATCCTGCACCATGAGCGAATGCGAGATGCTCGTGGCGATACCGGAGCGCTCGAAGTCGAGTGTCGTCGTGCCGACGTACCAGCCGCGGTTCTCCTCGCCGATCATGTTCTTCGCCGGCACGCGCACGTTGTCGAAGAAGACTTCGTTGAAGTCGTGGTTGTTCGCCATGTTCACCAGCGGCTGGATGGTGATGCCGGGCGACTTCATATCGACGATGAAGTAGCTGATGCCCTTGTGCTTGGGCGCGTCGGGGTCGCTGCGAGCGAGCAGGATCATGTACTTCGCGACGTGCGCGCCCGATGTCCAGATCTTCTGTCCGTTGACAACGTAGTCGTCGCCGTCCTTGATCGCGCGCGTCTGCACCGATGCAAGGTCGCTGCCGGCGCCCGGCTCGCTGAAGCCCTGGCACCAGACCTCGTCGCCCTGCACGATGCCCGGCAGATACCGCTTGCGCTGTTCCTCGGTGCCGTGGAGGATGATCGTCGGGCCGGCCCAGCCGGTGCCGATGCCGAAGTTGCCGCCGCGCGGCGCGCCCGCGAGCGACATCTCCTGGCTGAAGATGAACTGCTCCATAACGGTCATCCCGGCGCCGCCGTACTCTTTCGGCCAGGCCGGCGCGATCCAGCCGTGCTCTGCCAGCTTCTTCACCCAACCGCCGTTCGTCGCGAAGTACTCCTCGCGCGACATGCGGATGTCGTCCCAGCCGCCGCCGCCGAACGCCGCGCGGAAGCCCCGGCGCTTGATGCCGGGCGGGCACTCATTTTCGATGAACGCGCGCACTTCAGCGCGAAATGCTGCTTCGGTTGGCGTGTCGTGAAAGTCCATGCGATCCCCAAGAACTTAGAACCAGATCGATTCCCCGCGGGCCGCAGCCCATTGTTTATCCACTGCCGCCGGGGGCGCGCAGGGGGGTGCCCTCGGCCGTCGCGTATTGCGGGCGGCGGCTGTCCTTCCGGCGCACCGTCTCCAGGTAGACGCGCCCCCACAGGTCGGCGCGCGCGTGATCCATCTCGTCCTTGAACCCCAGCATGTTCATCAGGTCCAGCGTCATGCCGATGCCGAGGAACTGCCAGGCGACGAGCCGCGTGTCGACGTCGCGCTTGACGACGCCGCGCGCTTTGCCTTCCTCCAGCGTGTCGGCGACGAATTCGACGAACGCTTCGAAGTTATCGTGCAGCGCCGACTGGATCTCCGGGTCGTCCGCTTCCGACAGGGCGCGAAACTGCAGCTTCATGTTGGCGGAGTGCGACTCGAGGTGGTCGTAGTAGTAGACGCCGATCGCCCACAGCGTCTCGATCGGGTCTTCGTAGTCGACGGAGATGTCTTCCCAGATCTTCAGCAGTCGCGGCCCTGTCGCGCGGATCGTCGCGACGAACAGCTCCTTCTTGCCGGCGAAATGGCGATAGAGCGCCGGTTCGGAGATGCCGGCGGCGCGCGCGAGGTCGGCGGTGCCGACATGCGCGTACGACTGCGACGCGAAGACGCCGCGCGCGCTCTCGATGATCTGGCGCTTGCGCTTGTCGGCCGGAAGTCTGCGTGCCCGCTGCTGGACCACCGTATCGCTCCGGAACGCGTAGTGAGTGGCCACTCACTAACATCCGGACGAGATCGTAGCGCCCGGGCCGACGGATGTCAAACACCGCAGCTACAGGGTTCTGTCGGGCCGAACCGAGCCCCTCGCGAGTACGGCTGGGAGGCGTCAGACTGGGGCAATGAGCTTCAGGCCGCTCTCGCACCTTCCCACTCCGCTTGACGAGGCTCCCCGCCTCTCATCCGAGCTGGCTCCGTCGGCGACTGGGAGCCTGCGCATCCTCATCAAGCGCGACGACCTCACCGGCCTGGCGATGGGCGGCAACAAGGCGCGCAAGCTCGACTACCTGATGCGGGACGCCATCGAGAAGGGCTGCGATACCGTGGTGACTGCCGGCGGCGCGCAATCGAACTTTGCACGCATGACCGCGGCCGCGGCGGCGAGGCTCGGCATGGCGTGCCACCTCGTGCTCAGCGGAGACGCACCGGCGCACGATTCGGGCAACATCCTGCTCGACCGGATCTTCGGCGCCGAATTGCACTTCGCGGGCACGGACGACTGGGACGCGCTGTGGGCGGAGGTCAAGCGCATCGCGGCCGGCATCGGGCCGAGCGCCTACCCGATGCCGATCGGCGGCGCGACGCCCGTCGGCTCGCTCGGCTACGTCGCCGCGGCGGACGAGATCCTGTCGCAGATGGACGCGCCGCCGGACTGGATCGTCCACGCGACGAGCAGCGGCGGCACGCAGGCGGGGCTGCTCGCTGGCCTTCCGCGCGAGGTGCGCGTGCTCGGCATCGACGTCGCGCGCCCGAAGACGCCGCTTTCGATCAGTGTGCCGAAGCTGGCCGCCAGGACCGCCGCGCTGGCCAAGCGCCCGCCGCCCGCCGGCGACGTGATCATCGCCGACCACTGCGGCCCCTACTACGCATCGATCACGGAAGAAGCGCAGTACGCGGTGCGGCTCGCCGCGCGTACCGAGGCGCTCGTGCTCGACCCTGTCTATTCAGGCAAGGCAATGGCCGGCCTGATCGCCGCCGTGAAGAGCGGCAGGATCAGCAGCACGGTTGTTTTCCTGCACACGGGAGGCGCGCCGGCGCTGTTCGCGGACGAGTTCGCTTCGTTCTGACGATCCGCCCGGCGCGGCACGTGGGTGTTTGCCCAACCGGATCGCCTCGATCAGGTTACGGTCGAGGCGCGCGCCGACCGCGTGCGATCGCCGCACCTATCCAGACCGCGCTCACCGCGATTGCGATGAGCCCGCCCCACCACTGATTGATCAGTATCGCCTCGTACGATCGCGCCGAGTCGGCGCTATACGAGGCCCCGCAGCCGCCGCAGCGTGCCGCCCAGATCATGAACGGCGCTACGGATGTCGCATACAGCGACAGGAGGAGCGCCGTCAATACAATCGGAAGCCATCTCAGGCGGTTCGATGCGACGCCGGCGAGCAAGAACGCCCCGGCGATGAGGATCAATCTGATCCAGTACGTCTGGATATCGGAGGTACCCAGGAACTGCGATTCCCCGTAGAAGACTGCATTCCAGAATTCGCGGTATCCGTCCATGCCGGCGCGCCCTTCGTTGGTGTTCGGCTAACGCGGCGCGAACATCGCTACGCGCAGGATCGCGTTCCCATGCTCCCAGGTGTGTTGGAAGGTCTTCGTCGCCACCCAGCTGATGGCAAGGGGCTTGCCGCCGTTACGGTTGGACCACAGCATCGTCCGCGGCGTGTTGAACAGGCCGGGTGACATCGAATCGATGATCGCGATCTGACGCTCTCGGATCGCGCGCAACCGCGCGGCTAGCGTCTCGAGCGAGGCGTCCGCCATGGCCTGCGCGCTCGTGAGAAGCCATCCTTCGCCGCCGCTCGGCACGACGTCCTGCCCGGTGCCACCGTCCGCGAGCGATTCCATAACCGGCGTCGCGAGCTGCTCCTCATACGCGATCATGTGCGCGAGGTTCATCGCGACCGACCAGGCACCTTCATCGGGCGGCGTGTGCGTCCACTTTGCCGGTACGAGTTGCAGGAACGATTCGATCGTGACCACAGAATCGCGCAGGCGATCGATGGTCTCGCGTTGGTCGAAGGAGAAGGGAGCAGCGCTCATGAACGTTACGTCGCCGGATCCGTGCCCAGTTCGGGGTAGTCGTAGTCGTCCACCTTGATCGCTTCGACGATCGCTACCTGCGGGAAGCGGTCCTGCACGATGCGTTCGATCCCGAGCTTCATCGTCACCATGCTCATCGGACAGCCGTGGCAGGAGCCCGCCAGCTGCAGTCGAAGCCGGCCCTCCTCCGGGATCCACTCGACCAGATTCAACTCGCCGCCGTGCGAATGCACGTACGGCCGCATCTCGTCCAGGCACGCATCGACCTCTACGAGAAAGGCCTCCTGGTCGGCGATTGCTGTCGCGGCGTCGATGGTCATCGCTGTACATCGTAGGGTGCGCGCCGTGCGCGATCAAACGAAGCCACGTCGCTGACGGTGGCTGTTTCGCCTTCGCGGCCCCTGTTAGCCTTAGGATCGTGAGTGAATCGCCCTTGCTGTTCGAGAAGGCTCCCAACGGCGTCGCCTGGCTGACGCTGAACCGCCCGCACGTGCTGAACGCCATGAACATGGCCGTGCGGGACGAGATGTGGATGGCGCTGGCGGCCGTCCGCGACGATCCGGAGATCCGCGCCGTGGTGCTCCTGGGCGCGGGCGAACGCGCTTTCTCGGCCGGTGCGGATATCAGCGAGTTCGGCAGCGCGCCGTCGTTTGTGGAAGCGCGGCGGGCGCGGCAGGATCGGGACGTCTGGGGCGCGATGCTCGCGTGCACGAAGCCGCTGGTGGCGGCGATGCATGGCTACGCGTTCGGCGCGGGCTGCGAGATGAGCCTGTTCTGCGACATCCGCATCGCCGCTGAGGACGCAACGTTCGCGCTGCCTGAAGTCACGCTCGGCTACATCCCGTCGGCGGGCGGTACGCAGATGCTGCCGCGCACTGTGCCGCCTGGCCTCGCCCGTCAGATGATCCTCAGCGGCCAACCGATCGACGCGATGACGGCGTTGCGAGCCGGACTGGTGCAGCGCGTCGTGCCGCGGACGCGGCTCCGTGCTGAAGCCACGGACGTTGCCGGGCGGCTCGCGGCGCAGCCGGAGGGGGCGCTGCGGGCCGCCAAGGAGGCAATGGTGCGCGGAGCGGACCTGGCGCTGGAGCCCGCGCTGCGGCTCGAAGCGACGGTCGCGAGACGCATCGTGGCGAGTCGCACCGTATGAGCGCGGGAGCGCAGCCATCCGCAACGAAACGCGGGTTCAGCGCGGGCGGCTGCCTGTTGCGCGTCGTCATCGCCGCGGCGGTGATCACCGGCATCGTCGTCGCCGTCGGCACGATATTCAACCAGGGCGACGAGGCGGACCAGCGCGCACATGGCTTCATCGCCGGCAACATCACGTCGTTCCCGCCGGGTTCGGTCAACGAGTTTGAGCAGCAGCACTTCTTTCTCGTGCATCTCCCCGACGGCGGATTTGTAGCACTCTACGACCGATCGTCGAGGCAGCAAGAGCTCAACGGCGACTGCCGCGTGCACTACGAGGACGCCGCAGGCATCGGCACACTGGAACCGCTGCCCGATACGGCGGGTGCCTTCGTGGAAGACTGCAACAGCGGCCGCGCCGTCTGGCGGATTGACGGCAAGTTCTCGTTCGGCAACAGCTACGGCGACCTCGACCGCTTCGACGTTCGCACGGGCCCACAGGGCGACGTGATCGTCGATACGGAATCGCGCAGCTGCACGCGCAGCCGGGGCGTCATCGGCATCGCGCCGTTCGACGTCCGGCGCTGCGGCAGCGGTGATTGATACGGCTACGCCGGAAGGAATTCTACGAACTGAGCCGGCGTGAGCATCCGTATGCCGGCGTGCGAACGGAGTGCGAGCAGATCGCGATCGCCGGTGACGATGTAGTCCACTTGGCCCGCGACGGCGGCTTCGAGTACGCGGTTGTCGTCCGGGTCGCGCGACACTGCGATACTAGTAGTGGGGACGACCACCATGGATCTTCGGCGAAGCACATCGCCGAACAACACGATCCGCGCATTGTCCCACAACAGTCTTCGCCTGACGTGCGGACGCGCGAGTACGCGTCGCAGTTCAGCCAGGAGTGGCTCGGACGTGATCCAGAGGATGTCGTCCGCATCGTTCGTGACAAGGACTCGAGCCGGGAAGCCGACGCTGCGCAGCACACCGCTAACGATGACGTTGGTGTCGACGACGATTCGCACTTAGGCGGAGCGGCGCTTTGCGCGGCTCTTACCGCGCGCGTCGCGCACGGCTTCGTCGACTAGGCGATCGATCTCTTCGCCAGGCACGCCTTCGAACCGCTCACGCGCTTCGGCCACCAGCTGGTGGAACTGCTCGCGATCCCGTTCGATCATGCTGTAGCGCTCGGGTGGGATCAGCACGCCCATCACTTTGCCGGCGCGCTCGATGATCACCTCATCGCCTCGGCGTACGTCCTCCAGCATCTCGCCGAACTTGCGGCGCGCTTCCATGGCTGTGAGCGTTCGTTTCACGGCATCACCTCAGGCTACTACTCATTATCGCAATTATATCAACCATACCGAATATATCAATTAGGCTGATGAGGATGGATTGGCTGTCCCGCCCTCAGGCCGGGCGGCGCGAGCTGTGTCTGGGGCTCATGAACGTCGCGGCGAAGCTACGCCGGGACGCGGCGCTCGGCGCGGAACAGGCTGATGGGGTTGGGGATGCCCTTCATGACGACGGGGCCCAGGCGATGGAATGCGACGTTGGGCACGCCGCCATCAGCGCTGCGTACCGTCGCTTCCGACGCCAGCACTTCGCCCGTGTCCGCGACGTTGACGATGCGCGCGGCTACGTTCACGTCGTGACCGATGAGATCGTCGCCGCGGCGCGACTGCTGACCCGAGTGCAGTCCGATGCGCACCCAAAGCGGAGTGTCGTGACTCCAAGAGGCTTCCTCGAACCGCTCCTGCAAGCGCAGCCCGGCCTCGATCGCCGCGCAAGGGTCGGAGAACCAGATCATCAGGCCGTCTCCGAGGTGCTTGACGATCCGGGCGTCGTCGCCCAGCTCTTCGTTCACGATCTCTTCTTGTAGCGCCAGCAGGGTGAGCGCCTCGTCATCGCCCCGCAGGGCCGTGAATTCGGTGAAGCCGACGATATCGGTGAACATGACCGTGCCGCGCACGACCATCGCTCTGACTGGCGTGGTCGCCATCATGTCTGGACCAATTCGATCGACCCGGAGATGCTCATCGCTTCGAGACGGCAGTCGTTCCCCGCGGGGAAGGGGTTGCGGACCTTGCCTGACAACGTCTTGAAGCGCGTGTCGAGCGCGGTGCCGCTCGGCAATTCCAGATACACCTTGCCCGACACCGTTTTGACGGCGATCTCGCCCTCGCAATTGCACGCGGCCTTGATGGCGCCGCTGACGCTCCGTGCTTTGAAGCGCCCGGCCACCCGCTCGATCGTGATCGAACCGGACATCGTGCCTGCCGACGCCGCGCCAACGGAGCCGGCGCTGATGCTGCCGCTCATCGAGTTCATCCGGCAACGCCCGCTGCAGGAACCTAGCCGGACGCTTCCGGCAGCGGTCCGCAGGTCGGCCTCATCGGCACGCTCGACGTCGATGCCGCCGCTCATCGTCGTGACGGAGACGCAGCCGAACTCGCCGCGCATGTTCACCGAGCCCGAGTGCGTGCCGATGACGATATCCGTGCCGGCGGGGCAGCGCACCGAGAGCGATTTCGAGCCCGCACGCCCGGCGTGGACCTCCAGCGTCGCCCCGCCGTCCGCCTCACTGGTGTTGAACCCGTCGCCCTCCACAGCGACATCGTCGCGCGGCTCCGCGAGGACGTCGATGTTGCCCGAGCGTGACTGCAAGCGAAGCGTGACGGCTACCGGCAAGTCGAAGTGCTGCGAATCCAACGTGCGTCCCTTCCACTGTGGGTGGTGAGGGATATTGTGGCTCGATCGGCATGAAGTCTCAAGCGGTGCCGGCTGCGGATTCCGCAGTCGACCAGGGGAAACAAGGATTTCACGGATTTCACGGAGGGGTGTTGGACCCCCACGCCCGTCGGGATTGAGCAGACCTCCGTGGATGGTGCTACGCGTGAACGACGGTGAATCTCGTAGAGTCCACCGCCTGTGCGTCGCGGGGACTACCCGCGCAGCTCCGCTGCGTGCTGCAGGTCGTGGGCGCTGAGCCCGCCGAGCGCCTCCCCGAGCGTCTTGCCGCCGCCCAGGGACGTGCGTGTCGCCAGGTGTTCGGGCTTGAGTTTCGAGAGCAGCTCGAGCACGCGGCCTCGCACCTGCACGAGGTCGGCGATGATCGCTTCCGTGGGCGCGCCTTGCAGTCGGATCACATCGGCTGCGTTGGCCCGGTCGACATCGATCGCGGAGGCGCGTGCGCCGCCGATCGCGGCCTGCAGTGCCGAGATCCGCACACTGTAGCCGGTGGCGAGGTGCGCCAGCAGCTGCCGATTCGTCCAGTCGCCGCAGGCGCTCCGCGCATCGAGCTGCGGCGGGTGAAACGCGCGAGCAAGGCTAACGAGGTCGTCGGTGACGGCCTGCCATGCACGCATGGCGGCCTGAACGTCGGCCGGGCGGTCCACCGGGCTATTGCTCTTTCTTCCGCAGCTGCGGGAAGAGGATCACTTCGCGGATCGACGTCTGGCCGGTGAGGATCATCACCAGCCGGTCGATGCCGAGACCAAAGCCCCCCGTGGGCGGCATGCCGTATTCCAGGGCGGTGAGAAAGTCTTCGTCCAGCGTCTCCACTTCCTCGAGTCCCGCAGCGGCGAGTCGCGCCTGCGTCTCGAAACGCTCGCGCTGGTCGGTCGGGTCGTTCAGCTCGGAGTAGGCGTTGCCCAGCTCGAACCCGGCGCAGAACACCTCGAAGCGCTCGACAATGCCGGGAGCGCCGGGCTTGCTCTTCGCCAGCGGCGAGATCTCCTTCGGGTAATCGAGGAGGAAGGTCGGCTGGATCAGCTTCGGCTCGACGTAGTGCGATACTGCCTCATCGAGCAGTTTGCTCCACGACCACCCGGGGTCGATGTCGCCCAGCTTGCGCCGCTGCAACTCCTCCAGCAGCTTGTCACGCGTGCGGAACTCCTCGAAGTCGATGCCCGCATGCTCGACCAACGCGTCGCGCATCGTCACCCGCCTCCACGGTGGCGCCAGGTCCAACACATGCTCGCCGAACACGACCGACGTGCCGCCTGCCGCGTCTCGCGCGACGCCCGACACCATGTCTTCGATCCTGCGCGCAACATCGTTGTAATCGGCGTACGCCTCGTAGGTCTCCAGCATCGTGAACTCGGGGTTGTACTTCCACGAGACGCCTTCGTTGCGGAAGATGCGGCCCATCTCGTACACGCGGTCGAATCCGCCGATGACGAGACGCTTCAGGTGCAGTTCCAGCGAGATACGCAGGAAGAAGTCTTGATCCAGAGCCCGGTGGTGCGTGACGAACGGAGTCGCTGCGGCACCGCCAGCTTCGGCCTGCAGGACGGGCGTCTCCACCTCCATGAACCCCCGCGCGTCCAGGTAGCGGCGGATCGCCGCGACGATCGCGGAGCGCTTGCGGAAGATCTCACGCACGTCTGCGTTCGACATGAGGTCGAGGTAGCGTTGGCGATAGCGGATCTCGACGTCCTCGATGCCGTGCCACTTTTCGGGAGGCGGGCGCAGCGCCTTCGCTAGCACCGTGTACGAGCGCGCCTCGACGGTGATCTCCTGCGTGCGGGTGCGAAACAGCGGTCCGCTGACCGCGAGGAAGTCGCCGAGGTCGAGATCAGCGATGCCGGTGTACGCCTCCTCTCCGATGACATCCTTCTTCAGGTAGCACTGGATGCGCTCCGTGCCATCGCGAACGTCGAGGAACGACGCCTTCCCCATATCGCGCAGCGCCGTGATACGCCCGGCGACGCACGCCGTGGGCGCGTCGCCGCGCACCGCGCCGTCGGCCGCCTCCCAGCGCCCAAACGCCGCGAGCGCGTCGGCCGCCGAATGTGTTCGCGGCGTCCGCGCTGGATACGGATCGATGCCGCGTGCGCGCAGGCGCGCCAATTTCTCCCTGCGGAGTTGGATCAGTTCTTCCTCGCCCGGCATAGCGCAAGGGTATAGGACGGGGCGCTGGAAAGGGGAGGATGGAGCATGGAGTGATCTGCCGGCGGAAGGCGCTAGCCGACAGGGCGGACACACAGGTCCGCCCCTACGACGACCGGCGACCGGCGACCCGTTAACTGATCTTCGTGATCTTCATGGTGATGATGCCCCTGGGCACGCTCACCTGCACTTCGTCGTGCAGCTTCTTGCCGATCAGCGCGCGGCCCACGGGTGATTCGTTGCTGATCTTCCCCTCGCTCGGGTCCGTTTCGGCGGGTCCGACGATGGTGTATTCCTGCGACTTCCCCTCGCTACGCACCTTCACATGACTGCCCAGGGTCACAAGCTTGGATTTGTGAGCGCCGGCCTCGTCGATGATGGTCGCGTTGGTGATCAGGCTGTGGAGCTGGGCGATGCGGCCCTCGACCATCGCCTGTTCGTTCTTGGCGTCTTCGTATTCGGCGTTGTTCTGCGTGCTGGCCAGCTCGTGGGCCTGGTGGATCTTGTCGGCCACTTCACGCCGGCCCACGCTCTCCAGACGCGCGAGTTCCTTCTCGAACTTCTTCAGGCCGGCCTTTGTGATCGGTTGCTGCTTCTCCACCATGGCAACATCCCCTCGGTTCCCCTGTTGCGCCGATTCTTCGGCCGGCATTCGTGGCGATCGTGAACAAAAGAACTGAGGCGGGTGGGCCCCAGTCGCGACGCGGCCAATATACCCGCGAGATCGCACCCCTGTAAAGTGCTTCCAAACCCCTCGGCCGCCGCGCCATGCGCCGCCGGCATGGCCACCGTTCTGCCCATGAGGATCGTCGGCTCCTGGTGCCGGCTGAAGGGGCGCGGCGGCCTTCCAAGGGGCGCATGTTGATCTTCGACCGCGCGGTAGCCACACTTCCGCAGCGGCCGTACCTGACCCGCGAGCCGCCAGCGCAAGAGACTTGATGGAGGTACACCCGATCGCGCTCCTCGCGAGCGCGGCGGAAGCTGATGACGACGCAACCACGCGGACCCTTCGACCGCATCCTGAAGACGAAACCCGACGGCCCCGAACCGCCCGGGCCCGACCGTGCCGCCATCTACGTCGCCGGCGCGATCGTCGGGCTTGCAATCCTGCTGCTCGTGCTGCTGCTGCCCCCGGTCTCGATTCTCAGTCGTGGAGGAGGGACCGGCGGCATCCCCAGCGGCCCGGGCGACGCAGACGCCTATACGTCGACCGTCCGCAGCGGCATGCCGAAGTTGCCGGCGGGACTGGTCGCGGCCTCTGCGCTATTCGACCTGGCGGCGCCGCAGGATCAGCGCGGAGCCGCCAAGATCACCGTGCCGCTGCGCGAAAAGCAGACCGAGCAGCGGAGCCTCGCGCTGTACACCTACATCGATGGCAAGTGGCAGCGGCTCTCGGACGCGACGCTCGTCGCGAGCGGCGAGGCGGTGCGTGGCGACGTCGGCGCGCTGCCTGGCAACGTCGTCGTGCTTCGTCGCAGCAAGGCGACGCTGCAGGTGGCCGGGTCGATGTCCGCCGGCGCTACTCTGGACAAGCGCGCCGAAGCGGTCATTACGACGCTCCATCCCATCGTGTTCATCCCCGTCGGCGATGGCACGATCGTCGGGCAGCCGCCCGCCGTCCCGCCCGCGGGCTACAAGGTCGTCCCGGCGATCGTCGCCCCGGCGCCCGAAGTCGTTGATAGCATCTTGCGTTCCACAGACCTCCAGGCCAAACACGCCGCCGCGATCGCCGATGCGGTGAAGCAAGGCAACTTCGCCGGCATCGACATCGATTACCGCAGCGTCAACCCCACGCTGCGCGTCCAGTTCACGAGCCTCATCGCGCTTGTCGCCAAGGCCCTCCACGCGGACGGCCGCACGCTCACGCTGACGCTGCCCATGCCCGCGAAGGAAGGCGGCACCGTGCAGTCCGGCGCCTACGACTGGCAGCAACTCGGTACGTCGGCCGATACGCTCGAGCTGGCCGGGGGGCTGGATCAGGAACTGTACTTCCAGAACACCGAGGCAGCGCTCGACTACATCATCGACAAAGTCGACCGCACGAAGGTGCTGATCAGTATCAGCTCGCTCAGCGTCGAACGGGGCGGCGACGGCCTTCGCACACTCTCGCTCGACGACGCGCTCGGCCGCGCCAGCATAGTCAGCGTGAAGACGGCCGGCGATCTGACGCCGTCGTCGAAGGTGCAGTTGGTCGCCCAGAACCTGGCAGCGAGCGAGAATGCCAGCGGGCTCACGTGGGACGATGGAGCGCGCTCCGTCACATTCAAGTATCCCGGCCGTGGCGGCACGCGCACGGTCTGGGTTGCCAACGCCTTCAGCGCGGCCTTCCGGCTGGACCTGGCGCAGCGGCGCGGCCTCGGTGGCGTCACCATCAATGACGTCTCGACCCAGGGCGGTGGAGCCGATGTGTGGGCGCCCGTGCAACAGGCGGCTGACACGGGCAGCCTCACACTATCACGTCCGAACGGCGAGCTTCTGACGCCGGCGTGGTCAACCGCCAGCGGCACCATCACACCGCAAACCGGCGACGCCGTCACCTGGACGGCCCCCGCCAACGAAGGCACCTACACCGTCACGCTGATCGTCAGCGACGGCGTCGTCCGGGCAGGGCAGCTTGTCTCATTGGATGTCGCGCCGGGAGCGACAACCCCTCCGTGATCTGCGCATCCCGTTCCGCCGCCGACCGACAACCCTCGACCGACCCCCAATGCCCAACGCGCGATCCCAGGCAGCTCTCCCATCTAACCCAACAAGGCATCTCTGTGGCTCTGTGTCTCTGTGGTTCAATCCCCACGACCAACGACTCTCGACCGACGACTCGCGCGCGATGCGTGTGATCGCGGGGAGCGCTCGCGGCCGCACGCTGTTGAGCCCGCCGAGGCCGCGCGCCCCGGGCCGCCCGGGCGTCCGTCCGACGTCGGACCTGATCCGCGGCGTCATCTTCGACATGCTGGACGCGATGGGCGCCGACTATGCCCGTGTGCTGGACCTCTACGCCGGGACAGGCGCGCTCGGTATCGAGGCGCTGAGCCGTGGCGACGGCGCCGCGGACTTCGTGGAGGCCGACGCGGCCACGGCGTCGATCATTTCGGCGAACCTGATACGCACGGGCCTGGAAGCGCGCGGCCACGTCCACCGCTTGACAGCCGATCGTGCGATCGGACGGCTTTCTGGGCCATACACCCTCGTCCTCGCCGACCCGCCGTATTACGATGAGGGCGCGCTGGCGTGCGTATCCGCCGTCGCGGATTCGCCGCTGGTAGATGCGGAGACCGTGCTTGTGCTGGAGCAGCACAAGAAGACGGTTACAGCGGAGGCGCTGGGGCGCCTGCGCCTGCTCAAGAGACGCGCGCACGGAGATACGGCCGTCGCGATCTACGCCGCAGAAGGGATTCCGTTGTGAAAGCGATGTTCCCCGGCCGGTTCGACCCGGTCACCAACGGTCATCGGGACATTGTGCGCCGCGCCGCGAGGATGTTCGATACCGTGCTGGTCGCCGTCGCGGATCTGAAGCAGAACTACCTCTTCTCCACCGCCGAACGCGTCAGCTTGCTCCGCGAGGCCGTGGCGGATTGCGGGAACATCGACGTGACGTCATTTTCGGGGTTGACGGTCGAGTTCGCGCGACAGCAGGGCGTCAGCGTGGTTGTCCGATCGATGCGCGCCGTCACCGACTTCGAGGCAGAATTCGACATGGCGCTGATGAACAAGAAGATGGCGCCCGAGATCGAGTCGATCTTCATGATGGCCAGCCTCGAGCACCTCTACATAAGCGGCACCCGCATTCGCGAGGTATCGGCGCTGGGGTATGATGTGAGCGATCTGGTACCGCCGCACGTCTGGACCGCGCTGAAGAAGAAGTACGCGGCGCGCGGATAGCCCGCGCCAGCACAGGGAGGTGCGCCATCGATTCTCTACATCTCATCGACCGCCTCGAGGAGATGGTCGCCGAGGGCCGGCGCATGCCGATCGGCGCGGGCGTCGTCGTCGACCGCCGGCGTCTGCTGGACCTGGTCGACCAGATGCGCGCCGCGATGCCGACGGAGATCAGGGAGGCGGAGGACATTCTCCGCCGCCGCGACGAGATGATCGAGCGCGCGGAGGAAGAGTCGAAGATAAAGCTGCGCCGCGCGGAGGAGCAGGCCGACGATATCCTTTCGAACGAATCCGTCGTGAAGGCTGCCGAGGCGCGCGCCGACATGCTGGTGCGCGAGGCAGAAGCACGCTGCGACCACATGCTGCTCGACACAGAGAACCAGGCGCGCGCGCGCATGGGCGAGGCCGAGAAGCTGGCGAACGAACAGATGGACGAAGCCGACCGCTACGCCACCGAGATGCTGCGCCGCCTGGACGATCAGTTGCAGCTGTTCGGCAAGAACGTCCGCATCGCGCTTGACTCGCTGGAAACGCGCCCGATCGAGGCAGCCAGCCCCGTCGAATAGGCGCGCGGCTCACCCGATGCGAGAGCTTCTCAGGTACTGCTTCGATTCCCGTCGGGGCGATCGACGCCTACTCCGGTGGAAGCGGTTCAATCTCGTTTGATCGAGGCGGTTGGCTGTGGGATGATTCCCGCGATATGCCATTGAACCGAAGCGTTGTGGCCGCGTCGGTGTGCACCTAACGTTGGGCGCCCGCAGGCGTATGCTGGGACCGGCCTGACGCCTATCGCGTTTCGCGCCACATCCACTTGCGAGGCTCCCCTTCCCTCGTAGGTGTACAGACCGGGGGTTAGGTTCCGGCGCTACACTGCCTCCATGTGGCAGCCGTTCGTCTCAGTCCTGGTCCCCGTGCGAAACGAAGAACGCTACATCGAGCGCTGTCTCTACAGCATCGCTGCGCAGGACTATCCGCGCGGCAGCTTCGAAGTCCTCGTCATCGACGGCCAATCGAGCGACAAGACCAGAGCGATCATCTATCGCTTCGCTGCCGAATCCACGCTGGACCTGCGGCTGCTAGAGAACCCGCGGCGCCGCACGGCCGCCGGGCTGAACATCGGTCTCGCTGAAGCCCGCGGCGATGTCGTCGTACGCGTCGATGGACATGCGACCGTCGCGCGGGACTTCCTCAGGCGCAACGTCGAGGCGCTGGAGACCACGGTCGCGGACTGCGTCGGCGGCGCGCTCACCACCGAGGGTGACACCTATGTCGGCCGCGCGGTCGCCGTCGCCATGTCGTCGCGGTTCGGCGTCGGCGGCGTGGCGTTTCGCATCGGCGGCGATGGCCCCGCAGACACGGTCGCGTTCGGCGCGTATCGGCGCGACGTGTTCGAACGCATCGGCGGCTTCACAGAAGACATCGAGAAGGGCGAGGACGACGAATTCAACTACCGGCTCCTGGACCATGGCGGCGTCATTACGCTGGCGCCTGGCATCGCCGCCACCTACACGGTGCGTGGCGGCCTGCCCGGCGTCTGGTGCCAGTACTTCGGCTACGGCCGCGCCAAGCCGGAGGTGTTGCGCAGGCACCCGGCGCAGGCACGGCCCCGGCAATTCGTCCCGGCGGCATTCGTCAGCGCCGTGATCGCAACAGCATTTGCCGCGATTCTTGGCCGCTCTGGCGCGCTCAAGGCCCTCCTGGGGGTGTATACTCTCAGCGCCACCATCGCATCACTCGCTCTTGTACGGCGACACGGCTGGCGACGCGTCCCACCTCTACCCGTCGTCTTCGCGTGTCTCCACTTCGCGTACGGGCTTGGATTCATCGCCGGTTGCGTAGGGCTGGCCGGCCGCATCCTCACCCGTGCCGCGCGCGCGGGCGCTCGCCCTGGCATGGAGGCCCCGAACTCGCGCGCGGAGCGATGAGGCCGGGCGCGCGTGCCACCAGACGAGTCTGCGCGCATCCTGGCTTCGCCGCAGGACGACCGTGCTGCCGCCACAAGCGGCGCCGGTCACATGGGGTTAGCACACTCATGCGGGGCGCCGTCCGGACCACCGACGGCGCCCGTCCTGCGCCCGCGGGGCGGCTTCCCCGTCAGGCAGGCACAGGCGACCGCATCGCTCGCTCGGACTCCGCCACGAATGCCGCATCCACCGGCACGATCGATTCTGCCGGCAGACGTGCGTACAGGAACACGACCGCGCGGACCAGCAGTCCCGTGGCGGCCGCCGCCGCCCAGGCGTAGACCAGCGCCTGCGGGCGGTAGCTCTCGGTGCGGGCCCGCAGTTCGTGGGGCCGGATCGTATCGGTCTTGTAGTCCACGACGATGATGCCGGGGCCATTGGCTCCATCCTCGAGGAAGAGCAGGTCGATTCGCCCCTCCCCGAATCCCCCGTCATCGCCCGGCAACGGAGCGGTGAACGCGACCTCCCGCAGGAAGCGCTTCGATGCACGCGCGCGGTCGAGCGCCGGGCTGCCGAGCGCATTGCGAGCGACGCGCTCGATCTCTCCCGCGCGCTCGCGCATGCCGAACTCCACGGCCACCACCTGTGCCCGCTCCGCGAGGTCAGCGTGGTCACGCAGATCGATGCGCTCGAGCAACGCGTGCACGGCCGTGCCGAAGTCCGCCGCCCGGCTGCGCCGGATCTGCTCGTCCGATGCCCACGGCGGCTCCATCTCGGCCTTCATCGACGTGGCGGTGCGCACGCGCAGCTGCCTGTTCCCTTCGGTCACGAGCGCTTCGTGCGCGCCCAGCCAGGCGTCGCGCTCCGCCAATACACGAGCAATATCGCCAGGTCGTGCGGAACGAATGCTGCCGCGCCAGACCGGCAGGTCCGCCGCGCCGGCCGGCAGCGTCCCAGCGGCGATCGCTTCCCCCTGATCCGCCCCGGCGGACTTCAGCCAGCCGCTCAGCGACTTCGACAGCTCAGTCCGCTTGGCGTGGCCGTGATCTTTGTCGAAGAACGGGACGACCAGGCGGTCCTTCGCACGCGTGGCGGCAACATACAGCAGGCGCTTCTCCTCGGCCTCGCGGTGCAGATCCTCCGTTACCTCCGCTTCGTCGTAGCCGGGCGTGCGGAAGCCGTCGTCCTTCTTGCCTAACTTCATGTGGAGGCTGGCGCCCGGCGCCCCGTCTCGGACGGCAATCACGTTCGTCAGATCGGCGCGTTCGCCGCACATGTTCGCCAGCACGACCACCGGGAACTCCAGCCCCTTCGCCGCGTGTACGGTCATGATGCGGACCACGTCATCCGTGTCCTCGCTGATCAGGGCATCCGTTTCGTCGCCGCCAGACCCGGCGCGTGGGTCGGCTGCGCGCGTCACGTTGTCCTTCAGCCAGCGCGTGAACCCGCGCAATCCGCTGCCCTCGGCATCGGCGAAGGCGCGCGCCTGGTCGATCATCTTCAACAGATTGGCCGCGACCTGATCGCCGTGCGGCTGCAGCATCGCGAACTCGACAAGCCGCGTGCGATCGAGCACGGCACGCACAAGATCCGGAAGCGCCATCGTGCGGCGCATCTCCGCGAACTCGTGCAGCGTGCCGAGGGCGTAGGTGACGGATGCGACGCCCGTGCGCCTTGGCGCGGCGTGATCGAAGCGGCCACCCTCGCTGCGATGGATGAACAGGTCTTCGTCCGAGCAGCCGAACCCGGCCGAACGCAGCGCTGCGATCGCCGCGACGCCGTCCGACGGGTCGTCGATGGCGCGCAGGACGGCGACCAGCTCCCGCACCTCCTGTCGGAGGAAAAACGTGCGTCCGCCTTCATGCCGATACGGGATGCGTGCGCGGGCGAAGGCGTCTTCGTAGATCTGCAGCTCTGTACGAGACGGGATCAACACCCCCACGTCGCGCCACGTCGCGGGACGCGGATCCCCGTTGCCTTCCCCTCTCACCGCCCAGCTACCGGCGTTCACCTCGCGGGCGATCAGCCCAGCCAGCGCCGACGCCTCGGCCGACCGGACGTCGGCGATCTTCGCGGAGGCGGCGACGGTCCCTCGCACCAGCGCCACCGCGCCCGCCTCGAACGCCGGCTGATGCTCGAGCGGGACATAGGCCGGCTGCACTCCCTGGCTCGCGGTGATCATCCGCCCGAACACATCGTTGATCCAGCCGATGATCGGCGTCGCCGAGCGAAAGTTCTGGACGATCGCGCGTTCGCCGTGGAACAGGCCGCGCTTCACCTCGTCGTACATGGTGATGTCGGCGCGCCGGAAGCGGTAGATGGACTGCTTGGGGTCGCCAACGACGAAGAGCGCCCCGGCGCGCAACGTCGCCGCCCGCCAGTCGGCCTCGCCGCCGTCCTCGGCGCACAGGCGCACGATCATCTCCGCCTGCACCGGGTCGGTATCCTGAAACTCGTCGACCAGGATGCAGCGATACTTGCCCTGGAAGTAACGCCGGACCTCCGGCGCATCCCGCACCAGGTCGCGCGCACGGAGCAGCAGGTCGTCGAAGTCGGCGACGCCGTCGCGACGCCGCCGTTGCTCGAAGAAGCGCACGAAGCCTTCGAGCCAGCGCACCAGATCACCCGTGGCGGCACTCCGCAGCGCCCCGACGTACTCGCCGATGGCCCCCTTCACGAACTTCATGCCGGCCTTAGCCGCGTCGCAATCGGATGGACGTGGCCAGCGCTGCTTGTTCCCGAGGTGGGTCGCGGGAAATGTGATCGAGGCCAGCGCGTGGGGCAGCGCGGGGCTTCCTGCGCCCAGCTCGAGCAGCTGTTCCAAGCGCTCGATGTACTCCGGCATCGCCTGCCGGGCCGGATCCTCGAACGCACCTACGCGGCGGTCGAGTTCGCGCAGGCGGATCGCCGCCTCTCCGAGCGCGGCCAGCAACGCCTTCGGGTCGCGAGGCGCCGCGGGATAGGCGCGCAGCGGCAGGGCGTACCGGTGGCGGTTCAGCCGCTCCGCCGCCTCGCGCACGTAACGGAAGTCGAGATTCAGGTCGAGGATGTTCAGGAGCGCCGGGGACGGCGGTTCTTGCGCTAGCTCATCCGTCAGCCACGCGTCCCAGGCTGCGCTGAACGCCAGTTGGGCGGGCAGCTCATCCAGCACGTCGAATCCGGGGTCCATCAGCGCCTCGACCGGACGCTCCCTCAGCAAGCTCGCCGCGAACGCGTGGATCGTCTCGATGTGCGCGTGGTTCAACCCGCGGATCGCCGCCGCCAGGCAGTCGCGCTCGGCGTCATCCGGTGCGGCGCGCAGAGCGTCCTCCAGCCCGCGCCGCACACGTGATGCCAGTTCCGCCGCAGCCTTCTCGGTAAATGTGATCACCACCAATTGCGCGACCGCGGCGTGTTCACGGCGCAGTACTTCCACGATGCGGTCGACGAGCACGGTCGTCTTGCCCGTGCCGGCGCCGGCTTCGACACAGATATTGGCGTCCAGCTGCGTGCGGATGTCATCGCGCACACGCCGATCGGACGGAGTGAACGAATTCGTCATACGACGTCCTCCAATGCCCGATACGCGGCGCCCCGCGAATCATCCGCCTTGCGGAGCGCGATGCGCTCGATGCCCGTGTCGCAGATATCTCTGACTTCGCAGTACGCGCAGTTCTGCCGCCCCTTTCCGCCCGGATTCGCCGCGAAGAAGCCGCCGTCGACGCCATTCGCGATCGTGGTGAGGATCTGCTCCAGCTGCCCCTGCTGCCCCTGCTGCCGGGCCAATGCACCGCCCGTGAGCGTTTTGCGGCGATAGCCACCGCCCCGGCTGACGTAGAAGTACTGCGCTTCGCCCTGGGAAGGGTCCAGGCCGAGCAGCGACGCCGCCGCGTGGAGGTACACCGGCAGCTGCAGCGACCGCCCTTTGTCGAAGACCGAGTTCTCCCCGCCGCGCCTCTTGCCCGTCTTGTAGTCGATCACGCGAAAGTGCGTGCGCTCGCTGTCCCAGTCGATGCGGTCGATCCGCCCCTGCAGCAGCAGTTCGCGATCACCGGCGCGTACGGCGATGGGGTCCTCCGTCGAAAGCGGGCTTTCGTCGCTCCCGAACCCGCACCGTGCACCGCCGAAACCGACCTCGAACCCGTGCGGGCGGACCGCCGTCCGTGATGCCTCCTCCACCTCGGCGTCGTACCAGCCCACGAGATCGGCGCCGATCTGCCGCTGGTCCAAGGCCCAGATCAACGGCCGTCCGGTAACGCCCCGCGCCTCCCGCTCGCGCGCCTCCTCCGTCGCGACCTCGCCCAGCAGCGCAAGGTGCCGGGCACGTGCCTCCGGCCGCGGCGGGTCGCCGTCGATGCGCTTGAGAAACCGTTCCAGGATCGCGTGCACCTTCGAAACTGCATGGTCGTCGAGTGCGATCGCCGACGACTCGGCGTCGGAGCCGACGGTGTAGGCGGCGTCGGTGAGCGTGACCACGCGGTCCCGTCCTCGCGCGCTCCACACTTCGACCGCCGGCATCGGCACC